>CALVIX010000001.1 GCA_944331895.1 uncultured Bacilli bacterium
CATAAATCTATTATATTATATCATGTTTTCACCCTAAGAAAAAAGTAGATTTAAATCTACTCTATAAATTGTAATTTATTATTAAATAATTGAGAAAACAATTAATAAAATTCCTACTATTACAAAAATGCTACCCCATACTCTAAGAACAATTTTCATTTTAGGATTTTTTAATAATTCATCTGGTATTCTAGGACTTTTAAGTCCCATAAAAAATTGAGGAACTAAAATCATAAAAATTGCAACTATTGTAATTAAAACTCCTGTAATTAACATACAATACCTCCTATACGAATTACTATTCGTTTTTTTCTTTCTTAAATTTTCATAAACTGCTAATTGAGAAAATATAGCACAAAATAAACTAGGAATTATAGCATATCCTACATTTACCTGTCCTTCATTTGATTTTCTGTTAAACCGTCTAAATTTTGATCTGTATAATATATATCATGCGTTATACAATTAAAACAATTGCTTAAGCCTTTATCTTTTAAAATTTTATCATAATAAGATAAATCTCTATCTAATTTAAATCCAACCTCTACTATCATAATTTTCTCCAATCATTCCTGTAAACTTTTCCCTACTTAGATTTTTGTGATATTTTCCTATTAAAATAACTAGCAAAATCTTTATAATATACTTTTACAACATCAACTGGGCGTAATTCATGATAGCATCTATATTACATTGTATATTTTCATGATGATCTTTTATCGATGCTTATTTTTACTATAATTTAAAAATTCATTCAAAGATAGTTCTTTTAATTTATAACTTCCACTTCGATAGACATCTATAATCTCTTTATTTTCTTCATAATATTTTTTAACTTTATCTTGAATTCGCTTCGTTGCAGCATCAAAAGGTGGACTATCTGGATATTTTTCTCCATAATATGTAATTTGTTCTGGTGAAATCGTAGACATCATATAATGGATAATATCAAACCTAGAATAAGTTATATTGCCATTCGTAATATCCTCCAATAATAAGACATTGATAATATCGGAAGCTATCGGTTGGCTCGTACAACCATTTTCAAAATTTCTTTCATTTTTAATTCCATTCATATCAAAGGATAGATAAACACCGTCCCCTAAATAATCTTCTAAATCTTTAGACAACAATATCTTTCCTTTTAAGTCGTCATCCAATGTAATTTCTTTTTCCTTTGCTTTTCTGTAAACAATGCTAAAGTCTACATATAAAGCAATCGCTCCCTCGTATCCTTCCGAAAAAAATACTTTTACTTGATCATCTTGAATCAATCTACTATTGTCTCCACTGCGAGGTAATAATCCAAATTGATTAATAGAGTCCAAGTAATCTAGTTTCGTCATATGATAACATTTCATGTATCATCAACTCCTGTACTAAAACAACCTCTTAACTTTCAAATAATCTTCTATTATTATAACATATCTTTTTATCATAAACATCAATCACCTACATTCTACAAAACAACTTGCATTTTTATTTACTTCTATCTATCCTTTTCTTAAATTATCCGATATAATAAACTTAGAAAGTGGTGAATCTAAAATGTACAAACAAACTAGAAATATTTTTATTATTTTCTTTCTCATCTTTTTTGTTATACCGTTCATCTCTACTTTCTTCTCATACTACGATTCAGAAGAAAGTACAGGTCCAAATGACTACGCACGGATTACAGACGTAGATTACAAAGCAGTCCTTGTAGATGAACCAGGTGAAGGAGGAAAAGTTGTCATTACAGAAAGATTGACTTACGATGTTCACGCAGCCTCTAAGAATAATCTATTCTGGGAATTATGGAGAGATCTTCCAGAAGATTACGTCGACGGACTAAAAGTGGACTATCAAGTAAATTATGTAAAACAAATCAATGATGACGGTACAGAGACAACCTATACCGAAAGTCCAAAACTATATTGGAATGATAGTGACTACACAAGCATTATATATGGACCGGGAAAATGGTATCATAGTAAAGGCCCATACGATGAAGGACTCGCTAGATATGAATGCGTATTCTTCTACGTAGATGGCTTGTATCGTGAAGACGTGACATTTGAAATTCAATATGAAATGAATAATGCAGCTTTAAGATATAGCGATGTTTCAGAGTTATACCTATCTATGTACTCTGAAGATTCTATCAAACATCTAGAATCTTTTAAAGGTCAGATTTTAATTCCAAATAAAGATATGCCAAAAAAAGGGAACTATCTTGCACACACGTATGGAACAAATTCTCATACTTTTGATTATAAAGAATCAGATACTTTAAATCCTGGATATCACACATTCTCTTTCGATTTAGATAAAGATGATTTAAAATTCAAAAGCTACAATAAATACCTAGAATTTTCATTGCTTGCATACAATGAAGACAAACATAGTTTTACAAATTTTGCACCAGACAATTACTATTCCGACGATGTCTATCTCGAAGAAGCAATGGATGCGATTGAAGAATATGATAATTTACAAGTAGAAGCGAAACACAATAAGAAAACTTTATTGATTCTTTCTATCCTCTTTTCTGTCCTATTCTTGACTTTCGCTATCACAAGAGATAAAAAGATTAGAAAAAAGCATAAATTCTATCAACCGTCTACAAAAATAAAATATTTCAGAGATATCCCAAGTAATCTAGATCCTTACTTTGCTGCGTCTCTCGTATTCTCAAAACATAAGCATAAAGCAGATATCGGAGACAGTTACTCTGCTCTACTTTTAAATCTAGTTAGAAAAGGATACATCGAATTACAAAAAATCTCTGAAACAAAAGATTGGGACTTTGATAATATCTTATTAAAAGTATTATACTTGCCACCTACTACGAATCCATTCACACAAATGCCTAGCATACCTGCTTCTAATATCATTTCAAATACGATCAATACCGAAAGTACAATAGCAGGAACTCAACCGATCGAGCGATACAATATCAATGGTAAAAAATTAGAAGACCTCTCTCTCAATGAGGAAGCATATTTTAACTTCGTCGTAAAATACGCACATGGAAATTCTATTACGATGAAAGAATTCCAAAAGAAAGTTTATTCCGATTATGATAATACAAATGCTTTCGTTGACAAAGTTGAAAACTCTATCGTACATCTCGGTGTTACGCGAGGATACTTCCAAAAAGCAGATTATTGTGGTCTTAAAAATCGCACAATTTCTTTAGCAAAATCTTATATTATATTGGCAATTCTCATTATGCTGATAGGAAATCTAACATGTTCATTCACACGTCTTGATCTCGCATATGGTTCTTTCTTTATCATTGGTATCACACTTATCATAAGCGCCATCATTTTAAAGAAATGCGCAAATCATTACATCTTATTAACACAATTTGGAGAAGACGAATACGAGAAATGGAGAGCACTCTATCGTTTCTTAAATAGTGCTACTTTAATGGATGAAAAAACTGTAATCGAACTACCTTTATGGGAGGAATACCTCGTATATGCAACAGCATTCGGTATTTCCGATAAAGTGATCAAAGCATTAGAAATCCGTTGTCCAGATATTACAAACAGTCCACTTCTCAGCAATGGATACTATCGTTCAAGTGGATTCCGTTATACGACTCGTTCTTTCAGTCGAGCAACACGTAGAGCAACTTACATCTCTAGAAGCGCTAGATATAGCGGAGGTTCTTACTACGGTGGTGGAGGCCGCGGAGGCGGTGGAGGTGGCGGTGGCCACTAAAAAAGAATAATTCCAGTTTTGGATTATTCTTTTTCTTTTGCCAAAAAATCTTTCGATTGTATATCTGAAAAATCAATTTCTAGTTTGTCTGCAAGCAATTTCTTGTCGAATGTTTTATAAATTGTCTTTGATATATATTTCTCAGCGATCTTTAAAATATAGTGATAATCTAAAATATCATCCGGAAAGTAAATTCCACCTTGATGCTGATGTTTCAACATCCAACAAAGTGCAGCAAGTGCTGACATCGCAACTGGTGTAATCGTTGGTGTCTGCCAATAAGAATCTTTTTTATGGCGATACAAATAAGATAATTCAATTCGATTTCCTACCCATACAGGTTCGAATTTTTCACCAATTAGTAAAACTCCTACATACTCAGTACCTTCTTCTATTTTTTCTTGATAAACAATTTCTGAATCATTTGGATAAATATGCCCTCTTACAATACTATTCCCTATTTCATTTTCAACATCTTGAGGTTTCTTCGGATCTGGATTAGGATAATCATTCACCTTTGACTTCTCTAAATATTCTTTTGCTAGATCACAAGGAGAATAGACAAACATCACAGAAGGACGATATACTGTTTTACCATCTTCTACAATAGAAAGATGATCTGCTATCGTAATTGTCTCTTCGTGTGGTACTAAATATCCTTCAAAAGTACCGTTTGGATAATACGTACGGCATTTCATATCACAAGCAAGTTTTGTATATTCTAAAAAACCTCTTTCTAAATCTAACATTCGATATTGATCTTTCTCTTTTAAACGTTCATGTGTTCCAATGTTCTGAGTTGCTTCGCTTAGTAATTCAAAGAAGAAAGAATCACAACACCAAGTGCTGACTAACTTGTTTTCATTATATTCTTCTTTCACCTTTTGTAAATCGATATCGTTTACATGTATCATACGAATTTTTAAAATTCTTGCGATTTCATTCAACTTATTCTCTGTCAATAACTGTTTCAAATGTTTGTCTTTTTTATACTGCGTATGAACGATATATTCGATTCCTGCAGCGACAAAATGCGAAACCAAGCCGGGGTTATTCCCATGTTGTAATACGATAGGATACTGATTGTATCGCGGATCGTTCTCATATTTTTTTCTAAGTTCTTTCTTTAAAAGATTCTCGTTAAAAATACTATACCAATTTTCAGGCCAATCAGCTTCTCCCGTATTCAGATACATAATATTATTTTCGCTACACCATTGACACAGATCTCTCGTCCCAACAGTATCAGCAAAATCAATCAGAATATCTCCCTGATTCAAAAATGTACTAAAAACTTCTTTAAAATTATCTTTGTTAATGTCACAAACAAAAAAGTTGGTGGAAATTCCACCCAGATTCATATAAGGTTCAAATTCAAATTGGTTTCTCGTAATCACGATGTAGTTATTTTCATCAAATTGAATTTCATGGGATACCTTTTCAAAAAAACTTTTTCCTACCGCACCAAAACCAAATTGTACAATTTTCCCACTATATTTTATCATTGCATCACTTCCCCGATCACAACTCTTTTTCTTTGATTTTCTTTATTTTAATTTCTCTTGCTTCTTCATATCCATTTGTAAATAAAATTTTGATATTCTTTTTTTGATATGGATATAGCACTTTCTTCAAATCTCTCGATAATTGATTTCCTCTCACCACGATCTTTGTAATACCATTTTGTAAAAAATAATCTGGTGAAGGAATATCTTGTGGATAAATATCCCAGCTATTATCAAAGATAGATGGATCTATTTTATATCGATTCAAACGATTTCGATCTAAAAGAAATACAGGTGGTGCATCTTCTTCTAATACTATCTTTTCTAACTCTAAAGCTCCCCATACTAATAATGGCTCTATCATAGCATTATTCGTAGTAGAAGAAACACCTATAGATGGATTAGTCCCATTAAATATCGGAATTGGACGGTATCCAAGATGAGCAAGTGCGATTCCTTCTTTGATGCTATCTACTCCTTCGATATCTATGATAATTGCAGTATCTTTGCTTAAATTATTTACATAAAATATCTTTGGAATACTATCATCGATAAATTCGTGAACTTGATACGGGCTATCGATTCCAATAAATGGAACAGGTCTCACCCAATCTACCCATCTCTTTCCAGTAGGTGTCCACTTTTTATAGACTTCTTTTCCTGTCATCTTTTTTATTCCTTTCAATCAAAACTGGTATATCGGCAGCATCGGAATCAATTCTATTTTTCTCACTGATTCTAGCGTAAAATCCCGCATGGTTTCCATCTACACTATATGAGCCTAAACAGACGTGAAAAAGTTTTCCGTCTGGACTCTTCAAAGGCTTACTTAGAAATTTTTTCTGTGCAAGATATCGTTTTGGGTGTCTACGAACATCTTTTAAAATTGTTTGATATTCGCCTTCACTACAAGCTTCTGGAATAGAAATTTTTTCTCCTACTCTACCCCAAGCAGGCTTATATATATATCCATCTTTTCCTTTAAGATTTTTCACTTCGATCGTATCTGGAAGTAATTTTCTCCATGTTTCTAATGAAATTCCGTGTTGTTCTAATAGATCCCATATAAGTGGAAATCGTTTTGTTTGAGCGAATATTGCAATTGGATGATTACAAGAAGGCGTAGTCGTATCAAAATAACCTGCCCATGTTTTTGGTTTGATTTCTTTCAACCACTCTAAAGGAGTAAAACGTACGATACAATCGATCTTACCTTGATTTCCATCTAAAATACTCATAGCTTCTCTATTTTCGAATCGCACGTGATCTGCTGCACCATAAAGCGAATGAAAGCCAAGTGATTCCATTTTATCTCCAATATACTGCATCACCTGACGATCATCACTATAAGATGTACAATGTACAAACATGATCGTGCCATTACGTTTTATTTTTTTCGCAATCGTTTTTGCTAAAATGTCTCCAAAGTCGATACTATCATAACTTTTCCGAGATTTAGATAGATATCGAATTGCTAATTTAGGTAATAACGAAGCTTCTGCAAAGCCTCCTGGAACATCACTATTCACTTCGCTAATAACCCATTTTTCATCAACCGTAGGATGAAAATCATAACGCATTAATCGAATATGTCTCTTTGGATCGTACTCTTTCATTCGCTTCAATTCACACGAAATCTTCTTAGGAATTTCTAATCGTTTTGCAAGATCTAAATGTCGATTTAAAAACTCCTCTGCACATCTCGTCTCCGAATCCAACATCTCAGTCAACTCTGCTAGTTCTTTAGATTCTTTCTCCGTTATGACAAGAGCATATTTTGCAAGTGTATTATGATCTAAAAATTGAGGATCCCATTTATAACAATCAAAAATCGCATCCACTCGATACTCTTCATAATTTGGTATAGATACTAATTTCATAAACGCTCTCTTTTCTAAATAAAAATAATACTACCATCCTCTTTTTCGGTACATTTCTCTTTGGGCTGCTAAATCATTGGCTGCTTGTAATATATTAGAATTGTTACTTAACTTCGCCTGCTCTTCTAGTTTTTGTTCAAATTTTTCATTGACAAGCGCCTCCAACTTTTGTTTCACTGCACTATCATATTCATAGTCATCCTCATAATCAATCGGTAAAAGGTCATTTTCCCGATGATATTTCCAAGCGTCATTCATACAGGTTTCTTGTAAACGAATGCGAATTTCATTCGCTCCAATCTGCCAAAACTTATTTGCACCAGATGTGATACGTTCGATAGAATCATCGACAATCCATTCCACCATAGCGTCAAATTGCTGATATTCTTCATCCGTTAAATTTAAATCTCCTACTATGATACCATGTCGCGCAAAACATTCTAATTCTCCCTGTTCACAGCCTCTTAAAATCCATCTTCTATGTTGTTCAAAATTAGGCAGAACTTTTTCCACCGCTTGAAACATTCTCCCTTTCATAGTCCATGTCATTTCTTTTGACTTGTCCTTTTCTTCCTGTGTTGCCTGACGATGATACGATGAAATCACAGTCATATTACTAATTCCAAAAAGATTTCTACATAACCCATATACATCGGTAATAGAATTCGAATCTAATGGCCTTGCATCCGGAAACAATAAATCAATAAATGTAAATCCACCTTTTTCTCTATCTTCATCATAATAAATATTTTTATCTTTTAATTCAAGTCCCATATGAAACAGTTCACATATATCTCTTACACATTGTTCGTAATGTGAATCTGGTGCTTGTAATAATCTTGATTGTCTTTCTAATTGTACTTTAGTTTCATTGTTCCAGCTACTATAATTAGCAAAACTGACACCAGGAGCTCTTTCCTGTAATACCCAACAGATATTATTCTCTCCTTTTTCTACACGTTTGATCGCCAAATGAGCAGGCGTTCTTACACCTTTATTTCTCTTCTTATTTGCTTCTTCTGCTATCATTTCCTCTTTTTCTCGTGCGACTCCATATTTGGTTAACATCTCATACTTGACTAATACAACATCGTCAAAATGATATGCTGCACTACCTCCATCGCTCGTGTTTGGCATTCCTTTTGCCTTCTCAATATACTCATTTATATCATAATTCATAATGACACCTCATTTTCACATTTTTTATTCGATAGAATCTACATATGACTAGCAATAAAATCTACGACATCATCTTCATTTACCTTTATAAGATCCATATCTTCCTCTGTAACGTCGGTAAAGTACTTATCTATTTTCTTATATTTAGAAATAGAATTTAATGGATATCCAGGATTCATTTTAAGAGATTTTGTATCTACCATGTAAAAATTATCCTTATCCCAAGTATATGTACTCTCTTCACCTTTTTCATTGATCAATGCAAGTCCATAAATCCATTTACAATTCGCTTTTCCATCGATCCCATACTCTTTTACCAATTGAGTATAATAATCTAACATTTCCTCGTCACTTAAAGTTTTTCCATTTACTCTTCTTACATATAATCCTGGTTGTTTATCACTAGGAACACCTTCCATATATAAAGTATCATCCATTCCTATCACAGGCATATGTTCCTTTTCATAACAAGCTCTCGCTTTAATTAGTGCATTCTCTATCGCATCTGTACCATCTTCTTTAATATCTAAATGAATTCCTAGATCTTTTAAAGACAATACCTCTATTCCTTTTTCTAACAAACCTTTTGAAAATCTTGTCGCTTTACTTTGATTTCCTGTAGCAAATAATAACTTCTTCATAACATTCTCCTTACTCTTTATCTTTTAAAGTACGAATAATATAAGAAATATCATCGATCGCTTTATCGATATGAAACCTTCCATTACCTACTGGATAAAATACGGAATAACAATCGTATTCTTTTCCATTGATACACTTCTGAAATAATTTACATCGACACTGAGAAACCGATATCTTCTCACCTAGAACAATCGAACTTACTTGATTTCCAAATAAAATAACTACTTTAGGTTGAATCAATTCGATCTCAGTTTCTAATAATTTTAAATATTTCTTATATACACAATCAGGCAATGGCCTCGCATCTAATTGGGTACACTTTCCAAGATTTGTAATAAAGTATCGATGCTTTTTTACATTCTCATATACTTCAGAAGCGAATTTCTCTGTCCATTCGCTTCCTTTAATAGCTCTAATCTTAGTATAGATATCTTGATCCAATAAACCGATTCGATAAAACAAATCCCATATATTTTTCGTTCCTATCCACGGTGATTTTAATCCCTTCCAGTCCTTAGAGGAAGCGATATTTCTTCCCGTCGGATTCATAAAGACAAAGCAAATATCAGGATGATCAGTACAACCACCATAGTAAATAGAATCTAATTCTTTCGCCCCATATTTCTGTTGTAACTTATCATATTCTTTATGTAATTCTTCTAGTTTCAATGATAAACCTCCATCTCAACTAATTAAAATAAATGTAATGAAAGCCAAGTTCTTTATAAATATCCGAAGCTCTCGGCAAAGAAAGAAGTCTTGCAAATAATAGATTGTAAAGCTCATCGAATAAGAAAATAGAGCACAAAACACAACTAAAAATAATGAATTTCTTCTTATCTACTCTTTTTGCAATCCAAAAACAAATTGGAACAATCAAATAGATCAATAATAAACTAAAAATTCCAAAAGAAAGAACACTACGTAAACATACGAATCCATTGATATTACCAAAATTTAAAATTTCAGAGCTATAATCCCAACATCTTAGTCCATTTCCAAATTCATATAACAACCATCCACCAATATACTCTATAATTCCTGTTACAACCATACTAACAAGAAAGACATATAGCGGATGTTTTCTTTTTTTATAAGTGAGAAAATAGACTGCTATAGCTCCAATCGCATAGATGTTAATCCATGGTAAGAAATTTCCACCTCGCCAATAAAATTCTGTCATTCCACTATTAAAATAATAAAAGACAAATTCGTATAAAAAGCCAAATACTCCTGTTATTACGACAATCAAGGCAAAAATTCCAAGCATTGTCATTTTATCGAATGAATGATCTTCATCGATATACTTTTTATATTTTTCCAACATACAACCTACTTCCATTCTATACTTTTGCTTCCCGTTCTAATTTCTTTACTTTATGTGTCTCTCGATTTAACTTCTTCTGTTCTTTTTCCAACTTTAGTTTTTGTTGATCTAGTTGCTGTTCCATCTCTAACACTTGACTCATCATGTCCTTATACTCTATCGTATTCCTTAAAGCTTGAAATTCCCCTACTAATTCATGCTTTATTTGCGACAATTGACTCTTAGAATCTTCTAATAACTCACTTGCATAATAAATACAATCATTTTGTTCTTTAATCATATGTTTAATTTTCGACATGTCGTAATAATCGATATGACGTTCTGACTTGATCGCTTTTTTAAGTCCGCGAATTCCATTATTGATAAAGAATGCTCCTGTCAAAAGTCCGACAGCTTTATTTTTAAAAATTGAAAAAGAAAAGACTCCGGCAATCATCTGTGCAATATTAGAAACAGCTCTGCCGATAAATCCAAGATGAAATATTTTTCGTTTCTTCGGAGCTGTAATTGCACTTAATTCCCTTCTCAATTTTGCAATTTGTTTCTTTTGCTTTTGAATTTGATCGGTAACCATCTGATCTGCTTCATCTAATTCTAATAAAAAGTTTCCTTTTTCCTTCGCTAGTTTTTCTCGTCCTTCCTCTTTCTTCTTCTCTTCTTCTTTTTTATGATATTCTTCTGTTTCCTTATACTGAAAATGTAATGTATCGTCGATTTCCTCTAACATTCCATCGAAAACTAAACCACTCGTTAAAAGTTGAAACTGATCTAATTCATAGGCTTTCGAGTTGCTATCAAAATGATAAAAGCCATACTGTCGATCCATTTCATTATATAATAATTTCATCTGAAAAACTTCATCGCGTACATTTCTTAACTTACTCTTTATCTCTTGAAATACAAATGGATCTTTTTCTTTTTTTAATTGATTTTCTAATTTTTCGATCAGACTTGCTTTTTTCTTGATATCTTTTGTCGTCTGCCTAATATAGTTAGTCACTTCTATAGGTTCTACCATGCCTACAATTGTTCTACGTTGCTTTGTTTTTGTTTTGGATTTTTGATATTTCTCTTTAATCAATTCTTGCTCTTGGACAAGAACGACTGCCTCGGCTGCAAGTAGAGCCTTTTTTGCTTTTTTAAGGGAATCTTCCAAGCGAATCGGCTCCCCAACTTGAAGTGAACTCATCTTCATCGTCGGCAATAAGTCTGCTACATCTTCTGTATCAATTTTCCGATTCCCATATTTTTTCTTAGTATTCTGATATTCTACTGAAATTCCCGCTAATGTCTGTTTCTTTTTGGCAATATTATTTTTTAATTCCATGAGACGCTCTTTCGTATATTTTTCACCTGATGTTGCAATCCAATTCATCTTTCTTTCGATATAGAGAACCTCCTTCTGGAAAGCCTCTAGCTTAATTCCATCTGCTTCTTTTACTACCATATTTTTACCAGGTTTTACTTCCAATACAATCTGTTTTTCGCTCGTTACTTGACGTGTTGTAAAAAGACCTAAGAATAGACCAAACAAAGTATGAAAAAACGATTTTGTCCTTTCTTTCCAAGTCAAACGATATTGTAATTCTAATCTTTTTTGTCTTTGTTTTTCCTCTCTTTTTTGGCGCATCATCGCATCTTGCAATAATAATTTTTCCTGTCTTCTTTGATTATATATGATCTTCCACGTTTTAATGCGATCTTTATGTCCGCCCTTTTGCCCCATCATACACATCACCTTGTCTTATTATAACATAAAAAGGCTTTCTACAAAAAGCCTTTATCTTACTGTCCCAAATTTATTAAATGGGAAAATAGAAAAATTAGTTGTTCCTTGAATTTGATCTTTTGAAATCGCACCAATCATACGACTATCTGTCGAATTTGTACGATTATCTCCCATCACAAAATAATAACCATCCGGTATCTTCTCTTCTAATTCAAAATCGTCTGTATCTTCATGTTCAAAAGTTTCTTTTACACGTTTTCCATCGACATACAATTGGTTATTCTTATAAGCAATTTTTTCACCCGGCAGACCAATCACACGTTTTACTAACTTTTCACCATTATAATCTAGTACGACGATATCAAATCTTTTTAGTGATCGATCATATTTTTTCAATATTAAAATCTCACCATCTTCCAAAGTTGGATTCATCGATGCTCCATCCACTCGTACAGGAGTTGCAATAAATGCACGGATCAAAACCACGGCAACGACGATCATAATATATGGTAATAACTCTTTGAACAACTTCATCTCTCTATTCCTTTCTATTCCTTATTCATTGTTAGTTTCTAACATCTATCTTTTTTTATCCCTCTTAACAAAAATAAGGCACATTGCCTTATTTAGTTTCTTTTTGTTTTGTGTTATCGTTTCTTTCTTTAATTCTTGGTTGTTTTTTCAAAGTTCTTAAGTAACGTAATTTGGCACGTCTTACTTTACCTTTTCTAACAACTTTAATACTATCGATAATTGGCGAATTTACTGGGAATGTTCTTTCAACTCCAACACCACTTGATAGCTTTCTAACGATTACAGTTCTTCCGATTCCTCTTCCTTGGATTGCTACTACAATACCTTCGAAAGCTTGAACTCTCTCTTTAGAACCTTCCTTAATTTTAACTCCAACATTGATCGTATCACCAACACGGAATTCAGGAATATCTGTTCTAATTTGCTTTGCTGTAATTTTGTCAATTAGATTCACAATGTCACTCTCCTTTTTCTAAACTATGATCATGATATATAAAATTCAGCGGATCACGTCAACAGATAAAATTATAACATACTTTCTCTTTTGTTGCAAGCATTATCTCGATCTTCGACTCGTTTTTTCGTCTACTGGCTCATAGACCATTTTTTTAATTGTAAGCTCTCGTTCTAAAAGAGATATTTTCTTCATCAATAATTCCATATATTCTTCTTCTAAATACATACGGTATTTATTCATGATCATACGCTTATAACGTTCAAGATCATTCATCACCATATCTATCATAGAACCATCTTCATCATTTCCATCTTGTTCCATAATATGGATAATATATTCTAAATATGCATCTAGTTTTCGCTTTACTTTACGCTTTAGCACTTTCTCTATAAATGATGGCTTCATCAAAATCATTTTATTAACGACAACTCCATCATAAGGCACTTGATTTCTCGGTTGAATTTTAAATCCTTTCAATTTCTCATAATCGATATAGACAACTGAGCCATTATAATCTCCACTCGTCAATAAATAATTTCTATGTTCCATACCATCATCTCTTTTCTAATAAATCTGGTCTTCTTTTTCGTGTACGTTCAAGTTGTTGTTCCCTACGCCACTCTCTTATTTTTTCATGATGCCCTGACAACAAAACATCAGGTACTTTCATTCCTCGAAATTCTTGTGGCTTCGTATAAGTTGGATAATCTAACAGAGGTTCCTGAAAAGAATCTAATTCGTGTGATTCTTTTGTAATTACTCCATCTAGTAATCGGATAATACTATCGCTGATTACTTGTGCAGGAAGTTCTCCACCGGTTAATACATAATCTCCAATCGATAATTCTAAATCTGCAAGCGTTCGTATTCTTTCGTCAAAACCCTCATAATGTCCACAAATCAATATCAAATGAGTTTCTAACGATAGTTCTTGTGCATCACTTTGTTTGAATACTTTTCCCTGTGGCGTCAACAAGATCACTTTACTCTTTTCAGTTCTTATCGCCTCAACAGCATCGAATATTGGTTGTGGCATCAGTACCATTCCACTTCCTCCACCAAAAGCATAGTCATCCACTTTCTTATGTGGATCCTTAGAATAATCTCGAATATTATGCACTTGAATTTCCACTTTTCCCTTTTCAATTGCACGCTTAACAATAGACTCGCTTACAAATCCATCAAACATATGTGGAAATAAAGTTAAAATATCAATCTTCAACATGTAATAAAACCTCCACCTGTCGTACATGCATTTTATGCGACGGTAGATCTATCTTTTCAATAAAGAAATCTACATAAGGAATTTTCACTCTTTTAGTTCCGATATCGATCACGACAATTTCATGAGCTTTACTTTGTTGCATTTCGACCACTTGACCTATTTTTCCATTTTCATCATAGACGTCAAGACCGACAAGATCCTCGAAAAAGTATTGATCACTCTTTGTTTCTTCTTTACTCGCCCATACAAAGCTACCTTTATATGGTTCAATTTGTTCGATGTGATCAATTCCTTCCAAAGTTACCATATCATACATTTTATGAACACGATAAGTTACGATCTTAAATGGTTTTTTCTGGTCTCCTATATATAGATGATGACCTTCCCTAAAAATATCATTTTTATAAGGAACCGTAGATACAATACGTATTTCCCCATTTAAACCATGCGTATTTACAAATTGTCCTACATATATATATTCCATCTCATCACCTACTTATCCAGTTCATATAAAATAATACTTGTCGCTATAGCAACATTTAAGGATTCACAAACAGGATTCATATCGATATAAAGTAGTTCATCACATAAAACTTGTAACTCTTCTTTTACCCCATTTCCTTCGTTGCCCATTATTATACATACTTTTTCGTATTTTTCAATAGATTTCAAACTTTTCCCATGTTCTACATTCGTCGCATATAAATGATATCCATTCGAATGATATTCTTGCATTTTTGTTTGTAAGTTCCCTTTTTCTATCGGAATATGAAATATCATTCCTTGTGTTGCACGAATTGTTTTACTATTATATAAATCTACACAATCTTCACCAAGTAAAATACCATCTACGTGAAAAGCAACCGCACTACGAATCATCGTACCAAGGTTTCCTGGATCCTGTACGCCGTCGATCGCTAAAATACGATTACCAGATACAACCTCATCTTTCTTTTTACAAAGAGCAATAACATTAGGAATCGTCTCTAATTCACTTAGTTCTTTCATAACAGTAGATGTAACAGTATGAACAGGAACTATCTGTTCTTTTTGAAAACCTTCCAAATAGAAAATTTCACAAACTAAATTTTTTTTCAATGCTTCCTCTAAAAGATGTTCTCCTTCTATTAAAAATCGTCCTATCTGATCACGATATTTTTTCTTATGCAACTTTTTCAATTCTTTTATTTTTTTATTTTCTAACGATGTATATAACATAGGAATCACCTATTTTTATTGTATCAAAAATACGTGATGAAGTCTAGAAACAATATTGATCAACCATTCTCTTGCGACAGATGACATCAAAAGAAAAATAAAAATAATCATAAATATAATAGAAGATGCTTCAAAAAAATCAAAGATAACTTTGCGTTAGCTTAAAATTTATATCATTTCGATGTTTTTCTTATTTTCAAGTAGCATTTTTGTTTGTTTGCAAATCATTTTCAAATTTTTTTTAGGGAGTTTTCCCTTATTTTATGAAGTCTCTCAGTTTTATCCGATACTGGTTTATGTTATATTCACAAAAAATAGCATAAACTTATTTTGGAGCTGGTAATATGGATTTAAAACGAACATTGGGAAGAAATATTCGTTACTACCGCTTTCAACACTCATATACTCAAGAACGGCTAGCAGAGATGCTAGACATATCCACTACTTATATGAGTGATATCGAATGCGGAAAAAGTAACGTGTCACTAGATTTGATTGAAAAAATTGCTTATTTGTTTGAAATACCTTTTACTTCTTTGTTTGAAGAAAACCATATTGCTTTGCCCAACAAATTAAATACTTACAAGTTCGAAAATACTGAAAAAAAGATATCTAATCATTGATATCTTTTTTGTTTTTTAAAATTGAATTTTCTTCGTAATATATGCTTCGACTTCCTCTAATGGCAATGTGATTTGCTCCATTGTATCTCGATCTCGAATCGTCACCGTTCCATCACTAGCCGTGTGATCATCTACTGTAATACAGAATGGAGTTCCAATGACATCTTGACGGCGATATCGTTTCCCGATATTTCCTGTCTCATCGTATGTTGTCATAAATGACTTGCTCAATTTTCTATAGACTTCCCATGCTTTTTCTCCATGGTATTTTTTCACAAGTGGTAGTACTGCTACTTTATATGGAGCTAAGAATGGATGAAAATGCATAACCTCTCTCGTAGAACCATCTTCCAAAGTTTCTTCTTCGTACGCATCACATAAAACAGTAAGTACAATACGCTCTACACCGACAGATGGTTCAATAACGTATGGAATATATTTTTCATTTGTCTCTGGATCTAAATACTCCATACTCTGTTTAGAGTATTTTTGATGTTGTGATAAATCGTAGTCAGTTCTACTTGCAATTCCCCATAATTCTCCGTATCCAAACGGAAACTTATATTCGATATCTGTCGTAGCATTACTATAAAATGATAATTCTTCCTTAGAATGATCGCGCAAGCGAAGTTTATCTTCATGGATTCCTAATTGTAGCAAAAAGTTTTTACAATAATCTTTATAATATGCATGCCACTCTAATTCTGTTCCTGGTTTACAGAAGAATTCAAGCTCCATCTGTTCAAACTCTCTTACTCTGAAAATAAAATTTCCAGGTGTAATTTCATTACGAAAACTCTTTCCTACCTGTCCAATTCCAAAAGGTACTTTCAATCGCATACTTCGTTGTACGTTTAAAAAATCGACAAAAATTCCTTGCGCTGTTTCAGGACGAAGATAAATTGTGCTCTTACTATCTTCTGTTACACCTTGGAATGTTTTAAACATCAAGTTAAATTCGCGAATATCAGTATAATCTAATTTCCCACACTTCGGACATACGACATTATGCTCTTTAATATAGTTCATAAGTTCTTCATGACTCATTCCACCAGCATCTTCTACTCCAGCATCCTCGACAAGTTTATCTGCACGATGACGTGTCTTACAATGTTTACAATCGATCAAAGGATCGCTGAATGTTCCGATATGTCCAGATGCTTCCCATACTTTGGGATTCATCAAAATAGCACTATCAAGCCCTACGTTATTTGGATCCTCTTGAATGAATTTTTTCAACCATGCTTTTTTGACATTGTTTTTTAACTCTGCACCAACAGGTCCGAAATCCCAAGTGTTGGCAAGTCCATCGTAGATTTCGCTTCCTTGATAAATAAATCCATATTGCTTACATAAGCTTACTAATTTTTCCATCGTTAATTTGTTTTCCATAATTCCTCCTCAAAAATAAAAAACTCTAAAGAAATTTGTAAGGACGGTTCATACCGCGGTTCCACCTTACTTATTCTTTAGAGAATCAGCTCGTCAATAATCGCTCGTTGGTTTCCCATCCCAAGTCATCGCTTTGTTATTCACTATATATACAGTTTATGTTTTTTTTCCATATTTGTCAAGGCTAGCGCGATAGAACTTTTTGTTTTTCTTCTGGATGGACCTCTATACAATATGATTCATTCGGCAATACTTTATTTAATTGTTGTAATACTCCCGTTTTTTCAGGTCCGATTTTTGTCACTCCCGGATTTACGATGAAATCCGTATCATCTTTAGATATTTTCCCCCAACAATACTTCGCATTCCACAATAATTGATTATTAGGAGAACGTAATCCCCAGTGGTTCTTAAAAACATTCATGAGAGGTCTTACGTACGGTGGGACAATTCCTGCGTGCATATGACCTGAAGTTACGATATCTGCCTCTTTTAAAATAGGAAGATCTTGCACTAACTCTGGAGCAACTGCAGGAGTGTGTAAAACTAAGATATGAAAATGATCTTTTCCTGTTTGAAAATGCAAATTCTTTTTTTGATAATATTCTAAAAAATCTTGTTTCGCTTCTTCTTTTTCAAAATAATGTTCATATGGTGGATTCATTACGACAATTTCAATTTGATCATCTAACCACACATTACCTTCATAAATTTCGTTATACTTAATTAAATGACTACTCGTAACCTCTTCTATTTTACGATACCAATCTGGATCAAAAGAATATTCCCAATCTAATTCTCCTTGTCCCACTTTATGAGCATTATCATGATTTCCCATAGATACAATGGTAGGACAAATCTCCTCCGAACGTTTTAATAAGTTTAAAACTTCTTTTCCGTTCTTGGTATTTCTCACTTCTGCATCATCTAAAATATCGCCCGATATCAATCTAAAATCAGGTTGAATCCGTTCTACTTCCTCCTGTACTTGATACATTCTTTTCATATCGCTATTCACGCCTACATGCCAGTCGCTATCATGATAAATTACCAATTTTGATGATATCTTTGGAGAATAAATTTTAATTTTCTTCGATAAATAAAGGCCCATAATATCCCCTCGCTTTGTGGCATATTCTATTATAAAACAAAAAAAAAGTCAAGTTTTATTGCACTTTTGCAAGCGTCCTAATAAAATCTTTACTTTTTAAATAAAGCCCTGTATACCTATCATAATAATCATCGATAAATTGATTGAGTGAACTTACAATCTTCTCGTCGATTTCTAATTTCGAAATCTTATCGATATCAACATAATAATACATACGTAATAATTTTATCACCTTTCCATCGACGATCGGTTCGTTTTTACGACATTCACTGCATACATACCCACCGAGATAGCTAGATAAAGTTTCGATATGATCCGTTCTCCCGCATACACAACATCCATCGATTACAGGCATCACTCCTAAATATTCGAGATATTTTAATTCTATAATATTCGTAATCACCATCGGAGAAAACCCTTCTTCAATTTTAGAAAGTCCGGATAATAAAAGTTTATAAATGTCTGGATGTGGATTATGTTTCATCACTTGTTCAGATAATTCTAAAAGAAAACTTGCATAGCTAATCTTTATAATATCTTTTCGCGTCTTTTGATAATGATCGATTACATCGACACTCGATAGCGTAGATAGCCTTCCCTCTTTATAATAGATTTGGAATAGTGCATGATTTAGTTTCAGTGTGCCACTGCGAAAAGGACTTTTTAAATTCTTCGCTCCCTTCGCCATAATTCCAATCATTCCTCGATCTTTCGTTAGCACTTCTATAATCTTACTCGTCTCTCCATACGGAGTTTCTCTTAAGATAATTCCTTCTACTTCTTCTACCATCCGATTCACCGCCAGTTATTTTCTTTCTTTATCCATTTCTTTCCACTTCATATAATATTCTATTTTTCCTGTCTGTTTAAATAATTCCCATAACATTTCTTTCTTCATAAAATCATCACCTATTTTATCATGGTGATGATTTAAAAACTTTATTCAAATTCGTGAAATCCAAAATCCGTCAAATATTTCTCTTTATCACGCCACTTTGGAATCGTCTTTACAAATAGCTCCAAATATACTTTTTTGCCAAGAAAATCTTCCAAGTCTTTTCTGGCATAAGTTCCAATTTTCTTTAACATGCTTCCTCTAGAACCAATAATAATCTTCTTTAGAGAATCACGGTCCACAATAATACTTATGTGAATATGATAACTCGTCTTTCCTACCTCGACACTATCTACAACACACGTAATAGAATGTGGAACTTCCTGCTCCGTAAAACGAAACACTTTTTCTCTTACCATCTCCGCCATCACAAATTCAATCGGTTTATTGGTAACTTGTCCATCCTCATAGTATTTTACACTATCTGGTAAATAAGACTTAATTACTTTGAGTAAATGCGAAACATTATCTTTTTTTAATGCGGATACAGGAACGATTTCAGCAAACGGATACAAATCTTTATATTCGTTAATTTTTTCTAATACCTGTTCTTTTTTCATTTTATCAATTTTATTTAACACTAAAATAACAGGTTTAGATGCGTTTTTTAAACGCTCGATAATAAATTGATCTCCCGCCCCTAATTTTTCACTCGCATCGACTAAAAATAAAATAATATCTCCATCATTTAGGCTATAGTAAGCTTGTTCGTTTAAATACTTTCCAAGTTTATGATTTGGCTTATGAATTCCAGGAGTATCGATGAATACGATCTGCGTATCTTCATCATTGTAAATTCCTTGAATCAAATTTCTCGTCGTCTGTGGCTTACTAGAGGTAATTGCTACTTTGGTTTTTAAAAATTGATTCATCAAAGTACTTTTTCCGGCATTTGGTCTTCCGATCAAACTAACAAACCCACTTCTCATTTTAAATCATCCTCATTAAATGGTGATGGGCATAGATCTTTTACTGTAAAATATTTTTCTTCCCCTTGTGGATTCATCGCAACAATCTTACAATCCTCTTCGAAAAATTCCGTTATAACTTGTCTACATATGAAACATGGCATTCCTACTTTCTTGTTATCACACATCAAGTATAAAGTTTCAAAGTCATGTTTGTGATATCCACTCGCAATTGCCGAAGTAATTGCCACACGCTCTGCACAAATACTCGCTCCATAAGAAGCGTTTTCGACATTGGTACCAACAAACTCTTTCCCATCCTTCATTACTACGATAGCTGCAACCCTAAAATGAGAATATGGACTATAGGAACACTTTAACTCTTCTAATAATTTTTCTTTCATAAACACCTCTACATTAAACTTTGAATATAATCTACGATATTAGGAACATATAAAATAAGTCCACATATAAATGCTACCGTTGCAAATATAAATACTGCTGCACTTGCTGTATCTTTTGCAACTTTGGCTAATGGATCAATTTTTGGACAAGATAAATCGACGACTGCTTCGATCGCTGTATTGACTAATTCCGTTGCAATTACAAGTCCAATTAACAGTAAAACGATGATCCATTCTGCTAATGTTAACTCCACTATAACGCCAACCAAAATAACAAATAACGTTACTAAAACATGTACGAGCATACTTTGCTCATATCGAAACGCATACGTTAGCCCTGCCCACGAATAAGTGAAGCTCTTGAAAAAACGCTTAATTCCTAATTTTTTTTGCTCATCTCTTTGTTCTTGATTCATAACGATCTCCTTACTACAACCAATTTGTTACGATTGGGATTAACTTTGGTATAAATATCAAACACCATACGATAAAAGATACGACGGAATACACGAATACTGCTGCACTTGCGGTATCTTTTCCTATCTTTGCTAGTGGATGGATATGCGGGCATATCAGGTCAATCACTGCTTCTAATGACGTATTAATAAGCTCCGTTGCTGCAATAACACCAAGTAAAAATATGCAAATAATCCATTCTAAACGACTAATTTGACATATGATTCCAAGACTGACAACTAAGATAATCGTCATCGCGTGAATCGTCATACTCTGTTCACAACGATATGCGTACTTAAGTCCATCCCACGAGTTACCAAAACTATGTATAAATCGCTTCCAACCTCGTTTTTTAAATTTCCCTCTTAATTCCAAATCCATCTAATACACGCTCCTGACGTTCAAACATGATCTTTTCATCTTCCTTCGTCATATGATCATATCCTAGTAGATGATAAAATCCATGCACTGTTAAGAAAGCTAATTCCCTTAAAAAAGAATGGCCATATTCTTTTGCTTGACTTCTCGCTTTATCGATTGAAATATAAATATCACCTAAAATACGTTGATCTGAAAAATTCATCATCTCTTCGTCCTCGAGTGCAAACGTAATTACGTCCGTCTCTCTATCTATATGACGATATTCACGGTTTAACTTATGAATCTCATCATTGTCTACAATAATCACATTAAAAGTCACATTGTTTAACTTTTCAAAACGAACTGCATATTCCAACAACTTTGAAATTATCTTTAATTCATCGATGGTTTCTTCTGTTTCGTTGATTACTTCAATCTGATTCATCTTATCCTCCTATCGGGCTATAACAAAGATATGCGATAATTACACATATCGCAATTACCATTATTATATTATAGAACACTTCTTTTTTCAACATTTGAGGAAGGTGTGCCTTGATATAAATAATAAATTCGTATAAAAGATATCCTAGCATACCACCACATAAATTGAGTAGAATATCATCGATATCAAAAACGCGACCGATCTGCATTTGTGTCGTTTCGATCGTTGCTGATGCGATAAAAGATAACAAGAAAATAATATAACCTTTTTTAGGTTTCAAATAATACGAAACAAAAAATCCATAAGGTACAAACATGATCATATTTCCGATTACATTACGATAAAACATATTCGTACCTAACCGATACCGAAACATCTCCGTAAATGGTACAAAATTGGAAGAAGACCAACTAACATCCTGAAATGTAACAACATAAAATAAACAAAGAATATATATGACGAATCCAAGAGATAAAATTTCCTTATAAAAGTGAAATGATTCTTTATGATACAACAATTGAGTCACACGTATGGAAACAATAATCGTCGTAAAAATAAGTATCATCGGCCAATTGTTTGCAAAAATATCAAGTATTGTTTCCCGAAACATCGTATCACTCCTCTTTTTGTGGTACTTCTTCTACCTTTGGTTCGATCTTAGCGTAGTCTGTAATATCCTCACATACCGAAAAAAAGATATCTACTATTATTTTACTCTCTTTTACCTCAACTTTCAAATTTTTTGATCCAATCACATATTCATTGTCATCTAGTTTACTTTCAATTTGCTTTCTTCCTAGTTCTACAGCCTTTTTCAAAGCCTCTTTTTCTCCGTATATCTGATCGATACGTTCTACTTCCTTTTGCTCTTGATAGACGATGCCAATTGGAAATGCAGGATCAAACAATATCTTCTTTTCTTTATACTCTTTTTCTTTAAATGGATGAAGTGTAAAAAGTTCAAAAGTATGATTCAAAAACCGAAAAGCATATACATTCTTTGTTCTACCCGTATACTTCACTTCTCTATAAGAAAGAGGATATTCTACTTTCGTCTCATACCAAACTTCTCCATATACCTTTCCTTCCGCACTCGTTACGTTTTTGACTTCCTCATTTAACGTAATCTTCCCACTAATAATGACGTCTCCTTTTTTCACATAATCGTTCTTCGTTCTGACAATCGTTCCGCGTTCTGCTACGACACGTGTAATGATGGCATTTTTCTTGGCTACAATATTGCGCATCTCACCTTGCTTTTTCTCTTTTTCTATCTCTCTTAATTCGACGCGAACAATATAAGAAGTACCCACATTTTCTATCTCTAACCACTCTATTCGATCTCGATTTTCATCCATAATATCTTTACGAATTTTTTCAAGCGCATGATAACTTTTACGAATTGTCATTTCTTTGATACCATGTTCTTCCAATTCCTTTTTTAAAAAAACACGTACATCAGAATCAGTATGAACCACTTCTATTTTAAAAATCGTATTTGTAAGTAGAAGCAGAAAACAAAAACCAATCGTTAACGATAAAAGTAATTCCTTATAAAACCTAATTCTTTTTCTAAAACTTAAAATACCATAACTGCCTATAATAATAACATCGTAAATCGTTTTTAACTCTTCTATTCGTTCGTAATCCTCGCTGTAAACTTCGATCTCGACTACATCTCTTTTTGGATACCAAATCCGTAACAATTCTATATTCTGTCCCATCAATCGGTGAATAAATCTTTCTATATTCTTCCCAGAAATCCTTAGTTTTAATCTTCCTCTTAACCGTTGGAATAAAAAATTTTTCATCACATCACCTAAATTCTATCGTTTTTAATTTTCCTGTAATCAATACTTCATCTTTTAATAATCGTGAAACAACAAGCCTCTCTCCTTTTATAATAAGTAATCCGCCTACATATCTTATCATCACTTTTTCTCCACCTATTTCTCCGATACTCGTGTAGTTGACCACGTTAATTTGATTTTCTAAAATATGAACAACAAAATCATCTTCTAATAAATAGCTACGTAGTTTCCCAACGATTCCCATACTATCACCTAAGTCATTTTATGTTTTTTTCATATCTCTTATGTACAAAAAAACACTCTCATAAGAGTGCTTATCGTTTCATTCGAATCTCAACTTGACGATATTCTTGTTCGAAAGGTTCTATATAATCATTCCAATACTTTTTAGAACACCCGATCGCTTTTTCATGATTCAGTTCTATTTCTTTCACTGGATATTCACGCATAATATAATCTAATTTTTGCTTCATGCGATCCATGTGAGATAAATTTACCATTCCTTCTACGTTAATATATAATTTATCTTCTCTGTATGTAATTTCCGTTCTCATCTACTATCACCACCATTACTATAACATTTTTCTTTTTGTTATAGTGGATTTCGACAAAACTAGAAAAAAAATATAAATTGCAAAATTTGTCACGTATGAAAGACGATGGTATGTTATAATTCTATTAAGAGGTGTCGTTATGAAGTATATCATGATTATCATTGGAAAAATTATTTTATTCTGTGGAAAACTCCTACATAGAGGAAGTTCGCTTCCTGGAAAAATCATCCTACGATTCTACCCACATTTTATGAAGAAAATAAAATTGCCAGACAAGATCATCGCTGTCACAGGTTCCTCTGGAAAAGGAAGTATTTCCTCTACTGTAGCAGAAGTATATCGCAAGCTAGGATATCGCGTAGCTCACAATGTAGCAGGATCTAATCTCACTTACGGGATTGCAACTCTCCTTTTGCAATACTGTTCTATCTTTGGGAAACTAAAATGCGACGTACTCGTCTTTGAAATTGATGAACGATATGCAAAATACGTATTTCCAGATATCAAACCAACCCACGTATTGATCTCAAATATCAGTCGTGATCAACCTCCACGTCAAGGACATTTTGATTTCGTCTATGAAGAGATTAAAAGCGCTCTTTCTAAAGAGATGCACTTAATTTTGAATGCCGATGATCCGATGTTACAAATCTTTAATCTCGAAAATGAATTTCAAGTGACTTATTATTCTATGGATCAAAATCAATATAGCTATCCAAAATCAAAGTTTAAAAACTTAAACATCACTCATTGTCCTGTTTGTCATCATAAATTAATTTACGATTACTATCATTTTGAAACTCTCGGTCATTATCACTGCAGTCATTGTAAATTTCAAACACCGAAAGCAAAATATCATATTACCAATCTCAACTTTGATACCCCCACAATGACGATCAATGAAAAGTATGTAATTCAACTTCCATACGATATGCTTTACTGTGCCTATAATACACTCGCAGCTTTCACAATCGTAGCGACAACAGAAAAAGAGGAGAAAAAAATTGCAACTTATTTAAATGCACTAAATGTGAAACAAAAAAATCATTTACATACAACTTTTCAAAATCGCAATGTCTATATTTTGAACAATAAGAACGAAAATGCGACAACATTTAATCAATCTATCTTGTTTACCGATCGACACGATGGAAAAAAGACGCTCGTCATCGGATGGAAAGAAATCAGTAGAAGATATCAATTTGACGATCTATCATGGTTATACGATGTCGATTTTGAACTATTTGCACGACACGATATCGATACTGTAATCTGCATTGGTTTGCATCGCTACGATATTGCAACGAGAATGAAGTACGCCGGAATCGACGAGAAAAAGATTAAAACATTTGAATCTCTCGAAGGTGTAACTGCCTGTCTCGAAAAAACAAAAGGAGATATTTTTGCCATATTGAACTTTGATCTCGTCTTGCCTTTCCAAGAATCGTTAAAGGAAGGTGATTCAAAATGAAATTTGTAATCGCACACTTATATTACGATCTAATGAACTTGTATGGAGAGAGTGGAAATGTCATTGCACTTCAAAAAGCATTAGAACAACTAGGAATTGATGTTTCTATCGAATTCATCACGATAGATGATGAGATCGACTTTTCAAAATACGATCTCGTTTATATTGGTGCCGGTACTGAAAAAAATCAATTACTCGCACTAGAACATTTGCTCTCTTATAAAGAAGAGCTATGGAAACGAATGTCTCATCTCTCGTTCTTTGCAACGGGAAATGCAATCGAACTATTTGGAAGAGAAATTATCGATGAACATCAAGTTTCTCATCCAGCTTTATCTTTCTTTCCTTTTCGAGCAGAGCGAAAAAATATGCGTATCGTCGATGAAGTCGTTGCGACATGCGATTTTCTAAAAACACCAGTCATTGGTTTTCAAAATCAAAAAAGTGTCATCGAGTACTTGAAAAATCCTGTCTTTCAAGTACGACAAGGTGTTGGAAGTTCTCCGAATACAAAATACGATGGAATTATGACAAAACAATTTTTCGGAACCTATTTCATCGGTCCTATCTTGATTAGAAACCCTCACCTTCTTACATATTATGTAAAACAACTCGTCAAGAAAAAAGATCCTGAATTTAAAATGAAACGACTCAATCTAACATTTGAAAAAAAAGCATACGAAGAACACTTAAAACAATTAGAACTAACAGAAAAATGACAAATCATTGTCATTTTTTTCTTTACTCAAATTCTATTTTATTATACATCATGCGATAAAAAAACAAATAAGTGATTATCACTTATTTGTCTCTTAATACCGCACCTAATTTATGTTCTACATCGCTAATAATCTTATTAAATACCTTCATAACCTCATCGTCTTGTAATGTCTTATTTGGATCTTGGAATGTAAGTGAGAATGCAATTGATTTTTCATCTTGACCTACATTTTCTCCAACGTACACATCAAAGATATGAATATCTGTAAGTAATCTTCCACCACTTTTCTTAATCTGTGCTAAAAGATCTTCAGCAGGTACTTTCTTAGATACGACGAATGCCATATCTTTCGTTACGCTCGGATACTTAGAAATCTCCTTAAACTTAATTGGTTTGATCTTTTTAGATGCTAGTTTTTTCAAACTAAATTCAGCTACGTATAGTTCATCTTTCATAACGCTTGGATGAACTCGTCCGATCACCCCTACTTCTTCTCGATCTAATAAGATTTTAGCACTCATTCCTGGATGTAAATCCGGCGTTGTTTCTTTTACAAATGTATATCGATTTTTAAGCCCCATATAATCGAAAATATCTTCGACGATTCCCTTGATTAAATAGAAATCGACTTTCATCTTAGCTCCTTGCCATGTCGGTGTGAGATAATTTCCCATCATAGCGATAGAAACTAACGTATCTTCTTCCTCTTCGTTAAAATAAGTATTGGCAATTTCGTAAAGACATACATCTTTTGTTCCTCTTGCCTTATTATATTCTACAGTCTTCACCAAAGATGGTAAAAGTGTTTGACGAATAATCGACTTATCAGTTGACATTGGTCTTAATAAAGCAATTGGCGTTTGATGATGATAACGGAATAACTGATCTTCTTCTGGACTAATAAGAGTATACGTTCTCGCTTCGTTAAGTCCTAGGCTTCTAAGTCTCTTACTTACTAATTTTCGATCCGCTACAAGTCCAATATATCTTCCTGGTCTACCTTCTCCCGTTGGCAATTTAGATTCGATATGATCATATCCATATAGTCTTCCAATTTCTTCAGCCAAATCTGATACATGCGCCTCCACATCTAATCTTCTATTTGGAATCGTAACATGAAATTCATCTTTATTTACTTCATATTCAAATCCTAATCCATCTAGAGATTTTAATGCATCTTGCTTTGTTAACTCCATTCCTAAAAGGTCGTTTACTTGTCTCAATGTAAATGTTACTTCTTTTGGTGTTTTATCCATTACATCGTGTGTCATTGTTCCAGATAATACTTTCGCATCTGCATACTTTTCCAATAAGTGACAAGCACGCTCAATTGCCATCGTACAATATTCGTAGTTGAGGCCTTTTTCATATCTTAAAGACGCCTCACTGCGAAGTTCGTGGTTAATCGATGTATAACGAACATGATAAGAATCAAAAATTGCACTTTCAATCACAATAGATTTTGTATTTTCATCAATTCCAGAATTTAATCCTCCCATGACTCCTGCAATACAAACTGGCTTTTTACCATCTGTAATAATGATATCATCTTTCGAAAGATTTCTCTCTTTTCCATCTAATGTAACGATCTTCTCTTGATCTTCTGCCATGCGAACTAAAATAGTATCTCCTAATTTATCACGATCAAAGAAATGTAATGGTTGTCCGTATTCTAACATAACGTAATTTGAAATATCGACGACATTATTGATAGACCGCATTCCAGCAACTTCCAAACGATGCTTAATAAATTCTGGACTTGGTCCAATTTTTACATCTGTTACGATCTTTGCATTATACATTGGACAATTGTCAGTCTCAATCTTTAGATTTAATTTCCCATCGATCGTTTCTTTCACTGGATGTGTCGTAATATCTGGTAATGTCACTTTTTCTCCTAATACAGCAGCAACTTCATAACTGAATGGAATATGATTGTTACAATCACTACGATTTGGATTTAAATCCAACGTATAACATGTATCATCCCATCCAAAGTGTTTACAAACATCAACACCGACTGGGGTAGCTGGGTCTAATTCTTCAATCCCTCGATTATAACTTTCCTCCGTCTTTTCTTCTAACCCAAGTTCAAATAAAGCACAGATCATTCCGTTTGACTCTACACCGCGAATCTTACTCGCCTTAATTTCGAAATCGCCTGGTAGAATAGCTCCTGGAAGAGCGACGATTACTTTAATTCCAGTTCGTACATTACCAGCACCACAGACAATTTGTTCTTTATGATCTCCAACATTTACCTGACATACTTTCAAATGATCACTATCCGGATGCATTTCACATGAAATTACTTCTCCAGTGACCAAGTTTGGAATATATTTACTCTCTACCTGTTCAATATTGATTCCGGCACGTGTAATTTTGTCTGCAACTTCTTTTAAATCTACATCTTTATAGTCGACATAATCACGTACCCAATTCATACTAATCGCCATATTACTCTGCCTCCGTTCTATTAAATGTATCTGTAACTCTTAAATCGTTCGTATAGAATGTACGAATATCAGTAATACCGTATTTCAGCATGGCAAGTCGTTCCATACCAAATCCGAATGCAAACCCTGTCCATTCTTTTGGATCATATCCTCCATTTTCTAGTACGCGTGGATGCACCATTCCAGCTCCACCTACTGTAATCCATCCAGTATGTTTACACAATGGACATCCTTTTCCACCACAATTGAAACATGAAATATCAAGTTCTACAGATGGTTCTGTAAATGGATAAAAAGATGGACGGAAGCGGGTCTCTCGCTCTATTCCAAATAATTTTTTCGCAATAATATCGAAAGTTCCCTTAAGATCAGCAAGAGAAATATTTTTATCGATTAAAAGTCCTTCCATTTGAGTAAATTGATGAGAATGAGTCGCATCATCATCATCTCTACGATAAGTTTTTCCCGGACATACAATGCGTAGTGGTTCTTTTTCCTCATTTGCTAACATCGTTCTTACTTGTACAGGAGAAGTTTGACTACGTAATAATAATTCTTCCCCCTTCGTATAAAATGTATCTTGCGCATCACGTGCTGGATGTCCTTTCGGTAAATTTAAAAGTTCAAAATTATAGTAATCTTTCTCAAGTTCTGGTCCTTCTACAACGTCGTATCCCATACTCATGAAAAGTTCTTCAGATTCCTCGATCAACTTTTCTAAAATGTTTGGTGTTCCTACTGGAATCTTCGTTGCTGGTAGACTGATATCAATCTCCTCTTTTGATAGTTTCTCTTCTAATTCCTTCGCTTCAATTTGAGCACGTTGCTCATCAAGTAAAATCCCCACTGTTTCTTTTAACTCATTAACGAGTTTTCCTGTCTCTTTTTTCTCTTCGATACTGAGATCTCTCATTCCAGAAAGAATCGCACTAATCGGTCCTTTTTTTCCTAAATATTCAACTTTTAAATCATTCCATTCTTTTAAAGTTTTAACTTCTTTTACTTTAATTTCAATCTCTTTTTGCAATTGTTCAATCTTTTCTTTCATCCCATTCACTCCTATTCTAATAAAAAAAATCACATCCTATTAAGGACGTGATTCACGCGGTACCACCTTATTTTATATCAAAAAGATATACACTCAAAACTATAACGCGTTACCGGACGTACTTTCATACACAGCTAGACGGTGAATTCGTAAAATTCGTCGTACCTGTTTTTCAGCACCACAGGCTCTCTCAAACGACATCCTTTTATTACTACTCCGTGTTCATCGCTTTTTAACTATAATCTGATTATATCATAACTTTATGATTTTTCAAGTGATTTTTTTTTTGGAATAAAAAAATGAGGTTGTTTCCTCATTCAATTACTTGTTTACATTCCGAAGGTTCATACAGTTTTAAATCGTATTTGATCATTTCAACTCCAGTACGATCCTCTACTGTATATTTTAGTACCTTGGACAAACTAATCTCTTGTCCACTATTCGCATCGATCAGTGGCGCTTCTAATTCTCCTGCGTCTGTCAGTTCTTTTAATGAAATACAAAAGGTATTCCCTGCATTTTGATGATAAGTCGATTGATTCTTATCTAAATATATTTCTCCTGCATGATAGAAAACCTCTATCGTTGCTGATGAAATATTTCCTTTTGATTTATTCATTTGGTTGATAATTTGCGGGAGTGCAACGACGGATAATATTCCAATAATAATGATAACTCCCAACAATTCAATCAATGTAAAACCGTTCTTTAATTTCATAAACTCACCTATTTTTCTATGATAGTAATGCGCGCAAACCCATTTCCTTCATTACCAGTAATTTTGACTGTTCCACGAGGATTTGGCATGACTGCATTTCCACCAATCATCTCGATTTGTTTAAATACTTTTCCTGAATAGTGCGTATTCGATGTTCCGATGGCTCCACTTTCTAGTACCGCTCTACAACCGGTACATCCAGAGACGAAAGATGATCCTCCGCCACCACCCATATTGTGACAGTTTCCACCAGTTGAAGATCCTCCGAATCCACCGAAGTATCCTCCACCACCACCAGAGTGTCCACCACAAGCACCTGTCGTACCAGCATTAGCGCCATTTCCACCGACACCAAATGCACTACCTGAGGTCTGTGTACCTCCAGTTCCGCGTTTCGCTATATCGCTTGGATAATTAGCTAAAATTGCCGGAAGCGCTCCCTGTTCTCCATTGGTCGTTCCCGCATTTCCTTTTTGATTATCATAACCAGCATCTTTATAGACGTGTCCTCCACCGCCTCCAGCTACCATAATCCTACTCTTTAATCCTTCTGCATCGTTCCATGCTCCACCAACTAAACGTACATCGGTTGCTCCTCCTCCGGAGTTTCCTCCGGCATAGTTAGAAAAGCCATATGTTTCGCTACCGCTAGCGTTTCCTCCAGCACCTCCACCATTAAAAGTTGCTACCGCACCAGATCCCATTGTACGCGTCTCTTCATTTCCACTAGAACCTTTCTTACCAGATTCTCCAACATAGACGTAAAGTCGATCCCCTCGTTGCAATGTGATAACTCCACTCGTATAAGCTCCTTTACCACCTGCGTAATCATTCGTTCCTGCTCCCCATAATTCAATACGATAATCTCCATCTTTTGGAGCGGTAAATGTCTGTACGCCACCTGTATAATCAAAAATAAATTCAGTCGACTCTAAAATTGCGCTACATTCAGACGGATCATATAAATTAAGATCATGAGTTAATTTCCGATTTGTCGTTACTTTAAACTTTAACGTTTTCGTAAGTGGTATATTCTTACCCGTCTGTGCATCCGTAACGGGAGTATTGATTTTCCCAGCATCGGCAAGTTGTTGTAACGAAACACAAAAAACATTATCCTCTGTCAATTTATAATTGTTAATATTCTCTTTAATATAACTTTCTCCATTACTATAGAGTACTTTAGCAGTTGCCTCAGATATATTACTCTTCGCTTTATTGATACTTCCCGTAATAATCGGAAATGCAATTAGAGCAATAAGTCCTAATACAGTAATAACTCCTAGTAATTCAACTAACGTAAACCCTTGTCTTTTCTTCATACTATCGACCTATCCTATGCTTTTATTATAACCTTTTTTTCTTCATTTGTACATAGATAACAAAAAAGAACCGTAAAGTAACCTAAGGCACGTAAGTGATCACTTCATGCGCTATATCGAGTCTTAATTGTTCTTTTTGGTTTTTGGGAATCACTACTTGTTTTACATGACCATCAGAAATATACTTGGTCTGCTCCAATTCTTGCATTATCTGCTCCAAACTTTCCGTTGTTGTATCCCCAGGTGATGCTTGTATCCGTTTGATAAAATCTGTAGAAAACGAAAGATCAAAGCAAGACACATTTGCTCCAAATCCTGGTTGTAGTGTCGCATAAGTCTGATAGTGATATTGATCGTAAGTGCCATCTAGAATCACATCGTAATTCTTATGATTTACTTGATACGGTGACCCATTTGGAAGTGCGACAATGGAAACATAATCTTCTCCAATGACATCTTCCAACAAATGGTATATACCACCAATTTCCTTTTCCGTTGCCGTATCATCCAATGTTGTAATATCGGCTTCTGTCATCGTACCATTTCCTACATCATATCCATTTTCTACAAGCCATTCCAGTATTTTTTTATTATATTTTTTATCGCCAAACAAATGCTCGTTCACAAAAAAAGTAGCAGTTACTTGAAAATCAGGATATTTCTTTTTAAATGATTCTAAAATTCCAAGCGTACAATCTGGATCTATTTTTAATTTCCCATTTTTTGTTTCTCCTATCACTTTGACAGTATTTTCATATCCACCATCGAACGTTAACACAATCGGGCTTTTCCCCATCTCTACATCGATATCTCCCTTTATCATATCTTGCAGTGCTATCATACGGTACTGATGTTCATAATAATATTGTAAATCATTCTTAAATGCTTCTACTGTTCGAACGAAACCATTTTTATCTGTCGTTCCATCTTCTTCTTTTGTCACATCGTCTACCTTTTCGATCTCATGATAAACAATAATTGGTATCATACCAAGTTCATTGACTTTATATTTCTTATAAAGCTCTCTCTCGTCTTTTCCTAACGATACTATAACACTTAATGTTTCCTTATCGCGTAATTGTTTTCCCACGACAATACTCTGTTTCATGACAATATCTTTTCTTACATCATCACTGTATACTTCTTTTATTTTTAAGTTAAGATTATTATCTTGCGCAAATTGGCGAGCAACACTAACGTTAAGTCCTACAACATCGATCATTTTCTCTTTTCCCTTCGGCATAAAAATTAACAATAAATAAAAGAAAGTAAAAAGACATAAACAAAATAACAAAATATTGATTCGACGCTTTTTTATTTCCATACAATCACCAATATTAGTATGAATCATTTTTTAAATTTCATAACTTTTAAACATAAAAGTCCCCGTTTTGGGGACTTTTGTTACATCATATCTTCTAACTTCGCATTTGCTTTTTTCAAGCCTTGATTCATAGCATCTTCTATCTTCTTCATAGCAGGCTTATTATACTTTTGGTATGCCCACACAGCAGTTCCTCCTAGCGCCATTAACGCTAGAGTCTTACTAGCCTCTTTCATCCTATCACCTCTCAGCCAAAAAATATGAATATCGTATGTTTTACAACATACATTTTTAGCTTACCCACGTACTGTTTCATTATACATTGTTTTCAATTTATTTTTTAAATTGGTGCGCCGTACATATTCACCATTATTTTGAACTGCTTTTTGAAACGCTTGTGGTTCTCCAAGTAAAATCAATTTTCTTTTTGCACGCGTAATTCCCGTATATACAAGTTTACGGTATAACATGCGATGATAAGCATGACTCATCGGCATCACGACGAGTTCAAATTCGCTACCTTGCGACTTATGAATCGTAATCACAAATCCATGTTTTAACTTTGAAAAATCTTTGCTTTGATACCGAACAATATTTCCATCAAAATCAACATAAATTTCCGTCTTCCCAGACTTACTTCTCGTACCAGAAACAATTTGCGAAATCACACCGACGTCTCCATTAAATACATTCTCATCCGGCATATTCACAAGCTGTAATACTTTATCCTGTTCGCGAAAGATCACATCTCCATATTTTAATTCTCGCTTCGTATCACTTTTTGGATTAAACACCTCTTGTAACTCTTGATTTAGCTGATCGATTCCATTTTCTCCACGATACATCGGCGCCATAATTTGAACTCTTTTTTCATCATACCCTTTTTCTACTAATTGATGACATAATTGTTTTAAATGATAGCGTAAACGATCTGAAGAACACTGTAAAAAAGTATAATCGCTTTTCGTTTCTAAAAAAGAAGAACTAAGATGATTTTCTTCGATCTCTCGCGCAAGTGTAGGAATATAAGAATTTTCATCCTGACGATATAACAAATCCAAATGAATCGTTTCAATCGCTCCACTTTCGATAAAATCTTTTAACACTTGACCTGGTCCTACAGATGGTAACTGATTATAATCTCCAACCAATATGAGTTTAATATGATGATTCAATCCTTTTAAAAGATGATCTAAAAGAGGTAGATCGATCATACTCATCTCATCTACGATGATAAAATCATTTTGTGCTTTATTCCATTCGTTGACTGCAAATTCATTATTATCCTTATTCCATTTTAAAAATCGATGAATCGTAGAAGCTGGTAAATAAGTCGACTCACTCATTCGTTTACTCGCACGTCCAGTAGGTGCTAAAAGCGCTAAATGTTCCATGAGTTCATCTGTTTTCCATCCATTTAACTGTTGATACAAATCGACAATCGCCTTAATGATCGTCGTCTTTCCTGTTCCAGGTCCACCTGTAATAATTAAAAGATTATTTTCAAGTGCGGATCTAATCGCACGCTCTTGTTGTTCGTTATATGTGATCCCACTGTGTTCCTCAAGCGATTTTAATACGGTATCTAGTTTCTTATATTTGGTAGGCGGAATCGAAAGTAACCCTCTTATTTTTTCCACAATACGATTTTCAGCATCGTAAAGTTCTTTCAAATAGACACTATCTTCTTCTAATACGACCTTTTCTTCATCGATCAATTCTTGAAAGATAGAATCAAACAAATCTGAATCGAGCTCTTCTTTTAAATAATCATTCATTCCTCGATAAATGTCTAACAAATCTAAATAAGTATCTCCGCGAGCGAAAGTCAACTGTTCCATCACATAATATAGACAAGCCTTTAATCTTCTTTCGTCATGTGCATCAATATGAAGTTTTTCTCGCAATCGATCTATTTTCAAAAACGTAATCTCATCTACATCATCGATCAATCTAAAAATATTATGTTCCAAATACTCCATCGTATGCGAACGATAAGTATTATAAATAGAAAGTGCATCTTTCATAGAAAAGCCAAGATCACTTAAATAGACAATCATCTTATGACTCTCTTCGTATTTTTCTAAAATATGATAAATTTTATCTGCTTTTTTCGAAGATAATTTTGGAACGAGGGATAGACAACTAGGATCTTCCAATATTTTATCTAAAGCTTTTTCACCTAAGGTATCCACGATGAGTTTGGCTTGTTTTTCTCCAATTCCAGGAAATAAATCACTTGCCAAAAACTCTATGACACCATCTTTCCCTTCTGGTTTCACACGTTCATAATCACTTACTTGAAACTGATATCCATACCTTGGATGTTCTATCTCTTCCCCATAAAATAAATAAGTATCATCTTCGTTTAACTCGTGAAAGTATCCTGTAAATGTAATCGTCTTATTGATGTAATCTTTCATCGCTTCATCGTTAGTATCTCTCACTTTAAAAATACCAATGATATATCCTTTATCAGAACGAAATATACTTTTTCGAAAATTCCCTTTGATATAAGTTTTCATATCGATCACCTTCTTTATTATATCATAAGAAAAAGAAGTTAACTCTTAATAGAAACTTCTTCTTCCGTATGATCCAAACGCATAAGCTCTAACGCTTTTGCGCGTTCATACATTTTTTTCATATATTCTAACGTATGGCGAGATCCCTGTATCATTGGTTTGTTCCCATTTACTTGCATGTAAACTAAATTTAAAAGGCGTGCAAATGGATCGTTGTGATGTACACGAACTCGTATTTCTATAGGAAACTCTTCTGTCACCTTTCCAATTTCAAAGAGATAATATTCATCCGGTTTTAGCATTTGATGACTTGGTTCTTTTCCCATTTGGGTGGCTGTCGTCTTTTGGGCGTTTCGAATCAAACCTCTGTGATTTTTATCTTCTAAATCTGTCACTACATTATACTTAGCTCTACGAATTCGTTCCTTTTGTTCAACTGAAAGATCTTCATAATACTCGTTTGAAAAATCGTATTCCTTTACCTGTCCACTTTCTTTACGTACTTTTTTAAAATAACGATCAAATTCTGTTTCTATCTCTCGATAAAATATAAGAGTATCTCCCTCTAAATAAATTTCAATTCGATTTTCATTCGTGTCTTCTCGATCACAAAAGATATATGCCGCCTCATACTTATTCGTAAGATCAAACCCTTTTTTATTTTTTAAACTATACAAACTACCTTGATTCATGCGGATATAAAAAGAAAATTGTTTTAAAAATTGTGCGTATTCCATCGTTAATGTCTGTGAGTTTTCTCCGGTTCCATACATGAGTTCACACATTCTTTTTCCACGATATTCTGAAATTGTAGCCTGCAAGGGTTCCAAACGATCGCTAGGACGGATACCGAAAGATTTTTCCATCACTTGCAGTCCCATTCCGCCTCGCCTCCATACTACTAATAGTTTACTATCAAATCGATATAAAGTCAATAAATACAAGCGTTCAACCGACTTTTTCACAAAATATAATCAATCTTTCGGAATCATCTTCCATGCACGTAATTAAGACTAAATTCCCGGTAGATGGAAATGAAGGAAATTCTGTTTCACTTACGACATGAAAACTACTCACTCGATATTTTCTATAAACCCCACTCCAATAAAGTTCTACAATATCTCCTTTTTTCAGTTTTTCTAAAGGAGCGAAAACAGTTGGAATACGATGGCCCACTAAATGAATATTTTGACTATCAGGAACACTCCAATAAGCTACTTTAGATTCTGACAATAACCGACTCGTCGATCCTCGTTCCAATACTTGATATAATGCGATGGAAGAAATTTTTAAATACCCTTCATCTTCTACAGTAGGAGAATTTTCTATTTGAGTGATTTTTTCTTTTGCTCTTTCTTTTTGAATAAAATTATCTTTGCAACAAGTCCAAAATATATAGATAGATCCTAACATGCATACACATCCTAAAACTAATACAAACCGTGCCTTCGTGCTATCCATCTCGATCCTATCACTAGTAAAATACCAAAAGTAAACAAAGAAAGAATCGTCACTTTCATATATTTCATCGTATTACTCGCCTTTGGTATTACGATTCTTTTATTATAAATCGTTACATTTCCAACTTCAGATTGTAATTCGTATGATATAGAGTCTTCTTTCTTCTGATAATATTGTGGAGCTTTGGTCTCTCTTATTTGATAAGTTCCATATGGCATCTGATGTAAAGATATCTCCCCCATGGACAAGTCTACAGCAATTTCTGTGCCTCCTTCATATGCCAAAGTAATTTCAGCCCCTCTTAATATTTGTAAGGTCTCATTATCTTTTTTTTCTAACTCGAAATCTCCTTTCTTGATGCGATTTACAATTGGTTTTTCCAAGACATCTTCTTGATGAACCGTATGATCTATTGTAAATTCATACTCTCGATCATCTTTGATATAAGGTTCTATATCTGAAAGTTCCTTTATATAATATGTCCCATTTGGAAGTGGTAATTCAATCATTCCAATACCTTTTTCATCGGTCACGATCGTCTCTAATTTCGTATCGGGTGCGATCGATAAATCGCCTAGTATTAGAACATCTCTGTTATACAAACCAAATTCGACCCCTTCCATACTGATATTTTGATAGACTGCTTCCCGATCGATAATTCCGACAAATTGTTCTTTTAACTTTTGAAAGTATCGTTTTTTCTTCACTCTTTCGTTATGAAATGAAAATTTGAAAATCACCTCGGAAGTTTTATCATCTTGAAATTTTAAAGTACCACAATACTCTTTCGAATCTATTTGATATCCATCAGGTACGCTCTTTTCTTTCACACAATAAGTTCCAAGCGGTAATAATTCACTGAGTGCTATTCCATTCTCGTCGGTAACTAGTTCTGAAAAGACTTGTCCGCTTTGGAATTTTTGATTTTGATACGTAATTTCTTGCCTCGTCGTAACTTCATAGGTAACTTGGGATAGAGGTATTTTCTCAGAGACCATTTTAATGCCTCCTAACGTTTTTTCGTATGAATTTTTTTCACCTGTTTTTTCTATTTGTAATCTTCCCTGCGGCTTTCTATTTTCGACAATCAGTTCTATTACTTCACCGTCTATAAGATATTCTTGATCGATCGTAAACGAAATTGGATTCCCGAGCAAATATCCATCTGGTGCATGAATTTCCTCTAGAAGATAATTTCCACCTTCTAAAGGTTCTGGTGTAGTAAATTCGCCATTTTCATTCGTTTCAAACACATCTATTTCCTCTCCATTTGGATACGTTACTTGTTGTTTCACATACTCTCCTGATTCAAGATTTTTAATCTTAAACGAAATCCCTGCCATTTTAATTTTTTCTTTTGTTTCTGCATCAACTTTTATTACCCTCAGTTTTGCTTTTACACGAGCATCAGATAAAACATAGCGAACAGGCTCTGGCTTCTCCTCATATACATGTATTTCAAAATCATCTATTTTTTCATAATAAGGGCTTGTATTTTTCTGTGTGACTCTATAACTTCCATACGGTAATCGAAAGGATGCATAGCCACTTTGATCCGTTACCACGGTTTTCACTAACTCATCCTGTTCATTATAAATTTCAAAGGTAATCCCTCCCTCAGGTAGAAGAGTTCCACTTTCTCCTTCGTTATATACTTTCATCAATTCAATTTGATTTGTAATCACTTGTTCCTGTGATTTTACTACTACGATATTTTCCTTATTCTGTTTTGATACTAAGACTGTATAAACTTGTGGATCTATCAAATACCCTGTACTAGCAGTTTTCTCCTGTACTGTATACTCACCTAACGCAAGCATTTTTGATTCACCAATTCCATTTTCATCTGTCTTTATTTGATCCACAATATTTCCATCTTTATCTTTTACTTCGTATACTGCACCTTTTAAACTAGCTGCCCCAGATGGAACGTTTTCGTTCGTATCGCGATCGACCTTTTGTACTCTAATTCTTCCTCCCTTTATTTCAAAATATACTTTACTTTGTAGCATAGAACTTAAAGATAAGGAAGCGAGCGTTTGAGAGCCTACTTTTCTATAGACAAAACTATGTTGTCCTGTTCCTCCTCTTTTCTTCATCACTATCTCGCCATTTCCCACCTCTAATCCTTTTACTTTTAAATTGTTTCCCTCGATCGATGCGCTTACTCCTGTTTGTTTTTCTATTGTGTAACTAGATAGTACCGCATTCTGATCAGTAAGTGATATCTCACTTTCCATGGAGACAATCACTGTCGATTCATCAAACGAAGGCTTTTTCCAATCCATTTGAATCAATCTCATAATCTCGTTTTTTTCCGCATTCACATCAATTCTTAAACCTTGCATCGCGGCTCCAGTAGTAAAGTATACTTCTTGATATCCTATCGTTTCCCATAGCATTTCTTGCGTTGCCATATAATATCGATCTGTCTGGTGCCCAGGATATTGATAACCATAGGTTGCAATCAATTCCATTTGTTCTTTTTGCTCTAACGTTAATCCCTCTATACCAAAATCTAAATAAGAATCGTATATAAAATCACTTAGTCCCACTTCTGGTTCGATACAATACGCTAAAATCCCATTCGCATACAGATATCCCATTTGACTCCAATAAGTTCTTCCCTGTATGACGACATTAGAAAATACTTTTGGTATCATCCTTCTCGTAATTTGAGTATCTTGGGTTCCTGCTTGTACCATTGGAAGGAAAGCAAAGAAAAACAAAAGTACCAAACAATATTTGCACCACTTTTTCATCTGATCACCTCTAATGATATCATACGAAGCAAAGTGGTAATCTCCTTCTTGAAAAGAAAAAAAGAAGCAACTTATCATCGCTTACTTTAGTTTAATATTTCCAGAAATCATATCTCCAACATAACGCAAATATAATTCCCATAAATTGGCTTTTTCCACTTTCTCTTTGATTGTAATATCGATGGTCTGTGTCGTCTTTCCATCCACTTTTACATTTAGTTTTCCAACTGAATCACCTACTTTTACAGGAGCTTTTACTTTGTTTAACTGTACATCGTAAGTAGCTGTTTTTTTCTGCTCTGTTCTTTTATGTAGTAGCGTAATTTCCTCGCTCGGAACAAGTGTCGCATACTTTTGTTTCCCTTTTTCTATCTCTACTTTCCCGAGATTAGAATCTTTATTCAATACATGTTCTACTTCGTATTGTGAAAACCCATAATCTAACATCTCTGTCGTATCTGAATTTCTCGTCTTACTATCAGGTTCTCCCATCACAACTGTAATCAGTCTCATACCATTTTTCTCAGCTGTTGACGTTAAACAATATCCAGCTTCTTTTGTATATCCAGTTTTAAGTCCATCCAATCCTTTATAAAATTTAACTAATTTATTGGTATTCACTAACCATATCTCTTTATCTGTACCTTTTCTTAAATAATCTTCATAAATAGATGAATATTCTAATACTTTTTCATGTTTGACTAGTTCCTTTGCAATCATCGCCATATCATATGCACTAGAATAATGATTTGACTCATCCAGACCATGTGGATTTTTAAAATGCGTATCTTTTAACCCTAATTCCTTTGCCCGTTGATTCATCATCGTTACAAATTGCTCTTCCGTACCTGCTACTCTTTCGGCAAGGGCTACAACCGCATCATTTCCACTTGCTACCGCAATTCCTTTAAATAAATCCTTTACTTTCATCTGTTCTCCTGTTTCTAAAAGGATTTGACTTCCACCCATCTTAGAAGCATTCTCACTAACAGTAACCTCTTCTTCCCAATCCAAAATCCCCTTCTCAATACTTTCCATAATCAGTAACATACTCATCATCTTCGTCATAGAAGCAGGCGCTAATTTTTCATGCGAATTATTCTCATAAATAATATACCCTGTACTCGCTTCTAATAAAACCGCACTTTTCGCACTTTCTGCTAATTTTAAATCTCCTGCTTGCGCTTCTACTTCTGCATTTACAGAAATCATTGGAATAAAACATAATATCGTTATCATACAACATAATAGTTTCCTCATAACTCACCTCTATTAAAAAAATATGTCACTCTTTTTAATTTATACAAAAAAATAAGACAAATTGTCTTACTTAAAATAACCATTTTGAACGTATTTTGTCTCACTTACTACTAAGAAAGCTGTTGGATCAACTTCTCTTACGACCTCTTTTAAGTGATCCACGTGTTTTTTATCGATTTCGATAAACAACATATACTTACCTGTTTCCTCTTTTCCTTGTACATCGATCGCACTCACTGCATATCCATTTTCTCGAATATGTTTTAATACATTCGCATCATGACGACTCGTTACAACTTGTACACCTAAATTACCACCAACAAATTTCTCATTTAATAAACTCCCAATATAGGTACCTAATGCATACCCAAATGAATAAGGAAAAATATACCACCACTCACTCGTTCCAGAAAGCACATTTCGCGCTACTAAAAACCAAATAAAAATTTCACAAAAACCAAAAACACAAGCTAGTATCGACTTCCCTTTCCCTAGAAAGATAATTCTAAGACTTCCTAGCGATACGTCCAACATACGTCCTAAAAAAATAAACAAACAAGTTCCAAACATTTCCATACAACCTACTCTCTATGGAAATTTTAACATGAACTTTCGTAAAACACAACTTATTTAATATATCCATTTTGAACATATTTGGTCTCGTTTACAATAATAAATGCCTTTTCATCCATCGATTTGATCAAACGAGAAAGTTGTTCAAACCGTTGTTTGTTAATTTCGATTAACAACAAGTACTTCCCTTGTTTTTCTTCTTTTCCTTGCACTTCCATAACTGTAACCGCATACCCAGACTTACGAAGTATGTCGATCATATGATGATTTTGACGACTCGTTACAACTTGAACACCAAAATTACCTTTCACGAATACCTCTGATATATAACTTCCAATATAAGTCCCAACTGCGTATCCTAAAGAATAAGAAATTACAATCCACCAACTATTACTATCACTATTTAAAGCATCTTTTGCTACTAAAAACCAAATAAAAACTTCGCAAAAGCCAAAAATAAAAGCCGTTTTCGATTTTCCTTTTCCTAAATATATAATTCGCAATGTTCCCATTGATACATCCATAATACGCGCTACAAAAATTTTGATACATAAGAAAAATAAATCCATATCGATTCTCCTATCTATCCCTAGTTTGCAACAATTTTCATGCTTTATCCTTTTTTCCTTTTATTTTTTAGTAAATTTGGTATAATGAAATTAGGGTGATCATATGTATAAGAAAAGAAGAAGGTTGAAAAAAGAAGTCATCGTTGGAGCTGTCATATTACTTGCAGTCATCATAATAGGAATACTGGCATTCAACTATTTTAGCTATCATTCTAGCTATACATATAAACTGAAAGAAATAGGATATCAAGATGACGAGGTCGAAACGATTTTAAATAATCTCGAGGATACACAGATTGATGATATTTTGGAAAAAGAATACAACCGCAACATTCCAAAGTTGATTATTCAAAAATATTTCATCTATAAAAATTTAGATCGATATTCTAAATACATGGATGAAAATACAGAGGAAAGTCCAAAAAATGTCGTTGCGATTGTCAATGTCAATGGTGATTACGATTATTATACACATACAAAAAAAACCGACATGTCAAAAAAGAACTTAATTTTAACCAATAAATACAATTATCTCGATGAGAATTACACCCCAGAGGACCTTATTAAAATCAGTAACCGATACGCATATGAAGATAATCACGTACGAGAAGAAGTCAACGATCAATATGTTTCAATGTGGAAAGCAGCAAACGAAGAAGGTCTCGTATTGATTGCCAATTCTTCTTTCCGTAGCTATGAATCCCAAGAAGCTGTTTGGAAACGTTATAAGAATCAACACGGAGAAGAATATGCTGATAAATATGCAGCAAGAGCTGGTTATTCAGAACATCAAACAGGACTTTGTATCGACATTGTATCGGATGGAGCAATCGCAAATGATTTCGAAGATACAGAAGAATTTAAATGGTTGCAAAAAAATGCCTATAAATATGGATTTATTTTAAGATATCCAAAAGGAAAAGAAAAAATTACAGGATATAGTTATGAATCTTGGCACTATCGTTATGTCGGAGTTGAAGCTGCAAAAGAAATTCACGATGCCGATATTACATTCGACGAATACTATGCATACTATCTAGCAAAATAAAATGTCAATATGGCATTTTATTTTTTACTCTACTAACAGTCGATTGTATCTTTTCTCGCTCCTTGATATAATGACAGTGGTGATTATATGAAGAAGAAAAAAACGATCAAACAAGGACTCATTTTATCTCTACTTATTTTAATTATTATCATCTTTGCTATCATTTATCTTTGCAGTCCATCATTTCAACTACGAAAAAAGGGTTATCAATCTAACGAAATTACACTGATTGAAAAAAACTTGACGGACAAGGAAATCTCCAATTTAATAAAGTCAAACCATAAAACACCTATCAAAGATCTAGAAAAACAACCTCTATTTCAAAGAAAAAAGTTATCCTCATATGTTACCTTTGATCAATCTTATCCCAATCATAAAGCAAATCAGATTGTCAAAGCAGTAAATTTGAACTTACATAAACAAAAAGGATTTGATATCAAAAAATTAGATCGCTACCTTTCTTTTTATCAGACATATCAAAATTTAGATATAAAATACATCATATCTTTGGTAAATCAAAATATTGATCGATTGGAAATAAAAGATCCGGATTTTCTATTAAGTGTAATTACTGAAAAATATTATATTGAAAATCGTCTTCCAAGATACCTTCAATATCACGATACTCACCCTACTTTTAAAGTATCGATCGTAGTACGACACGTTAATGCGAATGCTGATTATGAATATTATACAAATACAACACCATCGAATCCCAATGATCAATTGCTAATTCTAGCAAACAAATATACTTATTTAGATGCGAATTATAAACCAAATGATCTCGTCACAGTAGAAGGCGATTTTATGGTTCGAAAAGAAGTGAAAGATGCATATCAAAAAATGAGTCAACAAGCACAGCAAGAAGGGTTATCTTTCCACATGAATTCCGCATATCGTAGCTATCAATCACAACAACAAGTATATCGAGAATATCAACAAAAATTTGGCCAAGCATATGCTGATAAATATGCTTCACGCCCGGGATATTCTGAACATCAAACAGGACTTGCCATCGATATTACAACAAGGAGAGTTCGTTTCAACTCTTTCGATGAAACAGAAGAATATCAATGGTTGCAAAATCACGCACACGAATATGGATTTATCTTGAGATTTCCAAAAGGATTAGAACAAATCACAGGTTATAGTTATGAACCTTGGCATTATCGCTATGTTGGTGTTGAAGCCGCAACCAAAATAAAACAGGAAAATATCACATTAGAAGAATATTACGCATACTATGTCAACCCATAAAGTATTACAAAATTGTAATGCTTTTTTTCATTTATGCGTGCTATAATATTGATATAAAGGAGGTTAAAATGCAACAGATTGATATCGAACGTGGTTTATCCACTAGAGAAGTAGAAAAAAGAAAGCAACAAGGATTATGTAACTATGATACCTCTGTTGCAACAAAAACCATTCCCAGAATCATCAGAGATAATATATTTACTTTATTTAACCTATTAAACTTTGGACTCGCTGCATGTATCTTTATGGTACAGGCATATAAAAATCTACTATTTTTAGGAGTTGTGATTTGTAATACTATCATTAGTACCGTTCAAGAAATTCACGCTAAAAAAGTCGTTGATAAACTATCGATCATCGCAGCATCTAAAGTAACAGCTATTCGAAACGGAAAGAAAGAAAGTATCGAAATAAACGAAATCGTCATGAATGATATCCTAGAATTTCACCCTGGAAATCAAGTTGTAACTGACTCCATCATTCATAGAGGAAGTTGTGAAGTCGATGAATCATTTATTACAGGAGAAAGTGATCCTGTATTCAAAAAAGAAGGAGATCTTCTCCTCTCTGGTAGTTTTATTATAAGTGGACATGCGATTGGAGAAGTAAAACATGTTGGGCTTCAAAATTACACAGCAACCATCACGAAAGAAGCAACGCAAATAAAACATACGAAATCTGTTTTAATGGACGCTTTAAATCATATTATCAAAATTGTATCTATCGCGATTATTCCAATTGGAATCCTACTTTTTTTAAATCAATCGCAGGTCGATGGAAATACTTTTCAAGATGCTGTTGTAGGAAGTGTTGCTGCCATTATAGGTATGATCCCTGAGGGTCTCGTTCTCTTAACCAGTACTGTTCTTGCCGTAAGTGTCATTCGTCTTTCGAAACGAAAAGTTCTCGTAAAAGACCTCTATTGTATCGAATCTCTTGCACGTATTGATACTCTTTGTTTAGACAAAACAGGAACCCTTACTACAGGAACGATGAAAGTAGTAGATATATTACCGTATGGAAAAATAAGTAAAAATATGCTAGAAAATGCAATCAATGCCATGACGACAGTAATGGAAGATAATAATCCTACCATGTTAGCATTAAAAGAAACATTCCATAAAAAAATATATTTTCCTGTGGAAAAACTAATTCCATTTTCCTCTGATAAAAAATATTCAGGTGTTGTTTTTCAAAATAAAGAAACATATTATATAGGCGCCCCAGAATTTGTTCTAGGAAAAGACTATTCAAAAGTCGAGAAAATTCTCTCCTCTTATCTCTTGGAATATCGTATTTTAATCGTTACAAAAAAAGAAGGTACTCATCAACAAATTTTAGGATTTGTTTTACTTCAAGATAATATGCGTTCCGATGTCGAAAAAACACTTGCTTATTTTAAAGTACAAGGGGTTACGATTAAGGTCATCTCTGGAGATCACGTAAAAACCGTCTCTGGTATTGCGAAACGAGCAGGAATTGAACATTATGATCAATATGTTGATATGAGCAAACTTACAACAGACGAAGAAATTTACGAAGCAGCAGAAAAATATACCATTTTCGGACGAGTCAATCCAATTCAAAAGAAAAAATTAGTGATTGCATTGAAAAAGCAAGGACATTATGTCGGAATGACAGGTGATGGAATCAATGACGTTCTCGCTTTAAAAGAGGCAGATTGTAGTATTGCTATGCCAAATGGTAGTGATGCGACTCGTAACATATCGCAGCTCGTCTTATTAGATGGAAATTTTAGTGCGATGCCACAAGTTGTAGCCGAAGGAAGAAGAACTGTCAACAATATAGAAAATTCAGCGACTCTCTTTCTTACCAAAACGACTTACGCGACAATCTTAGCCGTTTTATTCGTCTTTTTGCAGACGCAATATCCATTCATTCCAATTCAATTAACTTTAACAAGCGTCGTTACAATCGGAATTCCATCATTCGTATTAGCATTACAACCCAATAAAAAAAGAATTACTGGTAATTTTTATAAGAATGTATTGAGTAGATCTTTACCAGCAGCGATCATTGTCGTTACCAATATTATTCTCATCATGATATTAGCAGAGATTTTTAAACTTCCAGATCATCAAGTATCTACATTATGCGTCATGATGAATGCTGTGACGGGATTTTACCTTCTATTTGAATTATGTAGGCCTTTCAACAAATTAAAAATCACAATGTATATTGCTATGGTAACTTTATTCATTCTACAAGTCATTTTCTTAAAAGAACTATACAGTCTATCATTTATTCACTCACACATGCTCTTAATTTTAATTATTTTATCAACATTAACCGTTATCCTATTTCAAGCACTAAATAAACTAATTTATAATAATATTACAAAATATTTAAAAATCGATAATCGAATCTCTTCTTAGAGATTCTTTTTTATGAAATCAACATTTTAACCTGCATATATTATAATAGGTGAAAATATGAAAGAAGAAACCTTTAAAAAATTCGTCTATACTATTCTATTTATACTCATCGTTATTTTTTTTACAAAAGATTGTGACTTCTTTTTTGGCTTTTATAAAGATATTCGTAAAGTTAAAAATCCGAATGATATTCTTGTTTTAGTAAATAAGAATAATAAATTAGATGACGATTACATGCCCAAAGATTTAGAGGCAATCGATATCAACTATGCTATGGAAGAAAAATATATAAGAAAAGAAGTAAAAATAGCTTTTGAAACACTTGCCAAAAAAGCAAAAGAAGAAGGCTATAACATCGTAGCCGTCAGTGCATTTCGCTCATATTCCTATCAGGATGAATTATACCACACCTATGTTAAAACAAGTGGAAAAGCGTATGCTGATAGATGTAGCGCAAGACCTGGACATTCAGAACATCAAACAGGACTTGCCATCGATGTCATGGGAGAAAATCAAGATTACAATAAATTTGCTGAAACCAAGGAATTTCAATGGATGCAGAAACATGCACATGAATATGGTTTTATTTTGAGATATCCTGAAAAATTCGAAGATGTCACAGGATTTAAATACGAACCATGGCACTATCGCTATGTTGGCGTAGAAGCTGCAACCAAAATAAAAGAAGAAAATACATGTTTAGAACTTTACTTGCAATAATATCTTTTTCCCCTAGTCTAAGGCAAATAACATATGCACAAATTTAATTGCATCATAAGATACATTAGATAAGGGGGAAAAAATATGTTTAACAAACGTTGCTGTGACCGTCAGAATACAGGGTGTTGCACACCGATGAACTGTGGTTGCCAAAATCAACCAATCATCGAACCATGCATCAATAAATGTGTAGAACGTGAATTCTGTCATCAAGTTCCACACGTATGCCCAATCCATACACACGTAATTAACCGTCACATTTATCAACACACATATACGCCACAATATTCAACTTCTGAAGAAAATCAAGTAATTAACATCGACAATGGTAGTTGTCAAGGACTTGCAAATAACGGTCCATTCGGTCAATTTTAATAACACACATTCAAAAAGAGCATATCCATGCTCTTTTGTTTTTAAAATGGCATTTTAAAGTTACCATTTCTCATCTGTTTCATCATAACTTTCATCTGATCAAATTGTTTTAATAATCGATTTACTTCTTCGACACTTCTGCCACTTCCTAAAGCAACTCTCTTTTTACGGGATGCTTTCATAATATCTGGATTTCTTCTTTCTTGAGGCGTCATCGACAAAATGATTGCTTCTACATGCGCTAGATCTTTGGGATCAATCTTAACTTTATTTAAGCCCATTTTAGAAGCTCCCGGTATCATCTTCAAAAGATTTTCTAAAGGTCCTAACTTTTTTACTTGTTTCATATATCCGAGAAAATCTTCTAAATCGAATTTACCTTTTTGCAATCTCACTGCTGATTTTTTAGCTTCCTCTTGATCTATTACCTCTTCTGCCTTCTCGATAAGTCCCATAAAATCTCCCATACCGAGAATACGACTTGCCATTCTTTCTGGATCAAATGCTTCCAAGCCATCCATCTTTTCACTGACACCAATCATCTTAATTGGTACATTTGTCAAATGACGAATCGACAAGGCTGCTCCACCACGTGTATCACCATCTAATTTCGTTAAAACTGCACCAGTTAAAGGAAGACGCTCATTAAAACCTGTAATAACATTGATCGCATCTTGACCTGTCATACTATCTACGACAAGTAAAATTTCATTTGGATGTACTGCTTCGTTAATATTTTTTAATTCATCCATCAATGCTTCATCTATATGAAGTCGACCTGCCGTATCAATTAAGACGTAATTAAACCCATTTTCTTTTGCATAAGCAATCGCATTCTTAGAAATTTGGACAGGATCGTTCTTTCCTTCACTATAAACTTCGATGTTAAGCTCTTTTCCTAGTTGTTTTAACTGATCGATTGCTGCTGGACGGTATACATCACATGCTACTAGTAATGGTTTTCTAGCATGTTTTTTTCTTAAGAAATTAGCTAATTTCCCAATCGTTGTTGTCTTACCAGATCCCTGCAGTCCGACAAGCATCAAAATAGCGGGATTCCCATTTACAACCAAATCTTCTTTTTCTCCACCAAGTAAGTCAACTAATTCATCTTTGACAATTTTAATGAACAACTCACTTGGTTTCAAACTCTTTTGTACCTCTTCTCCTAATGCTTTTTCCTTGACATTAGCGATAAATTCTTTTACTACTTTATAGTTAACGTCAGCTTCTAAAAGCGCTAATCTAAGTTCGCGTGTTATTTCACCAATATTTTCCTCAGTAATCTTACCATACCCCTTCATTTTATGAATGGCATTTTGTAAACGATCTCCTAAATTTTCAAACATATTCTCACCTTTTCTATCTTAGTCTTGTTGCTTCTTCCATTTTTCTTTTTTTCCATTCACGACTGCTTTCGCACTTTCTGACTTCTCCTCATAAATTAGTCGTGCAACGACTGTATCTTTTTCATACATTGGCATTCCTTCAATTTTGGCTTCAGTCGATTTCATCGTAACGACATATTGCTTTTGTTTTTTATTGTAAGTCATTTTATAAGTACCTTTATAATACTCTCTTTTCAACACATTTTTAACTTCATAATTACCATCACGATCAAACTCATAAACGTCATTTCCGTTTGTCTTCCATGTTCCAATAATAAATGGTAATCGATCTTCGCAAATCTGATGCCATACAAATGCTCCCAAAACAAGTGTTGCAATACAAAGGACAACGCCGATAATATTATTCTTCCCAGGACGCCTTTGTCCAATGATATATAAAATGATTGCAATTACAACTGTAATCAAACTAAGTATAAAAAAAATCGTTTGATGACGTCCGACAATCATAAATAACATGGCAAATACAGATATAATAATAGATGCAATCGTAAATGAATTTGCCTTTTTTACATGATAATCCTCCTCGTGAAATATTTTGGAATGATTATAAATTTGTGTCTTATATTGAGTTTTTTCTACAATATCAACTCCACAGTTTGGACAAATTCTAGCACCATAAGGTAGTTCGTGGCCACACTTCTCGCATTTCATAACTGCACCTCCTCTATTATTATACAATCTATTGCTAGTTCAATCAAGAGATAGTAAGCATTAAAAAAGAAGGAATCAAATTCCTTCTATAAGAATATCATCAATGTCGTTAATATTGCGATATTAACTACTGCGATAGTAACAACTACTTTAAATGCCCAACGGAACCAAGTCGTATATTCTACTTTAGCAAGTGCAAGTCCTCCCATGATCGCACCACAAGTTGGCGTAATCAAGTTTACAAGACCATTTGCTGCTACAAGTGTCATAACTGTCGACTCTACGCTATATCCTAATTGATCGGCAATTGGTCCGATAATTGGCGCAGACAACGTAACAAGTCCCGAACTAGATGGTACTAAAATTGATAATATAATGTGAATAACATAGTTAAATGGTGCAAAGATGATTGGTGGTACGCTCTGTAATAATTCTGCTGCATTATAGATAATGAAATTATCTAAGTATGTACTTTGCATCAATACAGATGCTCCACGAGCAATTGCAATGATCAATATAACTCCTACCATGTCATCTGCTCCATCGATAAAAGTATCGACGAATTGTTTTTCACCAGTACGATTGATCAGTCCAATAATAACTGACATCACTAAGAACCATAAAGCTGCTTCATAGAAATACCATTGTCCCATTGGAGTTCCAGTTAACCAACCAGTGTTATCTGCAAAGAATGTAATTCCGAAGTCTTCCCATGGAATAAATCCTATAATCATTACGATAAATGTAAGCACAAATAACAATAATGTTACTTTTTGCTTTTCGTTTAATTTCGTATCGTATGCTTTATCTGCTGCTGCAGCTCCATACTCTAACTCCATATTTTTTCTTTCGCGTAAAGATAAAATCGTAGAACCTTTTTTCTTAATTACTTTTCGTGCATAATTCATAACAAACATGATTGATATAATCAATGTCGTTACCCATAACATCATACCAATTCCAATGATCAAACCTTGATTTACTGTGGTTCCTTCTGGAAGGGCAGATACGGCTGCTCCTACAGCAAATGGATTGATCGTAGAACCAAGAACTCCAGATCCTGCTCCTAATAATACAATTGCAGAAGATACGACAGTATCCATTCCCGCCATTACCATTGCTGCTGCAAGTAATGCATAAAAACCTACTGTTTCTTCCAACATTCCATAAGTCGTTCCACCTACAGAGAAAATAAACATTAAAATTGGAATTAGTGCTAATTCGTTTCCTTTTAATTTTTTAACAAGAGCACGAATTCCGGTTTCAAGTGCTTTTGTTCGGTAAACGGTAGCTAAAAATCCTCCTAAGATCAGTACGAAAATACAAACATCGATCGCATTTTCAAATCCTAGTATTGGTGCGAGCAAAACGTCTGATAATGATGCTCTTACAACTCCACTTCCATTAACAATCTCTTCTCCATTAAAACTTGCCTGTGGTAAAAAATAAGTAGCGATTCCCAGTGCAAAAATCAAGATAAAGATGATAGAAAATGAAGTCAAAAACCCTTTTCTTTTTTTCTTTGCCATCTTTTTAAATTCCTTTCCTACTAATGACTGTTCCTGTTCTTCCTTCTAAAGCTTCCTTTGCTTTACCTAAAGAAGTAATAATTGCTTGTCCACCTCTATGATGTTCTACAAAATCTAAACAAGCCTCGATTTTAGGAAGCATACTTCCCTCTTTAAATTCACCTGTTTGCATATATTTCCTTGCAAGAGCAGGAGTTAAAAAATCTAGCTTTTTCTCGTTTGCAGTATTAAAATTGATCGATACTTTATCAACTGCAGTTAAAATCAAGAAGATATCTGCCTTCATATCAATCGCAAGACGTGCACTTGTTTTATCTTTATCGATAACGGCATCTACACCTCTTAACTTACCATAATGTCGAATGACAGGAATTCCTCCTCCGCCACCAGCAATCACGATATTACGCTTTTTTAAAAGTGTATCAATCGTTTTTACTTCGATAATCTTTTTAGGATCTGGAGAAGGTACAACTCTACGATATCCTCGTCCTGCATCTTCTTTCATCACATAACCACGTTCTTTCGAAAGCTGTTCTGCTTCCTTTTTCGTATAAAACGGTCCTATTGGCTTTGTAGGATGTGAGAAGGCAGGATCTTTCTTATCGACCATAACTTGTGTCAACAATGTAACACATTCTCTTCTCATATGTTTTTTGATTAGTTCTTCTTGAATTGCTTGTTGTAAATGATATCCAATATATCCTTGACTCATCGCTCCACATTCTGCGAATGGTACATCTGGCGTATTCACCTCTTCATGGGCAACTGACATTGCCATATTGATCATACCAACCTGTGGTCCATTTCCGTGCGTTACGATAACATCATAACACTCTGCAAGCTCCACGATATGCTTTGCAGTCTTCTCTACCAATTTCAATTGCTCTTCTGGGGAATTCCCTAAGGCATTCCCTCCGAGCGCTACGACAATTTTCTTTTTCATTCTTTATACATCGTCGCATACATGACAGCTTTGATCGTATGAAGTCGATTTTCAGCTTCATCCATTACTTTAGACTGTGCTGATTCAAATACTTCATCGGTAACTTCCATTTCTGAAATTCCAAACTTGTCGTGTATTTCCTTTCCGATCTTCGTATGAATATCGTGGAAAGATGGTAGACAGTGAAGGAAAATAGCGTCTGGAGCAGCAATACTCATCAGTTCCTTCGTTACACGATATGGTTTTAACAATTCAATTCTCTGTGCCCATAGTTCATCTGCTTCTCCCATAGATACCCAAACATCAGTATATACTGCAGAAGCACCACTCACACCTTCATGAATATTTTCTGTAAGTAAGATCTTAGATCCACTCTCACGTGCAAATCCACGACAAGTATTGACAAGTTCTTCGCTAGGGAATAATTCCTGTGGTGCACAGCAAGCAAAATCAATTCCAAGTTTAGAACAGATCACCATGAGAGAGTTAGCAACATTATTGCGTGCATCTCCTAAAAATACTAGCTTTCTTCCTTTCACACTACCAAATGTTTCATACATCGTCATAATATCCGCTAACATCTGTGTCGGATGGAATTCATTGGTAAGTCCATTCCATACTGGAACAGATGATGCTTGAGCAAGTTCCTCTACGATACTCTGCTCAAATCCACGATACTCAATTCCATCATACATACGAGCAAGTACGCGAGCTGTATCCTTGATACTCTCTTTCTTTCCCATTTGACTTCCCGTTGGACCTAGATAAGTAACTCCCATTCCAAGATCCATCGCTCCAACTTCAAATGCACAACGTGTTCTCGTCGAATCTTTTTCAAATAGAAGAACGACATTCTTACCCCTTAGATAATCGTGTCTCTCTCCCTTTTTCTTTTTTTCTTTGAATGCGATTGCAAGTTTAATTAAATACTCAATTTCCTCTGGTGTGTAGTCTAATAACTTCAAGAAATCTCTTCCATAAAAATTCATATTAATCCTCCCTTACAAGTGGCATACTCATACATCTAGGACCACCTCTACCACGAGATAATTCAGCTCCTGGCATCTCTAATACTTTTAGTCCTTTTTCTCTTAATGTCTGATTTGTCGTTGCATTACGATCATATACGATAACAACTCCTGGAGCAATACATAATGTATTAGATCCATCATTCCATTGTTCTCTTTCGGCAGCAACTTTATCTCCACCCGCACAAGGAATCAATTCTACAGGTATTTTTAAATAAGATGACAAAATATTTTCAAGCGTATCGTTGATTTCGATAACATTGAGATCCTCATCGCTATCTTCGATATTTCCCTCTGTAATTTCAAATACTTGTAATGTATCCATAATTCCTGGATGATATGTAAATTTATTTCTGTCAATTTGTGTAAATACTGTGTCTAAGTGCATAAATGCTCTTGAATTTGGAATGTTAAAAGCAAGCACTGTATCAATCTTACACTTTTTATCTTTAAATAAATTTTTAGCAAGTTGATCGATCGCCTCTGGGCAAGTACGCTGTGAAATTCCAACAGCCAAGATATGATCATTTAAATTCAATATATCTCCACCTTCGATGTGATATGTTAAATCACGATCGTAATACTTATCAACTTGTCCTTTATAATCTGGATGATATTTAAAAATGTACTCAGCATAAATCGTCTCTCTATTTCTCGTTACAGAATACATATGATTTAAAGAAATACCTCTTCCGATACTTGCAAAATTATCTCTTGTAAAGTACAAGTTTGGCATTGGTGCAGCCAAGAAATCTGTCTCTTCTGTTACGAGGTCTACTAGAGATTTTTCATCTTTTCTCTTACTACGATTGATCTCGTAGATTTGAATTCCTTCCATTGTTTTCAATACGAGTTCTTTAGCATCTTTAAAACTATACAAGTATTGGAAAACTAATTCACGATACTTTGGAGTACGAATTCCAGCTTCGTAAATAAATTGATTGATGAATTCCTCGCGAATCTCATCGCTTAAAGAAACAACATCAGCCATTAAATCTTCGAGATAGACTACCTCTACTCCATTTTCTTTTAGCATGCGTGCAAACTCGTCATGCTCTTTCTGTGCAACAGGTAAGTATGGGATATCGTCGAATAATAACTCTTGTAAGGTATCAGGAGTTAAATTCAAAAGCTCATTCCCTGGTCTGTGCAACAGAACTTTTTTTAGTGGCTTAATTTCGCTCGTCACGTTAATTTTATTCATTTTACCCCTCCTATTTTATAATGTTCAAAAATTGTTGCAATCGTTCTGATTTTGGATGTTCAAATACTTCCTGTGTAGGACCATCTTCTACGATCGTTCCACCATCTACAAATAGAACGCGCGTTGCAAAATTTTTGGCGAAATTTAATTCGTGTGTTACCACAATCATGGTAATATTCTTCTTGCTCACCTCCATGATCAAATTTAAAACTTCTTCAATCATTTCTGGATCTAACGCACTTGTCGGTTCATCGAACAATATCACTTCTGGATTCATGAGTAATGTTCGAACAATCGCCACGCGCTGTTTCTGTCCTCCAGATAAAGACGATGGATAAACATCTTCCTTATCCTCTAAATGAATCTGTTTTAAATACTCTCGTGCCTCACGATACGCTTGATCTTTCGGCATCAATTTATTTAAAATTGGTGCGAGTGTAATATTTTCAATTACTGTCATATTGTCAAACAATTGAAAGCTTTGAAACACCATACCAATTTTACCCTGAATTTTTTTATAGTTTCTACGATTTAATTTCATGTCGTGATAATAAATCGCACCACCAGTTGGTTCTTCTAGTAAGTTTAAACAACGTAATAACGTACTTTTTCCACCACCCGATGGACCAATAATTACTATTTTTTCATTCGCCTCTACTTCAAAATTAACTTTCTTTAATACTTGATTTTCTCCAAATGACTTCTCTAAATTTTTAACTCGATACACCATGATTTAACTTCCTTTCTCCAAACTTCATCAGTTTTGATAACAAGTATGTCAGAAGTAGATAAATCAAAGCAGAGATGACAAGTGGAAAAAAATAATCATACGTACGAGACGAAATAATATCGGCAGCTTTAATAAGTTCCACAATTCCAACGTATCCAGCAATCGATGTCTCTTTTACAAGCGTGATCATCTCGTTTCCTAATGCCGGGAAAATATTGCGTAACGCCTGTGGAAAAATAACGTAACGCATCGTTTGGATATAATTTAATCCAAGCGTCTGACAAGCTTCCTTTTGCCCTGGATCGATTCCTTCAAATCCTGCGCGAAATATCTCGGCAACATAGGCACCAGAATTGATTCCAAATGTTAAAATCCCTACGATGATCGGTGAAATTGGAATTGTCTTAAAAATGACATAATATAAGATCATTAACTGTAATAATGTAGGAGTTCCACGAATGATATAAACATAGAATCGACATATTCCATGCAATATTTTTAATCGTCCTGTCTGCTTGTGATAATCCGTGATAATACTGACGAGCATTCCTAGAAACAATCCTAATAAAACAGAAAAGAAAGCAATGAGTAATGTAAACTTCAAACCTTCTAAAAAATATAAATAACGATCTTCTAAAATAAATGTTTTATAAAATGAATCTACAGCATCCTGCATACCACATCTCTCCTACTTTGAATGTTTGAGAATCAACTGATCGATCGTTCCATCTTCCTGCAATTCTTTCAACACTTTATCGATCTCTTGTTTTAACTCAGTATTTCCCTTTTTTACAATCATTCCATATTTATCCTGGAACAAAATTCCATCCATAATTTTTAACTCTGGGTTTTCAGCTACAATTTCTTCGGCCGGTAATTGATCCATAATTAAACAATCTGCCTTGTTACTCTTAACATCCTCGACAGCTGTTAAATATTTTTTATGTGTCATCAATGTAGCATATGGATAATTATCCGTGACATACATATCCGCAACTGTTCCCAATTGCACTGCGATCTTTTTATTTTGAATCTCATCAAAACTTGTCAAAGGAGAATCTTTTCGAACAACGACAACTTGATTCGATGTCGTGTACTCAATAGAAAAATCAACTTCCTCTTTTCTCTCCTCTGTAATACTCATTCCAGCAGCTGCAAAATCAGCTTTCCCACTCTTTACTTCGTTAATCAAAAAGTCGAATGCGACATCCTTTACTACCAGTTTCTTATCTAGGCGCTTTGCAATTTCCTTTGCAATATCGATATCGACTCCGACAATCTCTCCGTCCTTATAATACTCGTATGGTGCGAAACCCGCCTCTGTCACCATAACAAGTTCATTTTCATTTTTGCCACATGCAGTACATCCAAACACTATAGCTAATAAAGCAATCGTTCCAATGAATAACTTAAATCTTCTCATGATACCTACTCCTATTATATTAATATCATATCAAACGTTCATAAAAAAGTAAAGAATATCGCACAAAAAAAGAAACATATTGCTATGCTTCTTTCATTTTTTCGATAATGAGTTGTAACTCTGCTTTTTCTTTTTCTAAATTTGTTCTTTCTTGTTCTACGATATGACTTGGTGCTTTAGAAACATAATTTTCGTTAGCGAGTAATTTTTCACGCCGTGCAATCGACTGTTCTAACGAAGTTTTATTCTCCTCTAATTTCAAGCGTTCCTCTTCTTTATTTGCACTACCGTCATAGTAAAGTGAAACGGTATCATTTTGATATGGTAAAGATAGGCACGTTAAACTTTCATCCGTCACTTGATCGATGCATTGTGAAGTATCTACCTTTAACATCTTAGTTAAGATATCTTGATACTTCTTTGCACTGTTTAAAACAAGTTGATATTCTTTTCCTATCTTGTATTCTACCTTCGCTTTACGAATTTTTTGAACAAGTTCGATGACATCGTCAAGTTCTGTATCAAACGCATATTTAGCATCATAAACAGGATAACTACTTGTCATGATCGTCTCATCGTGCATTGGTAACATCTGATAAATTTCTTCCGTTACATATGGCATGAATGGATGTAACATCTTTAATATATCTGTAAGTACCCAGATGAGGACAGATTTTGTCGTATCGTTCATGTTAACCTTAGCAAGTTCGATATACCAATCACAGAAATCATTCCAAATAAAGTGATACAATTCTGCCCCTACTACATGAAAATCATACTGATCCATATGCTTACGTACCGTCTTAATCGTCGCTTCTAACTTAGACAAAATCCATTGATCGCTCGTGTTTAAGTTTTCCACTGTATAATTTTCTTTTGTAAATCCTTCTAAATTCATCAATACAAATCGAGACGCATTCCAAAGTTTATTGATAAAATTCCATGTAGATGCTACTTTTTCTTCATCGTAACGTAAATCCATTCCAGGTGCGGAAGAAGTTGCCAAGAAATATCTCAATGAGTCAGCCCCATATTTTTCAATCACATCCATTGGATCGACTCCATTTCCAAGAGACTTACTCATTTTACGTCCTTCTTTATCCCGAATGAGTCCATGAATCAAACAATCTTTAAATGGTCTTTGATCCGTAAATTCCAATCCCTGAAATGTCATACGATTTACCCAAAACGGAATAATATCGTATCCAGTCACTAATACATTGTTTGGATAATATCTCTTAAAGTCATCAGTTTTTTCTGGCCAACCAAGCGTGCTAAATGGCCAAAGTGCACTACTAAACCACGTATCTAATACGTCGCTATCCTGAACCCATCCATCTTCCTCTGGCGCTTCCATTCCAACATATACTTCGTCCCCTTTATACCAAGCAGGAATACGGTGTCCCCACCACAATTGACGAGAAATACACCAATCATAAGTAATCTCCATCCAGTGGTTCATAATCTTTTCAAATCGTTCTGGAACAAAGTTTACTTTAGTCTTTTTATTCTTCTGATTTTCCAACACTCGATCAGCAAGTGGACGCATACGAACAAACCACTGCTTTGAAAGATATGGTTCTACCATGACATCTGTTCTTTCGCTATGTCCAACAGAGTGAACCATCGGTTCTATCTTTACTAATAATCCCGCGTCTTTTAAATCTTTGATCAAAGCCTCTCTACATTCGTAGCGATCCATTCCTTGGTATTTGAAAGCATTCTCATTCATCGTTGCATCTGGATTCATAACGATGATACGTTCTAAATGATGGCGATTTCCCACCTCAAAATCATTCGGATCATGAGCAGGTGTAATCTTAACCACTCCTGTTCCAAATTCCATATCTGCATGTTCATCACCAACGATCGGAATTAACTTATTGACAATCGGTAACACAACATGCTTACCAATTAAATGTTTATAGCGCTCATCTTCAGGGTTAACCGCAACAGCAGTATCTCCAAATAACGTTTCAGGACGTGTCGTTGCAACCTCGAGATATTCGTCACTATCTTCTAACATATACTTGATATGATAAAATGCCCCCTCGACATCTTTATAGATAACTTCCTCGTTAGAAAGCGCTGTCATTGCTTCAGGGTCCCAGTTAATAATTCTCTCTCCACGATAAATAAGACCTTTTTTATAGAGTGTTACAAAAACATGACGAACTGCTTTAGATAAACCATCGTCTAAAGTAAATCGTTCTTTTGTATAATCGAGACTAAGTCCCATTTTAGCCCACTGTCTATGAATGTTTTCAGCATACTCTTCTTTCCAATCCCAAGCATGACTAAGCCATTCCTCCCGATCCATCTCTCGAGGCTGAATTCCCATACCTTTTAACTTCGCATCTACCTTTGCCTGCGTTGCAATTCCAGCATGATCCATTCCTGGAAGCCATAATGCATCATATCCGTCCATTCTTTTGTAGCGAATCAGAATATCTTGTAATGTCGTGTCCCAAGCATGCCCTAAATGTAATTTACCTGTTACGTTCGGTGGTGGAATTACGATACAATATGGCTTTTTGCTCAGATCTCCTGACGTAAAATATCCTTTTTCTTTCCAATGTTCATACTTTCCCTTTTCTACTTCTTTTGGATTATATTTTTTATCTAACATGTAAACCTCTCCTTTAAATATCTCTGTGCCCGATCTAGCTCTTGACAGGCAACTTCATCCTTTACCCTATCTTTCAAACGATCGATAATCTTTCGTTCAAATAAAATATCGACGGTAGGTTTAAAATAAATATCATAGAAAAAACCAATTTGGATAAATACATTGTCCGTATTCGTTCTAGGACCATTGATTCTCACTTGTGAGCGAGACTGTACTTGCGCTAAAATGTTTGGTTTCACTACACCGTCCATGTAAAATTTCATAATACCTTCACAAGAAAGTTCTAGAATATCAATTTTGTCAGCATCACGAATTAACTGACAGAAAAATTTAGTTCGTGTATCTAAATCAGAGGCAATCGCAAACTTATTATGATATTTAACAGCCATTTCTATGATTCGATAATTTTCTTTTGCAATAGGAAAACTTGTAATCAACCCATCTTGAAATAATAGTTTTACTCCATAATCGGCATGATCTAAAAGTGAGTCATCATAAGAATTCGTTTTTTCGAATTGATGGAATCTTCCAATATCGTGTAAAATTCCAATCTGGTACGCTAACTCTTTATCTTTCTCCGATAAGTGGAGCTCATCTGCAATCTGTAAGCAATTTTCTGCCACACGATACGTATGAATATGTTTTCGTTTGATATGAAAATTATTCAAATCAAACTGTTTCAAGTAATCTTCGAATGCTTTATCCATAAATCCTCCCCCAAAAAAAATCACATCCTATGTAAGGACGTGATGAACGTGGTACCACCTTAGTTTACATAGCTTTCGCTATGCCTCAAAAGATAACGCTCTTTTTGCGGACTTTCTTACTCTATTTCGGAAAATCAACTCCCAAGCTACCTTCCAATTTTCTTTGTATCTATTTCCAGCAACCATAGACTCTCTATTACAAATCCAATTGTACTCCTCTTGTTCCTTGTTTTTTACATGAGACTATTATAACACAATCTTTTTTATTTTCAAATAGCCTATTCGAACATTTGATATCTTCTTTTATCCACCTGATAATTATGCATGATTTCATCTTCCGATAAAGCTCGATTATAAATACGAACGGCATATACCTTCCCTACGAAATAATCTTGGGCTGGATTAGATCCATTGGGATTTACTCCTATCATCATTGTAGAATTTTCCTGAGGCTTTGCAATCGTTCCTGCCGCAGTAACCTCATATTTTGCTCCATTTTGATAAAAAATTGCTTTTGCATTGTCATAACTTCCACTCATATAATACATTTTGTTTATACTGTTTGGATCTATTCCGTATGGATCGGTAATCGCATCTACAATATACGTTCCATTGACACTTACTTGAAAGGCAAAAACTCCAGTTGTTGTGTGATACTCAATTGCATATCCACCATTTTCCAAATTACCGACAACTAGTCCTGTATTATTACCTCCAAGACTCACAACCGCTTCCAATGTAATCTGCTCGTAATTCATCTGTGGAAGTTTTACATATTCTTTTCCAGTAAATGTTAAAGCTCCTTGTTGTGGATTAGTAGAATAATCAAATCCCACCATTTCTCCATGATTTCCACTACCACTTAGATCTTTCCAAATATATTTATCTCCTTTTTTTTCAGCACCTTGATATCCATCAAAATACCCGATTAACCCATCGGAAATATATTCGTATGTATTAGATGCATTGATCTTTTCCGCTGCCTCCTTATTTGTTCGATCTAATAAAACTTTACGACTTGCAAGTAATCCGAGTGTTCCTAATAACAACATGATGAAAAGCACTAAAAGTGGATAAACCACTCCTGCCATTGCAAATCCTTTATTATCTAAATGAAATAATTTCATAAGTCACCTTCTTATTCTATATTCATCATACACAAAATCGAAAAAAAAAACAACTATTTCGTTGTTTCTTCTTCAGTTTTAACAACTTCTTTCCCTTTGTAAGTTCCGCAATTAGGACAAACTCTGTGTGGTCTAATCGCTGCTCCACATTTTGGACATTTCGTTGTTTGATTTTCACTGATTTTATAGTGTGTACGACGTTTTCTTTTTCTTGTTTTACTAGTTTTTCTAAATGGTACAGCAAATAATTGAATGTCTAACTTCATCATATTAACACCTCTTTCTCTAAAGTAAATCTTTTAATTTTGCCAATGCTGGATTCGTCTCTTTCACCGAGTCCTTATCTGTTACAAGTTTCCATCCATCACCTTCGAGATGAACTTCTTCTGCTTCCTTGCTTACAACTCGCATTGGAATTTCCATTAGTATATTTTCCCATATTATTGGCAAAATATCAATACTATTTTCAATCTTTTTTGCATTTTCATCGATTTCTTGTAAGATTTGTTCTAGATTTCCCTCTATTTTTAATTGAAATGGATATTCCACTGGTTTTAAAGTAATCGCACACGGCAGAATCATCGTTCCGGTAACTTCCATAGAAATCTCATATTCGTCTAATGCATCTAGCGTAATATCTCCTACAACTCTTACATCTTTTAAATCGAGTAGTTCTGTATCCTCGATCCATTCTTTTGGAATCGTTACTTCTGCATCAATTGAAATATATGCATCTAATTTATTTTTTAATCGTATCAAATCAAATTCCATAAAATCACCCGTGTTTCCATTATACCGAACTCTCATCTATTTTGCAACGTTCCTTTCTTCTTTCATTTATGTTACAATAACTCTAGGTGAGATGTATGAAAACAGTTGGAATTATCTGTGAATATAGTCCATTTCATAATGGACATGAATATCACATCAAACAAGTCAAAAAATTATATCCGGACGCAAACATTATTTTAATATTAAGTGGAAACTTTACACAGCGCGGGCTTCCGAGTGTTTTAGATAAGTGGACGAAAACCGAGATTGCACTCCGACACGGGATTGATCTCGTCGTAGAACTTCCATTTGTTTTTGCAACCCAAAGTGCAGATATTTTTGCTCGTGGTAGTATCTTTCTGCTAAAGGCTCTCAACGTAGATACCCTCGTCTTTGGAAGTGAAGAAAACAATATTCAAATGTTGCAGACACTAGCGCATATACAGTGCAATGACCCAAAATACGATCAACTTGTCAAAAATTATCTACAGGAAGGTGTAAACTATCCTACTGCTATGTCGAAAGCATTAGAAGCATTTCATTCGACGGCGATTACTTCTCCAAACGATTTATTAGGATTAAGCTACGTAAAAGAAATTATCAAACAACATGCTAACATACAACCTGTCACAATTCAAAGAACTAGTGATTTCCACGATACCAATAGTCAAGATGATATCGTAAGCGCGACACGTATTCGTACAGCTTTAAAAAATAATGAAGATATCTCGCGTTTTGTTCCAAAAGATACATTATCCGCTTTCGATCATCACATCATCGATATCGAAGACTATTATCCATTTCTGTTTTATAGACTGGCTACCTTCCAAGGACAGATCGCATCCAATCAAACTGTCGATGAAGGAATAGAACACCGTATTTTAAAATATTATATCGAATGCGCTTCTATAGAAGAGTTCATTCATAAAATTAAAACAAAACGATATACATACAATAAACTTATGAGAATGATTCTACATATTCTATGTAATTTTACAAAAGAAGAAGCAAAAGCAGTACCATATCCGACATATATTCGTATTTTAGGGCTCACGGAAACTGGAATCGCCTATTTAAATTCCATCAAGAAGAATTGCCCACTACCTATCATTACATCATTATCTCAAATAGACGATCTATGCAGTCAAATAGAATATAGAGCAACTGCTGTATATAGTTCCGTATTTCTAAAAGAAAAAAGAACGCAATTACTTACTAGAGAATTTCAAAAAAAACCAATCATACAAAAAAGCGCTTTATAAAAAGCGTTTTATTTTTTCCATGAACGAACGTTTTCGTGTCACACGTGGTAATTTTAAAACGGAATAATACCGTGGAAAATAGTACTGAAAATATTCGTTTACCAATACGGTCCTCGTCTTATCGGCACAATGAAGACGACCTTCTAAGTACTTGACATCTAAACCGAGAATTTGAAACGCAAGAGTGAGATTATCCGTCTTCAACGCATCTATAAATGTTTTCATTCTCTCTATAGTATCTTCTTTACTCTCCATATAAAGCTGTTCAAAACGGACTGCTAACAAAGACGACATCACATAAGGAACATCATACATTGGCAATGCACAATCAGTTCCGATCGAATCTTCGTAGTCTACCACATGCATATGATTCGTAATCAACCTCTTATATTGTCGAATATAAATCTCATCGTGATCCATAAAATTTCTTAAATAGGATGCTACTAAATTTTCGAAAAAGATTGGGATCGTTTCACCTAACAATTCCGATGTAAAATTACGTCCTAAAAATAAAATATGGCCATATTCATGTGCGATCTGTTCTACATCTTCCCATGTGTAAGTATAATTTATTTCAATCTGACCATCTCGCACCTGTGAAGTTGTTCCTGATACGATGTTTCCCTGTTGACAAAATAATGAAGCTGTCTCATAGTAACTTCCTCCAAAATATTCTTTCATAAATTTCAAAAAACACTCTATCGCCTCATCACAGGTAATACGATGTTTACATTCGATCTTTCCTTCTTCTTTTCTAATAGAATAACCACCTGTATAAAGATATGTAAAAAATAAAGAGACATCTTGATTCAGCTGATCAAATTGATCACTTATTTTAGAAAAACGAGATTTTTTTTCAACATCCGTCTGCGTTTTATCGTTCATCATATATAGTTCCTCTTTTCAATTTATGTCATCTAATATACCACAACTTATTCCAAAGGAAAAGAAGAATGTTACCATTCTTCTAAATTTCTTCTATTTTCAAGAAGTTAGTCTTTTTTACTTCCATATTATTAGGGAACCCTCCCGTAATAATTACTTTGTCTCCTTTATTTAAATCTAATGTTTCCTTTGCGATCTTCATACAATCTTGTACAAGTTCATCTGTCGATTTACTCATCGGTTGAACTACTGGATATACTCCAAAGTTAGCAGCCAACGAGTATGCTACTTGCTCAGTAGGACAAGCAGCTAAAATAATTGATTTAGATCTTAAATTACTAATCTTGCGCGCTGTATACCCACTCGTCGTCGCAGCGATAATACAAGCGATATCAAGTGCATTTGTAGCTTCTACAACACCACGAGCAATCGTCGATGGAATATCATCTCTAAATATGGTCTTAACATGTTGTGTATAATCGAGATAACTTTCTGTTGCTTCACAAGTATTTGCCATAAATCTAACTGCTTCTACTGGATATTTCCCAGCTGTGGTTTCTCCGGATAACATGACCGCATCCGTTCCATCCATTACGGCATTTGCAATGTCAGATACTTCTGCTCTTGTCGGACGAGCATTTTTCTTCATAGATTCTAACATCTCCGTCGCAACGACAGCAATCTTTCCTTGCTCACGACACTTGCGAATAATCATCTTTTGGAATACAGGAAGTTGTTCTAACGGTACTTCCACCCCAAGATCTCCTCGGGCAACCATAATTCCATCACTCGCCTCGATAATAGAATCGATGTTTTTAATTCCTGTCCCACTTTCGATTTTAGATATGATTTTCATATCTTCTCTCCCGTGTTCTTTTAAGATGCGTCGTGCCTCTAACACATCATCTTTTGTAGACACGAAAGAAAGTGCCAAATAATCCCCTTCGTGTTCACATGCATAAATTAAGTCCGCACGGTCTTGTTTACTAATAAAAGGTATTTCTAAATGTACTCCAGGTACACTCAAACTCTTTTTATTCCCTAAGATTCCACCTGTTACAACCTGACAAGTAACCCCATCTTCTTCACAGCTTGTAACTTTAATCTTCATCAATCCATTTTCAAGCAAAATAATATCTCCTGGTGTTAAACAATCAAGTGCTTGTGGATGATTTACAGATATTTTCTCCTCTGTTCCAAGAATATTTTCCTTGACAACACGAATTGTATTTCCTTCTTTTAATGTAATTTCATCATTTTCTAACATTCCACTACGGAATTCAGGACCTTTTGTATCATATAAGATTGCAATTGGTCTCCCTGTTCTTTTACGTACTTCATGTACAGTATTCACGACAAGTTGTTTTTCCTCTTCTGTTGCATGTGAAAAGTTAATTCGCGCAACATTCATACCAGCATAAACCATTTGTTCCATTGTATCAGGTTGATTACTCGCTGGCCCAATACTACAAATAATTTTTGTCTTCTTCATATTACTACCTCACTAACCAAAAAAACACTCTCATTTTACTATAATTTAATTTAGATTTCAATACTTTTATCATATTTTATAAAATTTAAAAAAGATGATTTTCATCATCTTTTTTTCTCATGATAACACGAATATACATTCTTACTTCTCATCGACATTTCTTGTGCAAGCGTAAGTAAAACATCATCACCGAGTCCGATTTTTTCAAAATCAGGGCGTTGTTCATTGGAAATATTCATTCGCATCAAAGTTTTCAAATGTTCTAATCCCAGCTCTTTATTAAATTGTATTTGCTGTACTAATCCACGTGCCATAACATAGGCTTGAATTTCTACCAAATCTTTCTTTAGTTGCCGAGGAATCACCTTTAATATTTCATTTACGTTAGGGTGAAAAAAACTTTTCAAATTTTGTTGACCAGGAAGAGAATGAATTTGCATTAAAGTGTCGTTAGCATATCCAGTAAAATCACTTTCTCTCTGTTTTTTTAAAAGTTCTATATCTTCTCGATGCGTTTCATTTGTTTCAAAATAGGAAAAAGCTAACTCTTCCATCACATATGCACAAACATTTTGAAAACTATCGCAGTGTAAATCTTCTTTCATATAAAACTTTACACCCAAAGCACACTCTCTAATCAGAGTAAATAAATCTCTTAAATCATGATGTTCTAAAATACATATATATGGTTTATGGAATATATAATCAAAAAATGTAGATCCTAAATGATCTTTTTTATTTCGACATTCACAGAAGTAGATTGAAGAAGTATCAGATAGTATTTGCTCTGCTACTGGAGAAATAGCTTCATCTTGTAAAAAGGCATAAAAATGTTTTGCACCATTCATTGCCGATGTGCGATCAAAGGAATTTCCGATTTGCGATTCAAAACGTTGCAAGTTACCATCAGCAACATAATTCGCAAGCGACATTAGAAAAGATAAATAATTTTCATCCATATATGGCTTATCTTGTCGAAGAATTCCATTTAATTTCTTATACTTTATATCTCTTATCAATACGACACATTCATTTAAAATGCGACCTATATCACCTGTGACTGAAAAATTACCAAGATGCGTATAATAGTGTAATAATTCTATATTTGCAATCAAACTCCATCCGATTGTTTCACGTTCTATTTGATTCTGACATTGACGATACAGTCTCTTCAAATAGCGTTTTCTCTTTCTAATCGTCTTGATATCTCCATAATTTTCCATTTCTACATCTCCTATAATAAAAAAAGGATTACACCTTGTGCATTCCTTTTTATTGTACTACTGTTCCACCAAACAATACAATACCAAAGTTAATATCGGATGGATCTACTTTCCAATTTCCATCTTCCTTTATCAATCGAATCGAAATCTCAACATTATTTTTAAGCTGTTGTGATAAAGCAACCTGAAAGCTATTGAAATCCGTATAAAGCCCACTTGATGTCAAAGATAATAAATCAATTACTTCTCCCGTAAAAGACAGATAATACTCTCCGTCCGTCTCTTTTATTTCGTACTGATCGTTTATTCTCGTCTGTAAATAAGCTCGATACATCTCGCTTGTCATCGCTGGATCTACATTGTGAACAATTTGATTCAATGGTTCATAATAATCCGATTGTTCAGAAACAACCTCAATAATCTTACTCGCTTGTTTCGTTTTCATAGCGGACTCTAACGGCGTTATAACATCTTCTTTTATCTCTTCTTTTTCCATCTCTATTTTCTGTTTTTCTTTACGACCTGCCTCTTTTTTGGAAGCACTTCCACAACCCGTTACAATCAATATCAAACACAAAGTAATAAGAATAACAAATTTCTTCATATCCTACCTATTTAATATTATTAATCGATAATGGATTATTAACGTGGAATGTGCTGCTTGATTCATATGCATCCATAATTCCACTTGCAATGATATGCCATTTATCATACCCTTCGGTACCACCAGTAGTACTAATTCCCTCTGGATCTGCTAAAGAATTTATGACAGTTGCTAGATTGTTACATATCCACTCTCCATTTTTATACTCCCATTCCAAAGTTACTGTTATCGTATATCGCTCATCAAAATAAGATTCGAAATGTTGATTTGTAAGTGTAAGAGCAATTGACCTTATTTTAGCATCTGTCAATGCCCAATCTTCTGAGGCTTCCGCACTGACATTTTGATTCTCATAAGCAATTGCTAGTTTATCCATCAAGAAATATAGTAAATCATTATAGACGATACTATATCCCATAATACTGTAGCTATCTAATCGAATTTCTTGGAAATACTTTTGCTGAGTTTCATCGTAATATTTATCCGAAACTTCATAATTTGTATTTTCCCTATATTTTTCTTGTAACGTTTCGTATTCCTTCTTATACTGTGTCGTATATTCTTTTACTTTTGGATTTGTCGTCATCTCATCTTCAAATTGAGAACTTGATCCTATCGAAGTCATTACATTCGATAGATCTTCTTCACTATATTTTTGTAATTCTTTTTCTCCATTTCCAGATGTAATGAAATCTAATACTTCTTCTTGCTTCTCTTGCGATACCTCTTTTTCATTCTCAGGTGCTTTCGAAGGAGATAAAAGCCATATTACAATTCCTATTATAACCAATACTATGATGACCAGTATTCCGATCATCGCTTTTTTATTGTTTTTCATACTTTCCTCCTTCTTCTATTGTTGCCATGTATGCGTTTTTCCGGTGTGAACACACTTCGTCTGTTGTTTTCCCCACCATTCTTTCCATGCACTTAAACTAGGTTGAAATACTGCTTTTTGACAATTATTACTCCATTTGATAGAAGTAAATTTTCCTGTCGCTCCTCCATTACAATACATAAAGTAATTATTATAATGAGCTTTTCCAGATTCCCAGCTGTTGCGCCATGCATACGCTCCGGTATAGACAATCTGATGCGTACCAAAAGAGCTACATCCTTTGGAAGTTCCAGTTACAGCATAAGTAGAACTATTTTGAGACCAATTTGTTCCCGGTGAAGATGTATCTGCCCCAACCCAAGCAGCTTGTGCTACCGAACAACGATTGGATCCATCATAATTGTTTGTACTAGTACATACTTTATAGCATATATATTTCGACCGTGTACGAGAAGAAGAATTTCCCCCACCATGATTTTCAAGATATCCTGTGGGCCATTGATTTGCACCTGCATATGAACAGCTTGTGTCTGTATCATCTAACGTATAGTATTTCACTCCGCTTGCACTAGATGGTTTTATCGTAAATGTTCTCGCATTCATAGACCAATTATTTACAGTATATACAGTCGATACTCCAGGATTTATTAACGTCCAATTGGAACGAATCGTAACAGTTCCTACTGCTTTTGCAGTAATCGTATTTCCACTCACTGTTGCCAAAGATGAATTCGTCGTCGACCAACTCTTTCTTGTATAACCGCTTGCAGTCATATTTGGTGCAGTTGTCGTCTTTCCGACATCCACAGTTACCTTTTGTTGGGCACCAGTAATATCATTATTAAATACTATCGTCGTTGTTGCTTGCCAGTGTGCATAAATTGTTACGTTCGATGCTGGCATTACGGTTGAACTTGAAACTTGCGTTCCTTCACTTGCAGCGGTATACCATCCTAAGAATCTATGATTTGATCTTGTTGGTGTTGGAAGCGTTCCGTATGTTGCCCCTACAGTTACCTTTTTACTAGTCGGACTAACATTTCCTCCGTTTGCATTATACGTTAAAGTATATTGATTGATCGTCCATTGTGCATACAACGTCTGATTCGCTGTAATCGTCACTTCTGTTGTAGATGTAATTTTTGTTCCTCCAGTTGTCGCTGTAAACCATCCATTAAATGTATATCCACTTCGTGTCGGTGTTGGAAGTTCTCCATACGTACTATATTGTGTAACTTCTTTCGTCGTTGGATTGACACTTCCGCCCGTTGCATTAAATGTAACAATATACTTATTCTGTTTCCACTGTGCGTATAATGTGTGATTGTCTCCATTTTTTACATTTGTATCCTTTGTAATGAGAGAGCCACCACTTTTTGCAGTATACCATCCGAGGAAGGTATATCCTTTTCTCGTCGTCGTTGGAAGTTCACCATAAGGTTTACCAACTGTTACTACCATAGTTTTCGTAACAGCACTTCCTCCATTCGCATCAAATGTTACAGTTGGAGTTTTCGCTTGCCAATGTGCATACAACGTATGATTTCTCGTAATCGTAATACGCTGATCACCAGTCACACGTTCTCCTCCATTCTTTTCTGTAAACCATCCTAAAAATATATATCCATCTCTCGTCGGATTTGGAATATCTCCATATTTTGCCTTATATGTTCGCGCTAAAGATGCTGGTGTGACACTTCCTCCGTTCGCATCTAGCAAGACTAAAATACTCTGATTACTTCCTTTCTTAATTTGGAAAGAATACGTATAATCTGCGTTAACCGTTACCTCTACTTGTGTTTCGATCGGTAGATCTTCGTTCGTCTCTGGATCGGTTACCACGTTTCGAATATACCCTTCACTGATCAATTCATCGATTGTGACATAGGCCTGTCCTCCAGGTGCGACAAGTGCCGGATAAAAATCCCTATTTTCTACAAAGTATGATTCACTTGCCGCATACAATTCGACAAGATAACGTTCATAAGTACTTTCGACATCTTTTTTCATCATATTGCTAATTGTCGGTAGTCCAACTAAAAGAATAATGGACATAACGACAATAACTCCCATCAATTCAATGAGTGTAAATCCTTTTTTTGATTCTCTCACAATTTCACCAACCTATCGTTTTCGATTCTATCTTATGTTAAGTATATCGTGTATTAAAGTGATTGTCAATAAAGAAAAAAGGCATTACTGCCCTTGATTTTGATGTACTGCCCATGTATCCACGATGTCACAACTGCTACTTGATGGCTCTGGATTTGGCATCTCCATATGTATGATCATCGGAACTTTAAATGCTTTACCAAATGCAACACAAGTACCTGGTTGTAAACTCTTTTGTTTTTCTACAACTTCTTCGCTAACATTAGGAAGCATCTTACGAATATATTCGAGATCTCTCGGGTGATTCATCTTAAAAATCATGAAATTCGTACACTGCGAAATAACTGTTTCTGAGATTTCTACAGGTCGCTGTGAGATCAAGTTAAAGATAAGTCCATACTTACGTCCCTCTTTAGCAACACGTTCAAAAATATTATAACCTAATAAAAATTTATCGGTATCGTTTTGAACGTAACGGTGTGCCTCTTCTAAGAAAATATGGAAAGGAATGGATGCACGTTGTGGAAGCATCTTCGTAAAGTGAAACAACATCTTCGTATAAATCTTGGTTACTACTTTTGCAAAAGAATCTTCTACATCCTCTAAGTTAAAGTTAACAATTTGGGCTTTACGTCCATTTTTGTTCACCAGGCTAGCAATGTAATTTTCTTCAGTAATGAAGTTAGGGTAATTAAAATACTTTGCATTTTCTCCAATTACTAATGCATGTAATCTTACTTTTAATGTAATCGCATCTCCATAAGTCTTAGCATTTTGTAAAAGACCTTCACTGATCAAAGTAAAATTGAGTGCTTTTTCTAGATCCTCAAGTGTAAACTTGTTTTTCGTCTGTGCTTCATATTTATCTAATTCTTCATCGATAAAGCTACTTACATATTCTGTTACTAAAATACTTTCAACAAATTCACCAGTTTTATTGACGATAAAACATTCCCTAAATTTACGAGTGTATCCAGCCCCTTGTACCACTGCTTCTAAATTGAATTGTGGTGTGGAACATGTTTGCAAAATAGAGAAAATATCATTTCTCTTACTTAAAGATGTTTGATTGGTATATAAAATCATCATAATCGCTTTTGCAATCAAATGATTTTTGTATTTTAAAGACTGCTCACTACTCTCCGCAAAAATAGAAGTCAACTTTAACATACGTTCGATAATTGGTAACTGTGAGTGCTCAGTTGCTCCAAGTAACAATGCATAATCGTCGACATCGAGTAACCAAGGTGGAATCGATAAGATTTCCCCACCGTTTACTTCTTTGACATTCGTCGTATAAAATTTAAAGTTAAAATTAGGATTCAATGTATTTACCGACATAAAAGCATTGTGATATTCTCCGTAAGCATCGAAAATGAAGAAGTTAGAACGGAATGGTGGTAGATTTGGATTGACAAATACATTTTGTAAAAGTCGTGCGACTCCACAAGACTTACCACTACCAGTATTACCGAAGATAGCCATATGATTTGCAAATAAATCATTGATATTAACTCTTACTGGATAATTATCATAAAGCGGAGAATAGCCAAGCAGTAAACTTTCTGGTCCATCCTCTCCAACGATCATCGCAAGTTCCTCTTTCGTGATAATTCGAATATTAGCAGATAATGTAGGTTTTCGAATTACACCCCCAATGAATCTACCATTCGATATTTCCCCTAAGAAGTGCACTTTTATAATATCTTTACTAATGTCTTCTACTTCCCCTAAAATTTTCTTCTTTTCATCCTCAAAGACAATATGCATGTTCATTAAATTTGTAGCAAGTGGAGTTCCCTCTTTAATCTTAATGTGTGCGACAGTATCGCTAATATAAAGTATTTCTCCAAACATAAAAAACCCCTTTTCCTTTTAAATCCAATCTTCAATCAATTCTATAATATCATTTTTTTCCTTTAATGTATCTAAAATCTTTTGTTTCTTTTCATATAAATGTAAACAAGCTTCATAATGATACAATTTTTCTTCGACATCTTTAATCTGTTTATGTACTGCATTTCTACTAATATTGTAATTTTCACTCATCTCCGATAATGTCAAATTTTGAAAATAATAATCCTCAAAATAATTTCTCTGTTTTTCCGTTAGTAACTCTTTATAATAATCATATAAATTATTAAGATAAAATACTGATTCCAAGTGGCTCTAACCCTGCAAAAAGCGCAAATAATATTCCACACGTAATATAGACAATTGTCATATATTTACGATGGTAGATTTTATGATTATTATATCCCATTAAGAAAAACAGAAAAGCGAGTAAAATTTCAAAAAAGATGATATAAGCAGCATCGATCAAACAGTAGATCCCGAGCGCTAATAAAGCAATTAAACTATAAAATTGTAACTGTAAAGAAGCAGGAACGCTTTTTTTTGTTTTCATTTTCCTACTCTCCCTTCGTATCGTCAAATAATCCATAGATATACTTTTCAATATCGAAAACTCTAAGGTCTTCCTTTTTTTCTCCAAGTCCAATGTATTTAACAGGAATTCCAACCATTTCTTTAATAGCTAGAACAATACCACCTTTGGCAGTACCATCTAACTTCGTCAAAACAATTCCCGTAATATTCGTGATGCTTTTAAAACTTTTTGCCTGACTGATGCCATTTTGTCCTGTCGTCGCATCCAATACTAAAAGAGTCTCGTGAGGTGCACCAGGAATCATCTTTCCGATCACTTTATTGACTTTTTCAAGTTCGTTCATCAAGTTATCTTTATTTTGCAATCTACCAGCTGTGTCGATCAAAACGACGTCCACATCTTCCTTTAAAGCTCTATCTAATCCATCGTACATTACACTCGCTGGATCGGCGTGTTCTTTATAAACAACTGGAACATCTATCATTTGTCCCCATTCTTGTATTTGCTCCACTGCACCAGCACGGAAAGTATCTCCTGCTACCAAGAGAACTTTTTTCCCTTGTTCTTTTAACTGATACGCCAATTTTCCAATCGTCGTCGTCTTTCCAACACCGTTAACCCCGACGAATAAAATAACTGTCGGCCCATTTTCAGCATACTGAATCTTATTGACGATAATATCATTATTAACATAGATAATAAACATCTCATCGACGATGATCTCCCTTAAATCTTCCGGAGACTCAATATGTTCTTTTTTCACTCTTTTTTTCAATTGATCGATAAAATCCATTACCGTATTGACACCGATATCTGCCATAATCAAAATGTTTTCTAACTCTTCAAAATATTCATCGTTTACTTTACGGTATTTTTTTGAAAGCGTCCCCAATTGATTAGAAAATTCTTTTCTTGTTTTCTCTAACCCTTTTTGATAATTTTCTATTTCTTTTTTTTCTTCTTTATTTCCTGTTTTTATAATATTTTTAAATCTATCAAAGAGTCCCATAAATTCACCTCTCCACTCTATTACCATTTTACACGAAAAAATGTGAAAATACTAGGTTCTCACATCATTTTATTGTGCTTAAAACTATTTTCGGTTAATGGATACTCAGGACTTCCTGGAATACGACATGCCCCAGTCTCGAGCCACTGCACTCCATTTTTATCTAGATACTGCTCTTTCAATTGTCGATATGTTCTCTCCTGCGCTTCGGTGCGAACTTCAGGTGATTCTATAAAAATTCCTGTTTCGTCTCGTTCGATATCGTAAAAAACTCTTCCTATCATATAGGAATGATCTAATATAGTCCGAAATGTCGCCATTTGATTCCTCTTTTGAAGTAAAAGTTCCACCTCATCGGGATCTATGTTTAAATCAAAAGCATTTTCCTCGATCCAATCCAATAATAAATCGATATGAAAATCAGCGCAAGTTCCTGTTTTTAAATAAAATTCTCCATCTTTTGAGATTAAAAATAGCTGAACTGGAGTTTGCAGAAAATGATGGAATCGCAACTTAGTCAATTCAATAGACTTCTCTTTCGTATCGTAACCTTCGATAACATCAGAAATTTCATCGATCCCCATCATTTTAACACTTGCAAAAAACTCATCCATTGATGCTTGCAAGTTTTGTAACTCTTCTTCTGAAGTAATATTCCAATTTTGCAATTCTTCTTTTTCTAACTGTTCCCTCATGATTTTTCCCCCTATCTTACGATGAGATCGATATTTTCCTTTGGAATACCTTCTATCATATAAGTATCATCCTCTATGTGAAACGCTTGATTTGTCTGAAGAAATTCTTCAGAAATCATACGAGACACCATATCTCTCTTAGGCGCTTCTCCAGCACCTCTCCAAATATTACAATATGTATTACAATCTATCCAATCAAGCCATATATAATACATTTCTATTTGCTCCTTTTGTACTAGTCGCATCAAATCAAACAAATCAACTTGTTCTAAATCGATATTCCCTAATGAACTCTCTGGACATTGCCGCAAATAATCTCTGACGAATTTTCTTACGGCGACAACATGATTTTGATTATGCTTCGCTTTTTTATGAAAAATTTTCCCATCTTTCGTAATAAATATAACCTGTGGTGGCACTGCAATATACTTTTTCAAACACCCATACATTTCTTCTTCCGACAGATAAGAAGGAAAATCATTCTCTACCATATATTCTATATATTCATCAATTGCAGGCTTACATGCTTCTGCATAATCACGCCCTGTCGTTTCACGTATTTCCTTTAAAATCGCTCTTTTTAATTTGGTTTTTAAGTTCATATCCATCCCTCGTCATTATCGTAACACACTTCCCCTTTGAAAAACAATAGGACTAGACAAATATCGAAAAAACAAGTATAATGTGAGAGTGAATTTGAAATTTATTTCAAACAACGTATTTTATAAATGTAAATAAAAATAATTTAGACGGGTTACAAAAAAAATAAAATATGATCTTGTTCAAAAAAGAACAATGTTTTTATGAACGATTTTTTTCATTTATAAAAAAGAAAGGAGATTTTATGAAGTTATTTGATAACAACAATCATCAAGTCGCAACGAAGATTTTTGCACTCGGTGGTCTTGGTGAAGTCGGTAAAAACATGTATTGTGTTATGCATGGAAACGAACTCGTAATTACCGATGCTGGAATCACTTTCCCTGGTGGAGAACTTATGGGAATCGATTACGTTATTCCAGATTTTACATTTTTAAAGAAAAACGAGAAAAAAATTAAAGCACTTTTTATTACACACGGTCATGAAGACCATATTGGAGGAATTCCATTTTTACTACAAACAGTCAATATTCCTGTCATCTATGCACCAAATCAAGCAGTAGGATTGATTCGCAAGAAATTAGATGAAAGAAATATCCAATATAAAAATTTAATCGTATATGACGAAAAGACAAAAGTAAAATTCAAAAATATCGAAGTAGAATTTTTCCGTACGACACACTCAATTCCAGATTCACATGGAATATGTATTACAACACCAAATGGTATCGTCGTAACGACGGGAGATTTTAAATTCGACTTAACCCCAATCGGACCGATGGCAAATATCCACAAAATGGCAGAAATCGGTTCACGTGGAGTAACCTTACTTATGAGTGATTCTACCAATGCACTAAACGAAGGAATGAGTATGAGTGAATCTAAGGTAGATAACGCTCTTCAAGAAATCTTTAAAAAACATCATGGAAGAATTATTATCGCAACCTTCGCAAGTAATATTTACCGTCTAAAACATATCGTAGAAACATGTCATAAAAACGGAAGAAAGATTGCAACATTCGGTCGTTCTATGGATACGAATATCGATATTTCTATCCAAGGTGGATATATTAAAAATAAAGATATCTTTATTACTCCAGAAGAAGCAAATCATTTACCAGATCACAAGGTATGTTTACTCTGTACTGGATCACAAGGAGAACCACTTGCAGCTCTTTCTAGAATTGCAAACGGAACACATCGTCAAATCAAATTAAAAGCCGATGATGTCGTCGTATTCTCTTCTAGTCCAATTCCAGGAAATGCTCTTAGCATTTCAAGAACAATCAATAAACTATACTTACGTGGCGTAGAAGTTTACACAAACACTTCTCTTAGTGATATTCATACATCTGGACATGGAAGCCAGGAAGAATTAAAACTAATGTTACGATTGATCAAACCAAAATACTTTATGCCATTCCATGGAGAATACCGCATGTTAAAACAACACGCTGATCTCGGAGTAGAATGTGATATTCCAAAGAAAAATACATTCGTCCTTGGAAATGGTGATGTACTTTCTATGTATAAGGGAAAAATAGAAAGAGACGGAACCGTTCAAGCGGGAGATGTATACGTCGATGGAAATCGTATTGGAGATGTTGGTGGAGCTGTCATTAAAGATAGAAAGATTATGGCAAATGATGGTATCGTCATCGTCATTTGTAACATCGACACGAAAAAGAAGATGTTATTAAGTAATCCAAATATTACGACGCGTGGATTCGTCCTAGTGAACGACAACATTGCTCTACTCCACGACTTAGAACACATTAGTAAACGAGCAATCGAATCAACATTAAAAGATCGTGTCAACTATAGTGATATGAAAAGTGCTATCATGACTGAACTTACAAGTTACATATATGAAAAAACAGGAAGAAAACCAATTATTCTCCCTGTCATTATGGATATTAAGCGCAATAGCTAATATCCTTTTTTATTACATTTGATGTAACAAAATCGTAACCGTTGTCCCCTTTCCTTCTATCGATTCATATTTCATCGTTCCTTCGTGGGCCAAAATAATCTCGTTGGACAAAGATACCCCGAGCCCTGTTCCTTTTTTCTTCGTCGTGAAGAATGGTTCCGTCATTCTTTTCAAGTTTTCCTCAGAAATTCCACATCCTTGATCTCTCACTTGAATTTCTACCTGATGATCATTTGTAAGTTTGCTCGAAACCGATAAAACTCCTCCCTCTTCCATTGCTTCCACACTATTTTTTAAAAGATTGACAATCACTTGTGACAATCTGTGATAATCTCCGTTAATATACACCTCGTCTTCCATAATACGAAACTTCGGTTGGATTTGTTTCTCTTTTAAAATCGGCAAAAAATGATTCGTTACCTCTTCTAGTAATAAGTTGATATCTAAAATATCCTTCTCTACTTTCACTTTGGTCATCGATAAAAAATCTTGTAACAACACTAGTGTCCGATCGATCTCTTCTCTCATGATCGGAATATAAGTATCGACATGTTCTTGGTTTTTTGTGTCTAACATATCTAAATATCCCTTACATACTGCAATTGGATTTTTAATTTCGTGCGTAATTTTAAATAATGATGTCCGAATTTGTTTTTCCCTTTCCAATTCTTTTACTGTCATATGAAACTTTAAAATTTGTTCTCCTTTTTCAAATAAATATAATATAAACTGTGTCGCAAGTTCTAATAAAGCAATATACCCTATCGCAACCAATATATTAAGCCAAACAGTTTCGGTAGGCACCAATATAAAAAAGTATATCGATAACAAGGTAACTCCACTAACTAAAATCAAACCTTGCTCTAACAAACGACGATGAAGATTTTTCTTGATACTAACATAATATAATCCTCCATATAATAAATACTCTAGTATGAAATAATATGGTTGTACTTGAAATAAATTCCCACCATAAAAGCAAAGTAAGATAGACAATACCAAAATACTAAACTTTTGATGATAACAATAAGCCATCCATAGGGGAATGTGTAAAAACAAGTAGTTGATTTCAGAAGATCCCATCATATAAAATCTCGTAGATAGATAAAAGGATGAAATGAATGCGAAATCTAATAGTAACTTATTTTCCTCTTTTCCAATTCCTTTTTGATATGCTAAATAAAATAAATATAATACTAATGGAAATGTAATACTTACAATATGAACTAAAATTGTTTCAAATAAATTCATTTTCTCACCTCTGATGCTATTATAGCAACAACCACTTGTCGAGGTTTGTCGAAAAAAGAAAAAAAGTGATGAAATTTATCACTTTAATGCATCGATATACTTTTTTAACTGTTGTGCATCCTCACCAAGAATAATTTTTAACTGGTTATCGATCTCTACGATTCCCTGAGCACCTAATTTTTGGATCGCATCTTTATTAACTTTTTCCACATCTCTTACATTGACAATAAAACGAGACTTGTGGAATTCATAATCTAAGATATTAGCTTTTCCACCTAAGTAACCAACTAACTTATTTGCCTCCATTTTAAAATCTTTTTTCTTCGATCTCGTAATTGCAATTGCTATAATAAGTAAAATAACGATAATTATAATATATTGTACATATTCCATTTTATCACCACTATCATTATACTATAAATTTCATATTTTTTACAATTTTTCTTTGATTCCTCAAAAAATATGTCGTATTTTCCTTCCTTTGTTGAAACCAATTATGAATTAGTGTAATATATTGTTAGGTGAGATTATGAAAAATATTTCTAAATATAAAGTGGATCGTTGGATTCTAATTCCAATGATTTTATTTGCTATGATCAGCATCTTAACAATTTATAGTGCACAATCCATGTTACCTAGCTATATGCATGATCTAGCATTCCGACAACTAATATGGTATATCATTGGATTTGGACTCGCATACTTTATCATGTTTATCGGAAATGATTTTATCTATCGTAACATTTGGATTTTATATGGGATCGGAATTATAACACTCATACTACTTCTCATCTTTGGTACCCCAATCAACGATGCGAAGTGTTGGTTTACCATTCCAGGAATCGGTACAATTCAACCGAGTGAATTTATGAAGATCATTCTAATTATCGCAATCGGAACTCTCATTCACGATTTTAACGAAAATTTTAATAATCCTACCTTAATGGAAGAATTTAAGTTTTTAATCAAAGTCGGTATCGTCGTTTTAATACCTAGTATTTTAACTTTTCTCCAGCCCGATACAGGAGTCGTCCTCATCTATTTATTGATTACGACAGTAATGTTATTCGTAGCAGGAATTCGTTATCGATGGTTCTTAATTGGATTTGGAATGATCGCCTTTGTGATAGCAGTAATACTAGCCATTTACTTTATTAGTACCGATTTATTTGTCGATATCTTTGGAACGAGTTTCTTTTTGCGAGTCGATCGCCTTCTCGACTGGTCCAACAAAAGTGGATTTCAATTGCAAAATGGAATTAGTGCGATCGGTTCCGGAGGGTTATTTGGAAATGGATTCAATCATACACCAGTCTATTTCCCAGAACCACAAACAGATTTTATCTTTGCCGTTTTCGGAAGCAATTTCGGATTTATCGGATCGCTTGCATTATTATCTCTGATCGTATTTTTCGACATCAAACTTATTACGATCGCAATTAAAAATACATCTAATTTAAATAAATATATTATCTCCGGAATCGTTGGAATGTTAATTTACCAACAGCTTCAAAATATCGGAATGACATTCGGGTTGATGCCGATTACCGGAATTACTTTACCATTTATCAGTTATGGTGGATCTAGTTTATTAAGCTATATGATCATGGCTGGAATATTTTTCAGTATATCAAACGAATCACTGCGTTATACCAATTAAAAAGACTCAATCTGAGTCTTTTTTCATCTATCGTTATTTTTTTGTACGATCTTGATACGGTAGATCAAAAATAGCTTTCGAAAGGGTATTGATATTTGTATATCCATATTTTTTATCAGGTTCCAAATAAGTCCCCTCTGCCCATTCATTCCATGCATTTACAAAGATAAATCTATCGTTCTCTCGATGACGCTTTCTCGTAAACTTTACAATTGTTCGGATCCAATCGTAAAATTTCTTAGGAGAATAGCCATAAAATATCATTGGATTTTCTTTACGACGAGGTGTATTATCCCATCCCATAGTACAAGAATAATAAAACGGAATGATCGGGAAATGAGGTTGATATCTTTCGATTGCTTGATCGACTATCTTTCCATAGTCATACACTTCTTTGCTCGGAAGACCATCAATGTGATTATCCTTTCCAGCAAAATAATGAGGAGCAAAATCGAATTCTGCATCGACAATGCCTGCAAATTCGTGTTCGTTTTTTTGCATAGGATAGCGAATCCAAACGAGAATTTCTCCAATACCTTCTTCTCTTGCATAAGTTCTCCATGCATTGACAAGTTCCTCTAAATTCGGAATTTCCGAAATATTATATATCATAATAATCGGTTTTCCATCGACGCGAATATATCGTTCATCCATTAAATATTTTTTAATATCCTGTATAAATTTTCGGTAATCATCCCTTTTATAATCTTGTTTCATGATAACATCGTGCTGAGAACCATCCCATGCACGCGTCCAGTTCTCATTTGCCCAACAAAATAGAAAAGGAAAATCGAGATCTTTATTTTCTAAAAATATATCGACAGGTTTTTCCATCAATCGCTTCCCACTAAACCAATAATAGTAAAAAGCAAACCCATAAATTCCATGTCTCTTTGCTAAGTCGATCTGACGCTTTATCGTCTTTTTATTATCTAATGTATAATAGCCAATATCATCATGAGGTTCTCTCGGTTGATAATGTCCTGGAAAAAGAGGTTTCGCTTTGCGCGTATTTACCCACTCTGTAAATCCTTTCCCCCACCATTCATCATTTTCAGGGAAAGTATGATATTGTGGTAAATAAAAGGTCAATGTTTTAATATCTGTATGATATTTAGAGAAATCTTGATCTTCTTCATAGTGACTTCGATAAGGATTCCTTTTTTTGACTTTCGTATCTTTCTTCGTATCTAGATAATCCTCTAGAACTTGTTCCTGTGTAATATTTACTTCTTTCGGCTTTGAAAAATGTCGATAACAATAAACAACCTTTCGCATTTTTTCTAATGCTTTCCATCCTTTGCTATTGAGTTTTGCATTCTGTACAGATACCAATTCTTCTAGATAACGACATTGTCCTTCCAATTGTTGATATTGAAGTTCCAGTTGCATTACTTTTTGCTTTTCGAGATTCTTCTCCGTCTCTAACTCGACAATTCTTCTCCTATATTCATATTCCTTTACATCCGCCTTATCTACATCTGTCATAAATAACCCTCCTATTTTGATAACATTTCTTTTTTCTTTTGCAACAAAATACATAACAAATAAGCGATCCCTATTCCCAACATAATACCAAATGAGATCCATCCCACTTGTCCTGTCCAGCTTACTGCCTCATCTATATATGGATCTAACAAATCGACAGCAAATGCTAATTGTGGAGTCGTTGCACTAGTAATCGCAAATTGAAATAGCTGTGTAAAAAGTATTGAATAAAGTAACGTACTTCCTACTGGCACCATAAGATAAAGGAAAAAATTACGATTGAAATTTAACATCCAAAGTCCCGCTATAAAAACACCAGTAATCAACAACATCATCCAACTAATATTTTCACCTAACAATATATTGATATCTGATGAATCAACGACAATTTGATAAACTTCGTCCGGTACTTCTTCTACCAATTGATAGGTATCTTCCGTCATTTGGTTTAAAATAGCCTCCTTAGATTGGTCATTCCAACTGATTTGAAAGTCTCTTTCAATCGTCATACTGTGCTCAGTAAAAAGAGACAATAATTCTGCTTTTGACAAACGATGATCTAGTTTCTGCTCTTTTTGATTCTCGATCACCATTTTTACTAAGGTGGAAACGAAATCTGTCTTTAATATATCTTCCGTACTCGCTTTGATCCAAGGTCGTGTTTCTATGAGCGAGTTAATTTGATCTAGTAAAGTTCCTTGCTCTAAATGAACCATCTGGAACAAAGTCTCATAATCTGCATCGTATAAACTTTCCTCTATATGATTCTCATTCACGACAATTTGAAACTGATGTATCGCAGTAGCGCCAATAACGCATATTGTAATCATGAAAGCGAAAAAGATAGATCCTATTTTTCTTAGATGCCTCATACTCTCCTCCTTTTTTTCATTATAACACAGTTTTAAATGATTTTGTGATAATTTATAAAACACAATCATATAGTGAATTAGAAAGAAAGTAGGGATCAGATGGAAAAAATAGAAATTATCAAAAGTATTACAGAACGAACCGGTGGAGACATCTATCTGGGTGTCGTTGGAGCGGTTCGAACAGGAAAATCAACTTTCATAAAAAAAGTAATTGAAAACCTCGTCGTTCCAAACATAGAAGACGAATATGAAAGAAAACGTGCACTAGATGAAATACCTCAAAGTGCACAGGGAAAAACAATTATGACGACAGAGCCTAAATTCGTACCTAGTAACGCGGCGAAAATTCAAATCGACGACTTTAGTGCGAATGTACGCCTTGTCGATTGTGTAGGTTACGTCATTCCAAACGCGAAAGGATACGAGGATGAGAATGGACCTCGCATGGTGAAAACTCCATGGTATGATGAAGAAATTCCATTTATCGAGGCTGCAGAAGTTGGGACCGAAAAAGTGATTAAAGATCACTCTACGATCGGAATTGTCGTAACGACAGATGGATCGATTGGAGAACTAAATCGCGTCGACTACGTCGAAGCAGAAAATAGAGTTGTCGCCGAATTAAAAGAAATTGGAAAACCATTTATCGTCCTTCTAAATTCGACACACCCAATGTTGCCGGAAACAGAACGTCTTGCTGAAAAAATGCAAGAAGAATACGATGTTCCTGTTCTACCAATCAGTATCGAAAACATGACGGAAAGAGATATCTATAATATCTTGAGAGAAGCCTTATACGAATTTCCAGTACTGGAGGTCAATGTTGATATGCCAGAATGGATCGCATGTTTATCTGCCAATCATTGGCTTAAGAAGATATATATAGATAAAATTAGAGAAAGCGTAATCGAAATCGATAAATTACGCGACATTGAGCACATCACATCACATTTTCAAGATTGTGAATATATCAGTAAAGCATATCTTTCCAATGTCGATACTTCGACTGGTATCGTTACTGTATCACTCAATGCACCGAGTGAACTTTACAATCAAATATTAAAAGATATTATCGGTGTCGATATTACAAGCAAAGCTGCTTTACTCAGTTTATTTCAAGACTACAACGAAGCAAAACAAGAATACGATCAAATTAAAGGTGCACTCAAAATGGTCAAACAAACAGGATATGGAGTTGCTACCCCGACCCTTGCTGATATGAAACTTGATACACCTGAAATTCTAAAACAAGGTAGCAGATATGGCGTAAAATTAAAAGCTGTTGCTCCTTCTATACATATGATCAGAGTAGATGTAGAATCTACCTTCGAACCAATTATCGGATCAGAACTCCAAAGTAAAGAACTAATCAATCATTTAATGAAAGATAGCGACAAAGATGCCAACGCTATATGGAAAAGTGAAATATTTGGACGCAGTTTAGACGTCATCGTCCAAGAAGGAATCCAAGCGAAATTATCACTACTTCCAGAAAATGCAAGATACAAACTTCAACAAACTTTATCAAAATTAGTCAACAAAGGAAGTGGCAATTTATTTGCAATCGTTTTATAATGATTGCTTTTTTCTTCGTATTATGTTAATATAACCCCCTGAGAGGTGAGATTATGTCATTACCATCAACAGAAATGATGAAAAGAAGAGAAAAGAAAAACATGTTTGCAAGGGAGATGAATCGCATCTTAGCTTTGCCAAAAATTACATTTGAGGAGTTAATCAAAGAATGTAAAGAAAAAGGAATTGCTCAAGTAGCAAACGATCATGGTTTTGATCCTAACGTGCTTTTGCTAGCATATCAAAACTATGAGGACGAAAAAAAGAAAAAAGAGAGAAAAAAGGAAGGGATTACAAGAGAATCTCTTATCTGTAGAGTCGAAATAGCTAAAGATTCTAACTCAAATATGAAATATATAGCTGGTCATAACAATAAAGGTGATTTGCTTTTCTATCAAGAACATTCAGCTGCTGGATTACGACACTTAAATCAAATCTTATTGAAAAATGCAAAACAGGTAATAATGCAAAATCCAAAAGTAGCAAATACTACCATAAGTAAAATCGCAAGTGCATGGAAATGGTATTTCAAACATGAAGAAAAACTAAAACTATTAAGAAAAGATGCAAAAGAACTTATAAAAACAAAAGAACATAAAAGCACTTGGAATATGCTACAAATTAGGTTATGGGAACTAAATGATCCGAATCAAGCAATCAAAGATCTAAATCGTCGCATCAATCAAATTGAAATATTCTTAAGACGTTTAGAAAACGAAAGCACAAAAACAGAGGAACATCGTATCACATGGGAATCAATTCCATATTATATTCCAGAATCGAATACTACAGGAACGATTACTGAAAAAGAATTCTTGCTAAATGGAATATTCAACATTACGGAATTACAATGCGAAAGTCTAGATCAAATTAAAGCATTGAATCCCCTCGGAAATGTAAAAAACTACACTTATACAATGACGAAGAAAAATTTAAGAAGTCAAATCGATCACTTTTTTGCTACTATGGAACAATATCATTTAACAAAAGAAGATTTAACTCCACGATTGAGAAATTATTATGATCGATATACCCTATTTTTACAAAACATAAACTTTACCGATTTACTTAACAAACATCATCAATTAGAAAAACACCCAGAAATGATCAGTCAATTATTAACGAGCAAACTAGAGGGTTGTGAAATGAAGATAGGTTATTTATCTCGAGAAGAATGGTTCTTATTAGATAAGTATTTCGAAATGAAATATCTTGTAGCTTTCGAACCAAACTTCGAAGGATATACAGAAAGTTACCTACTAGAGACAAGACACAATCATAATCAAAAGAAAAATGTAACCCAACGCATGAAAAACAACATTCAAAAAATGCTAGTAGATTTGGATGCAACCAACAAGAATACAACCTATACACCAACATTTACTCAATTACTAGACCATGCTCGCTGGTTCTTAAATGAGGAAGATCCATTACAATTGACGCTAGATGGAAAAGCACCAAAAATCGGTTCTGAAAAAGCACCAGTAAAAAAGAAAAAATAACATTTAAACCAAAGAGACATTATTGTAAAGATAATGTCTTTTTACTTCTTTTTATTGTAAAAACAGAGTACAATAGAATTAGAATGGAGGAATGTTATGGAAAACTATAGAGGAACCTATGTGAAAGTAAATCTATCGAACATCCGAGAAAATGTAGAAAAATTAGTCAAAAAATATAACGATTATGATTACTACTTTGGTGTAGTGAAAGCAGATTCTTACAGTCATTATGATATCAAAGTCATTAAAAGTATCATTGCTGGAGGATGTAATTATCTTGCCGTATCTTCTTTAGAAGAAGCATTGACAATACGCGAAGAGATAAAAGATATTCCTATTTTATGCCTCGGTGTAATCCATCCTAATTATCTATCTATTTGTCGTAGAGAAAAAATTACCATTACCATTCCATCCCTAGAATACTTTGAAACAATATTACCCACAAATCTTGAAGGGATTTCAATGCATTTAAAAATTGATACTGGAATGAATCGGTTAGGAATTAAAACAAGAGAAGAGATGAATCACATCTGGCAAAAAATAAAAGAACGCGGACTTCATCTAGAAGGAATCTATACCCATATATATAAAGCAAGCGACGGAAAGACGACCAAAAAACAGTTAGAAGTCTTCCAAAGTCTCACAAAAGAAATCGATCTATCTAAAATTCCAATCGTACATATCGCACAAAGCGAAACATTGACCCGATATCCACATATACCACATACGAATGGTTGTCGACTTGGGCTTATCATGTACGGATTTTCAGAAAACAGCTTTTTACAACTAAAATCAACCTTCTCTTTGCATAGTCGTGTGATAGCTTTAAAAGATTTAAAAAAAGGCGAGACCGTCGGATATGATGCTACATATAAAGCGAAGGAAGAAGAAAAAATTGCCGTTGTCTCAATCGGATATGCTGATGGTGTAATACGTGCCAATAAAGGTCGGATGGTATACATTAACGGCATTCCTTATCCAATTGTCGGAAACATCTGTATGGATATGATGATGGTAAAAGTAGATAGAAAAGTAAATCTATATGATACTGTCGATGTTCTAAAAGATAACTATCATATTAGACAAGTAGCAGATCATTTAAAAACAATTCCATACGAGGTCATTTGCACAGTAGGCAAAAGAGTCCCTAGAATCTATATCGAAGAAACCGAAAAGCAGAAGTAATCCACTTCTGCTTTTACATGCTCTCCATCTGATATAAATTACGATATTGTTCGCAAGTTTCCAATAATTCTTTATGTGTTCCTCTCGCTTCGACTTTACCCTCGTGAATCACAAAGATAAGATCCGCATCGATAATCGTCGATAGTCGATGTGCAATAATGACGATCGTGTGATCTTTTACCAGATCGTCGATCGTTTTTTTAATATACTCCTGAGACGCATTGTCAAGAGAGCTTGTCGCTTCGTCAAATAAGATAATCTTTGTGTCTTGTAAAAGCGTTCTCGCAATCGCGATACGTTGCTTCTGACCACCACTTAGATTGATTCCACCTTCTCCTATAATCGTATCGTATTGTTTTGGAAGACTCATAATATAATCATCAATATAAGCCTTTTTGCATACTTCTCTCGCTGTTTCTAACGTTACTTTTTCATTCACTAATTTTAAATTATCTAAAATACTCATATTAAATAGAAACGGCGACTGTCTAATAATAGAAATATTCTTACGCAAAGATACCTCTGATAATTCTTCAATCGGAATACCATCGATCAAAATCGTACCCTCTGTCGCATCAAAATAACGTAATAACAAATTAAATATCGTACTCTTTCCATTTCCACTGCGTCCTACAATCGCAATCTTCTTATGTGGTACTATCTCCATATCTAATCCGCGTAAAGTTTTTTCTTCTTCTTCACTATACTGAAACTCCACTGAATCAAAAGTAATATTTCCTGATACTTGTTTCAAATCCTTATCACCATATTTTATATCACGATAAAGCTTATTGTGTAATATCTCATCCATACGTGATAAAGATACGATAACTTTATTATAATTAACTCCAAAATTACTTAAACTCTCCACTACATAACTAATCCGAAAGATATACGTTTCCATCATGACGAACAAACTATAGGCAATTTCCCCCTGTACGAAAAAATAACCACATGTAGCGAAAATTACAAACTCTAAAATATAGTAAAAAGCATTACTCAAACTATAATAATTAGCTTCATGGTTAGAACTCTTTTTCAAATGTCTAAACAATGTATCAACATGTTCAAATAAACTGTGTTCAATAGATGAAATAGCTCCCATAGCTCTAATTTCTCTAATCCCAGATAAATTTTCTGTCGCACGCTTTACAATTTGATCTGACTCTTTTTTGACATCCTTTTGAAGTTTTTTTATCTTTGGAAATACTTTATAAGAAAGCATTGCCGTAATTCCAACAAAAATTAAAATTTCAATTCCTAAAATGATCGACATCGAAAACGACACGATTACTACGATAAACGCCACTATACTACGTAGTGCCAATGTAATAAGATTTCGTAATAATTGTAATACCTGTCCCGGGTCCTGTACGATACGATTGACAAATTCGCCAACTCCCATCTTTTCAAATGCAACGGCAGGTAACTGGTCTATCTTTCGGTAAAGATCTTTCGTAGCATTTTTCGTAAATTCTATTTGTAGAGTCTCATATAATTTCATTTCTATACTAGATATAAATGAGCCTGATACAATACACATAATTTCGTAGCCAATGAGTCCATATAAAAATACTTGATAATTTTTTTCTATTAAAAATTCAAGTAAAATACCCCATAAAAATGGGCCGAATGCATCTGGAATCATTTTTATGATAAAACAAAGAATGTAAAGAATTAAACTTCCCTTTTTATGACGCAAATAATAAAATATAATCGAAAGAACTCTCCAGTTTCCTTGTTTTAATTCCATACATCTCACCCCATCATTGCTTTAATATATCACACTTTTAAAAGCTACACAATAAAAAGAGGAGAACTTTCATACCCGTTTTATCCTCTTTTTTTCCTAATATATTTTTTCCCAATAGAAATTTTATGAAAAAATTGTTTTGAAACTGTATCTCTCGTCGTTTTTACAAATGGTTCTAACGATTGCGTCATCTTTTTTCTCATCTTTTTTTTCAAAGTTGTGTATTTTAAATCAAACGGAATTTGATGATGATTTAACCTTTTAAAATCATCTAAAATCTCTTCTAAACTCCGCCCGATAAAGTCACTATAACAACTAGTTGTAGATGTGTGAAAATACCGATCGAAAATATCTCGCAAAGCTTGATATTCTTCTTCTAGCGATTGCTCCTCCTCGATTTGATCGATTTCGCGACGCATACCTCCACCTACGCGCGTTACACAAAATTGAAAATTGTGTTTCATTCGATCTTGCATCAATGTAACATCCGTCTCTTTTTTAGGGTATTCTCTCGTTATCATTTGTTCTAATTTCTTTGTCAACAGTTCAATTTCTTGGTCAGAAAAACTCTTCAATAATCCTGTTGAAATTGGCACAAGATTTTGTTTCAACTGATTGATCTGTTGTCTATTTTCCTCTTGCATAAAACTCACCAACCCTATTTTCATTGTACCAAACCTCTTAATTATTTGACAATGCTTTTATGTTTACTTTACATTATAAAAATTTATTCAAATCATTAGGAACTTTATCATTCACAACGGCTTCTACGATTTTATCCTCTTTTTCCTTTGACACGCTTTTACCAGTCATTTTCCCAAGCTCCTGAATTACTTCTCGAAGTGTACCCTCATGTTTCAAGTCATTTTGTTGCAATTTCTTCGCTAAATCCAAAATCGTTTCCTTTCCAACATTTGTCTTTTTTTCTATCTTATTAAAAAAGCTATCCGAAAAATTCATATCCATAGTACCTCCTAAGTTAGTATATGATTTTCTACTTGATTGGTACATAAAAAACGTACCTAAAGTACGTTATTGCTCCCCTTTGTTTTTAAATTGTAATACGATCGGCGTCCCTTCAAAGTCAAATGATTCCCTAATTTTGTTTTCCAAGTATCTCTCGTAGGAAAAATGAATGAGTCCTTTACTATTGACTTGGATATTAAACGTTGGTGGTTGCGTACTCACTTGGTTTGAAAAATAGATCTTCAATCTCTTTCCTTTATAAGAAGGCGGTAGATTCAAAGAATATGCATCCATGATGACATCATTTAATAAACTTGTTTTAATCTCTCTTTTACTATTTTCATATACTCTTAAAATTTCCGGCATCAATGTGTGAATTCTCTTTTTCGTACGAGCTGATAAAAAGACGATTGGGGCATAATTCATAAACTGAAATTGATTTCGAATATCTTCCGTCCAACGTTTCATCGCACGATCCTTATCCTCTATAACATCCCATTTATTTACGACGATAATAACTGCTTTACCAGCTTCAATTGCATATCCAGCAATATGTTTATCGTGTTCGATAATTCCTTCTTCTGCATTGATTACGATCAAACATACATCAGAACGATCAATGGCACGCAAAGAACGCAATAAACTATATTTTTCTACCCGCTCATAAATACGTCCTTTTTTTCTCATTCCCGCCGTATCAATAACGACATAATCATTTCCATGATAAGTAAATACTGTATCAACTGCATCTCTCGTCGTTCCAGCTTCGTTACTTACGATCGCACGTTCTTCGTTTACGATCGCATTAACTAAACTACTTTTTCCAACATTCGGTCTTCCGATCACCGAAAAACGTATCATATGTTCATCGTATTCATCTTCTAAATTCATTGGAAAATCGGTAGTAATCATCGTAAGGAGATCATAAATTCCTATGTTTTGCTCTCCTGAAACTTCTTCGTAATGATCAAATCCTAGTTCGTAAAAATCATACATGTGAGCCCTATATTCTTTACTATCAGTTTTATTGATTACGACGATCACGTCTTTATGTGCTTTTACGAGCATATCTCTTACGACGAAATCATTCGAAGTCAGCCCTTCTTTACCATCGACGACAAATAACACGATATCTGCTTCATCGATCGCAAGTTCTGCTTGCATTTTTATCTCTTCGTTAAAAAGATCCTCAGATAAGTCAATTCCCCCCGTATCGATCAAGTGAAAACTATAATCGTTAAACTTAACAGTTCCATAGATGCGATCTCTCGTTACTCCTGGAGTATCTTCGATAATAGATATCTTTTTCCCAACCAGACGATTAAATATTGTAGATTTCCCAACATTTGGTCTTCCTACAAGAGCCACGACAGGTTTTTTCATAGTATCACCTCAAATTCCTAACCATTATAACATAAAAAGGAGCTTTCTCCAACAAAAAAAGAAAAGATACCTTTTCTTTAAAAACGGGTTCCACATAAGAAACATGTCTCCAAGTGTTCCGCCACTTTTGCACCACAATGAGGACAACGTTTAAAACCAGGTGTAATTTCAGATTGTTTATTTGCAAGTTCTCTTTCTGATGGTTGTATGACTCTTCCATTCAAATCAAGTTGAACCGCAGGTTGCTGTTCAAACGTTTGATTTACCACTGATGTAGATGGTGCTCCCACATCCTGTATAGGTGATGTGTTTTGCATTGCAGGCATAGTTGTATGCGTTTCAAGCGGATGATCAAAAATTCCCATCATCGAAGGTTGATCCTGCATTCTCTCAACATCCGATTGTGCGAGTGGTACTGGTTTTATCTCCGGTTGTGCCGGTGTTTCATAAACTGGCATAGGAGGTTCTGTATATGATGATGTATCCATAATATTTCCTTGTAAAATAGCTAATTGTGGATTCATTGCTGGTGGTTCTTCTTCCCCTTGAGAATCCGAAACAGATTCATCCAGCGAAACTACTGGTGGAACTGGTTGTACTGGTGGAACTGGTTGCTCTACAACCGGTACAGAAGTAATCGTTTCCTGAGTTTCTACCGCAGGTTGTTCCATAGAAACAACTGGTTGTGTATAACTTTGACCCCCAATAGAATTCTGCTGTGCTGCCATTTGAGTGACATTCACATTCATCTGTGGCATTGCATTTAATAAATCGCGTTGTGGATTGGAAGAAGTCACATCTGTACTTTGATCTGCTACATGAACAGGTGCGATTGGACGCGTCATTCCCGTATCCATCGTAACCTCTTGGAATCCATCCTGACTTTTCAACTGCATTCCTTCTACTTGATTCATTCCGCGAACAGCCATTCCTTGAGAGACAACTTTTTTCATCGGAGCATCTTGATTTTTATATTTTGCGTCTTGGAACGCAAGCATAGGAAAACAGATAAATGGAACAAAAATCATAGCAGTACCAAAATCTTTGCTTTTCCCAAAAACACGAGATAAATTCATTACTAATAAAACCCATAAAATAATTTGACCCAAAAGGGGAACAAATATCCATAGTAAAGTCATCATACGCATATCACAAATTTTAACGAAAACAATCAAGTTATAAACAGGGACAAATGCCGCCCAACCAGGTTTCCCTGCTTTTTGAAAAATACGAAACAGAGAAATTATGACAATTAGCGATAAAACGATAAATATAGGTGCAAACTTAACGATCACATCGATTATCCCACTAAATGGCATCATCGCTTTTTCTACATTAGATTGTAAAACATCAGTTCCCATAATCTCCCCCTACTTTCTCTTAATATCATACCATATTTCTATCGACTTTAAATGCTTTTTCAACCATTTGACATTTTATTTGCAAAAAAGAAAGCTACGACACTTTCTTTCCATACTTCAGTATTGACAACGTATTTTCAAACACGATTTCAGTATATTCCAACAGTGTTCCAAAAGAGATCGAATCTAGGTTTTCATTTAGTTTATAGTAGAATCCCTTTTGATATTGATAAATATCACCTTTCTTTTTTAAAAAAAGTGGAAAGGAAAAATAGTCAAATATCTGATATAAAAAACACTGTTCCTCTTCTAATATCATTCGCATGTCCACTTGATTATCCAAGCAATCAAAATATTCTATATCCTCTTTCTGTACATATAGAATCATACCATAGTAAGAATCGGTATAACACTTGATATGATAATATCCTTGCATCTCAATATCATAATATGTCTTCAACTTAGAAAATAATACTTTAAAATAAGCTTCTAACTCATATTTTTCTTCAAAATTGATCTCGGAAATATAATCTTGATTGAGATAAATGAAAAAGCTATCTTCATCCAACATAACGATCTTCACAATACCACCTAACATATCCTATGTATTTTAGTTGGTTTTGCGATCGATCTAGATATTATTTTCTATCTTTTGATGAATTTCATCTTTTCCTGCTTTCGTCACATTGGAAAACATGACAAAATCATTTCCAACTACTAACTCTAATGCGTCTAAAATTAGATTTCTCTGCTTTTGATGAGAAGTAATTCCTACCTTATCTATCTTCGTTGCAACGATCGTAACAGGTATTTCGTAATGCTTCAAAAAATCATACATTAAAATATCGTCGCTGGTAGGTTTGTGACGAAAGTCGATCAGCATAAAAACTTGTTTTAAATTTTTACGATTGGTCATATAATCTTCCATCATCAATCCAAATTTTTTACGATGTTTCTTACTTAAATTAGCAAACCCATACCCCGGAGCATCCACTAGATAAAAAGCATCATTTACTAGATAAAAATTGATCGTCTGTGTCTTTCCAGGATTGGAAGACGTACGTGCATAATTTTTACGATGGATTAAAGTGTTGATAAAACTACTCTTCCCTACATTACTTCTCCCAACCATTAAAAATTCTGGTTTATTATCCGTAGGATACTGACTACGTCTGACAGCACTCACTTTTAACTCTACACTCGTTATCTTCATAATCTCACCCGTATTTTCTCTTTGACTCATAAATTATATCATGTTCTCTCTTTTCCTGTCAAAAAAGCTTGACATATATTCTTTCATCTTTCGATTGTCAAATGAAAATTTCCATGAAAAATCATTTCTTTTCTCACTGTTTTATAGTATAATTAAAATGGTGAAGTATATGAATTATCCTGGTGGAATTAAAAAGCAGACGAAACACGAAGTATCGTATAGCAACAGAGGAATGAGTCTGGAAGCAGACATCAATGAAACAAATCTTTACTATCGAAACAATGATATCGCAATTATCTATAAAAAACCGACGCCAATTACTGTCTCTAGAGTAGATTATCACTCGCGAATTGACGCAGTGATTCGCGAAGCCTATTATAAAACTCCGTCAACTACAGACTATAATGGCATTTATAAGGGACGATATATTGATTTCGAAGCAAAAGAAACGAGATATAAGACACGATTTCCACTATCGAATATTCATTCACATCAAATTAAACATTTAGAGGATATCCGTAGACATGGAGGAATTGGATTTCTCATCGTACGATTTTCAACCTTGAATTTGACATATCTTCTAGATGGTAGTAAACTTCAAGCATTCCTAACAAACACAAATAGGAAGTCAATCCCTGTCTCTTTTTTCGAAAAAGAGGGCTTTCTAATCAAAGAGAAATATACTCCTCGATTAGATTATTTATCAGTATTAGATGAAATTTATTTTAAAGGAGAAGCATTATGAAGAAAGTAAAACGATTTATTCGAAACAATCAATTTGAATGTGCTGTCATTTTAGTCAGCATCATTGCACTCATCGTTGGAACTTTGGCAATCGGCTTTTTAAAAGCATTCTTAGTATTAGGAATTATCGATGTAATCATCTTAGTTCCGTCGTTTTTAAAAAAGCAAAAGGCAAAGCCAAAACCACGACATTCGGCAAAAGCTGTGAGGCATAGTGACTCGTCACGAAAGAAAAAAAGAAGAGGAAAAAAGATCTTACTTGCAATTCTGATCTTCTTTATTATATGTTTCCTCGCTGTTGCAGCATTCATGGCATACATCGTCATCAATGCACCTCAGTTTGACCCGGAAAAACTATATCACCAAGAAGCATCTATCGTATATGATGTAGAGGGAAATGTCGTTGCAAAACTAGGAAGTGAAAATCGTGAAAAAATTACCTACGATGAACTTCCAGAAGTATTGGTCAATGCCATTATTGCAACAGAAGATTCTCGTTTCTTCCAACACAATGGATTCGATTTACCTCGTTTCTTAAAAGCTGGAATTGGTACAGTATTAGGAAGAAACGCCGGTGGAGCATCTACGTTGACAATGCAAATTGTAAAGAATCACTTTACTTCTACTCAACGTAGTATTACGAGAAAATTTACAGACATTTATATGTCGATCTTCCAAGTCGAACAAAACTATAGTAAGAAAGAAATCATGGAGTTCTATGTCAATGCACCTTATTTAGGTAGTGGTGCTTACGGTGTAGAACAAGCATGTTTAACTTACTTTGGGAAAAGTGCTAAAGATATCAACTTAGCAGAGGCTGCCTTGATCGCAGGATTATTCCAGGCACCAAATTCATACGACCCATATCTACATCCAGAAGCTGCAGAAAAGCGTCGTAATACCGTTCTATATCTCATGGAACGCCATGGATATATCACATCGAAAGAACGAAAAGCCGCAGAAGCACTATCGGTAGATAAACTATTGAAAAACTCAGAAACGACAGGTCAAGTAGATACTTATCAAGCATTTGTTGATACTGTCATCGAAGATGTAATCGATGTCACAGGACAAAATCCATATAACGTATCTATGCAGATCTATACAACGATGAATAAAGAACAACAAAAACACGTAGATGACATTATGTCAGGAGAAGCGTTTAAGTGGGAAAATGATTCTGTAAATGCAGGAATCTCAGTCATCGATGTAAAAACAGGTGCGGTTGCTGCAATTGGTGCTGGTCGAAATCGTTCAGGAGTACGTGATTATAACCGCGCAACGATGATAGATAGACAGATCGGATCAACAGCAAAACCAATCTACGACTATGGTCCAGGTATCGAATATCAGAATTGGTCTACCTATACGCCTTTTGTCGACGAACCACATACATATACAGACGGTACTCCAATTGAAAACTGGGACCGTAAATTCCAAGGATTTATGACTCTACGTGATGCACTCGCTCAATCACGTAATATTCCAGCATTAAAAGCATTCCAGCAAAATAAAAATTCGCAAATCAAAGCATTTGCTGAGTCTCTTGGACTCTCTCCTGAAGTTTCCGATAATGGACTTATCCATGAAGCTCACGCATTAGGTGGATATAACGGAGAAAGCCCACTCACGATGTCTGCAGCATACGCAGCATTCGCGAATGGTGGTTACTATATTAAACCTTATACATTTACAAAGATCGTATATCGTAATTCTGGGGAAACCTATGAACATAAAGTTGAAAAGAAAAAAGTAATGAGTCCAGAGACCGCATACATGATCACAAGCGTTCTATATGACGCTTCAGACTTTGGAGTCGGATCTAACATGGTAAATGGTGTAAAATTCGCAGCGAAGACCGGTACTTCTAACTTTACAAAAGAAGTAATCGAACGCTATGGATTCCCAGATAATGCCGTTAATGATTTATGGGTAACTGGATACAATACACAATACGCAATTTCTGTTTGGTATGGATACGACAAGATCGATCCAAATCATGTAAGTACAGTTAATACAGGTGGACATCGTAGATTGTTCCAAGCTGTTGCAAAAGGATTCTTTACTTCAAATGCAGAATTCCAGATGCCTAGTGGCGTTGTTGCTGTCGAAGTTGAAATGGGATCAAATCCAGCAAAATTAGCCGGACCAAATACACCTGCTAATATGAGACGTACAGAACTATTTAAAAAAGGTACAGAACCTACAGAAGTATCTGAAAATTACACTGTATTAGATACTCCTACAGGTTTAACAAGTTCTTTAAAAGGTACAACAGTTACTCTTTCATGGAACAAAGTAGATCCTAAAAATGCTGCATTAGGTGGAATTAAATATAATGTTTATGCAAAAAATGCAGATGGATCACTTCGTCTAGTACAATCAACTGCCGAAACACAAATATCGTTTACAGTCAGTGCAAAAAGTGCTTCTACCTATGTAGTAAAAGCAACTTACGTAAATGATGCTTCTTTAGAAAGTGCTGGGGCAGAAACGAAAGTAGATTTGTCTGGACTAAAAACGACAATTACCGCTCAATTAGTTGATGCTGAAAGAATTACATTGATACAAGGAGGAACTTATACAGAACACTATGTAAAAGTTACGGAAGACGGCGTAGATGTTACGAACGATGCAGATATAAAAACTATAATTGTTGATGCAACCGGAACTGAAGTATCAAAAATTGATACAACAAATCCTAATACATATACAATTACTTATACAATCAAATATGGAGACTTTACAAAGACACTCAAACGAACCGTCGTTGTCGTCTCCGATGCCCAGAGAGAGTAGATATCTACTCTCTTTTTTTGCACAAAAAAAAGAGCCGTTCCGGCTCATTTTTGTTTATGTCTTAACCACAATACTAACAACAAGAAAAGTACGATTCCTCCAATTGCAATATACTCTTCTTTGATTTCGATTACATCATCTTTTTCTTGCTTCTTTTCTTTTTTATCCTCTATTTTAATAATATATTCTCCATCTTTAGAATAAAGATAGTTTTCTCTAGCAAAACGAGCAATATAATCAGGATCTTGTAGTTTTTGAATTTCCAACTTCAAATTTTCTTCGTCATCTTTCAATGTAACCATCTGTGCGGTCAGTTCTTTTTTTTCCTGATTTAATTCAACGATACGAATGGTATATGTAGCAAGTGTTACAAAAAAATAAACAATGATCGCGATTGATAGCGTTCCAAAAAACACAAGTCTTCTCTTAGCAGCTTTCACAACTTTTCGCTTTCTTTTTTGTGCCATATATCACCATCCTACTATACAATCAAGTATATCATCTTTTTACACGAATTTCAACACGAGCAGATATCATATGCTCTACCAATACTCCCAGCGATAAAAGCAAGATAGAATATGGATGTAATATACCATAGAAAAATTTTCTTAAAATCCAAAAATAGATCAAAATATGTAACATCACAAAGCCAAACGTATACAAATAACGAATCCATAGATTAGAATGATGTAATAATTTAAATGAAAAAGTAGTAGTAAGTGCAAAAAAGATTCCATAAAGAAAAGAGAAAATACTTAGACTAATTTGCATTTGTAAATTCATTATCGAAAGAGTTTACTAAAAACTCCGTCCTCCTTTTTTTCTTGTTTCCCATGATCCATATATGTTAAGCTATTTACTCTTCCTTTAATGGATACATTACCTTGATAAGTATCTAATTTTATAATTTCCAACTCTTCTCCCTTCATTACTAAATATCCCATACTTGTATCCATCAAAAATTCTTCGTTATCAAAACTATCGATTTTTTTCACTCCAGTAATTACAATATTTTTTCGATCACTCATCGTAACATTATGATTCAAAGATGAGATTGCTGTATGATCCTTGTCCATTTTTCTCCTCCTCTTATTATAAATGTATGTAAGCAGAAAAAAATTAGAACAAAAAAAGAGTTTTCACTCTTTGCAGAAAGGAGCATGAAAAAACTCTAATATTAGAGTTTTTATGTTACGCCTCGTTTTTAAAAGCTTCTAAAATGGCATCCTCAAACATTTTTCTGCTCTCTGGATTGATTGGATGCGCGATATCACGATATCCACCAGTCGCAGTTTTACGGCTAGGCATAGCGATAAAAAGTCCGTTATCTCCTTCGATAATACGAATATCATGCACTGCAAAACAATCATCGAGTAAAACAGATGCAATTCCTTTCATTCTTGAAGCTTCTTTTTCGACCTTGCGAACATTAACAGATGTGATTTTCAAATAAATCTCTCCCTTCAGTATACTACTATACATCTTCATTATATAACACTTTTTTTATTATTGCAATATGCGGTATCATGGAAATACAACATATTAGTCATAATCTATTTTTATAGTTTTTGTAATCACATCGATGTAAGAAAACGATTTTATCTGTACTTCCTGCCCTGTTCCAGCTCTTACTAAAAATATATTGTTGTATAATTTTTCTATGACAACTTCGTATTTTTCATACTTATTTCTACCTAAACTATATCGTATTATCGCTTTATCTCCAATATGTTCCCCGAGTTCTTGTTTTATCTTATGTATTGTCATGTAACCTCCTATCTCGGATATCCGACATACATCGTACCCTTCGTCTTAATTCCTCCAATTCCACTTGGACCATACTTCGTCATCTCTAATATACCTTTTAAATCGATATCAACAGTAACATCTGACAGGCTAATCTTCGCTGCGATAATCGCTGGATCTAAAGCGTGAATGTTGATCCTCTTTGGACTAGATGCAAAATTGGCACCCGCCATAATCAACTCCTCATAATCGGATTGACATGCTCCAGCAATAATAATCAATTTTTCATGACTTTTTTCATATTTTCTCGCTTCTTTCACTGCGTTGACAAAATTTCTACTATTTTTATAAGCATTCATATCTTCCTTGCTACCTTTTTTTCTATAATAAGCATCATGTCCTGTAATAACGACGATCGTCGGACGATATTCTTCTAGCAGTTCTCTCATCCGATACGGAATCTGTGCTTCTTGTTCATGAATTCCGACAGCCCATAAATTATTGATTTTATAATAGTCTAAACATCGATTTAAATAATCTTCATCGGCATCGATATGCAGTATTTTCCCCGTCAAATAAAAATAATCATCCCGATCTAAAGTATTACATATTTTTACTCTCTCTAGAAACGGATTTTCTTGTTCGATATCTTCTTCTTCGTTATAAATTTGTAAGTCTTCCTTTGGGCTATCTGCTATCAAACGAATATTGAGCCCCTTTAAAATATAATTATCTTCTTGAATGTCGACAATGACAAATACGGTATCATTCTGATAAGATTTTCTCGTAACGCGATCCCCTATTTTATATTCCATTTTCTCACCCGTTCCAAGTATATGATACTCGGTAAAAATATATGTATATAAAAAAGGAGATGAATTACTCATCTTCTTCATCTTCTTCTAAATGAAAATCATATGTTGGAAACTCGATATTTTCCTGAGCATCTAAACTTCCAATGATTTCATCCAAATAATCTTTTAATGGATTTTCTTCTTCTATATCTAATTTTCTTTTTTCCATATCGATCACCTTATATTTTTAAATGTTTCTTAACGGCACGCCAGCTACCAAACATACCAACTAAAATTCCAATGATTAAAAGTGCAAGAGACACTAATAATACAAATGGTTCTGGTTCAACTAATTTAATAAATGGCGAAAATAATTGACCATCAAAATTATCATAAAGTATATTATATCCATAAACCGTTGCTATAATTGGTAATATAGATCCCATAATTCCTAAAAACAAGCCTTCAAATATAAATGGAATTTTAATATTGATATTACTAGCTCCAACAAGACGCATGATCTCAATTTCTCTTTTTCTAGAAAAGATTGTGATCTTAATTGTATTCGAAATTAAGAATGCCGTTACTAAAACAAGAGCGATCACAGTTCCCATACATATCTTTCTAACAACATCGAAAATAGAAATCAATTGTTCTACCATTCCTTCTCCATACTTAACGATAGATACTCCATCCATTTTCTTGATCCTTTTAGCAACATCTGCAATATCGTTTATGTCTTTTACTTTTACTAGGAACGTATCTTGAAGTGGATTTTCTTCTTCCGTCCACTCTTTCATAATGTTTTTAAACGTTTCACTTGATTCCATCATGTCTTCTGATATTTCTTGTTTTGACTGAAATGTATAGCTGTCAACTTCATCAATATCAGCAATTTTTTTCTCGACAACTTTAATATTTTCCTGTGTAATATTTACATCTAAAAACGTAACGATGGTAACATCCTTTTCGACAAGCGTCGTAAAATTATTTACGTTAAATGTTAGTATAACAAAGATTGCAACTACAATTAGTGTAATTGTAATACAAGAGATCGATGCAAGAGATAATGAAAAATTTCTAAATACACTCTTAAATGAATCTCTAATATTTCTTCCCAGAATTCTAAATACCTTCATGTCATTCAATCCTTTCTTTTCTGACAATGGGATTTATCCATTGTGCTTATTTTCACACGTTTTTCTTACCTCTATTTTAAAGGTTTTCATGATGATAAGTGCCTTCTGGATAATCTTTTACAATTCTACCACTATCTAACAGAATAACGCGTTTTTTCATTTTATCTACAATTTCCGTATCATGCGTTACCATGATAATCGTCGTTCCCATCTTACTAATTTCTTCTAAGACAGCCATAATTTCCATACTTGTTACCTCGTCTAAGTTTCCGGTAGGCTCATCACAAATCAAAAGTTTAGGTCCATTTACAATCGCACGAGCAATCGCAACACGTTGTTGTTCTCCTCCTGATAACTGGGTTGGATAATTTTTTGCTTTATGCTTTAATCCGACAAGTTCTAACACTTTAAGAACTTTAGAATGTACCTCGTCCTTAGGAAGACCAAACACTTCAAGTGCAAAAGCAACATTTTCGTATACTGTCTTATTTAAAAGCTTAAAGTCTTGAAATACAACTCCTAACTTTCTACGTAATTTATATACTTTACTATTGCGCAATTTTGCTACATCTAACCCTCCTACTAAGATTTGCCCTTTCGTTGGCTTTTCTTCTCTATATAACATCTTAATCAAAGTAGACTTTCCACAACCAGTCGATCCTATAATAAAGACAAATTCACCCTTTTTAATATTTAAGTCCAAATCGTGAATTGCCGTTACCCCTGTCTTATATTTTTTATTTACATGTCGCATTCTAATAAAATCTCGACTATGTATTTTCTTTTTCACAACTGGTGCTTCTTTTTTCTCTTCCATTTTCATCGCCTGTGTTCTCGTGAGCTCTTCTTCTTGTCCACTCTTTTCTGTTCTACCTACTCTACTAATCTCTCTATCGTTCATCTTAAGCACCCCCATATACTTCATATGCATCTGTTACGAGGAAGAAAGCATTTGGATCAATGCTATGAATTCCTTCTTTTGCAATAAAATATTCTTTCGTTGGGATAATACACATAATCACTTTTTGATGATTACCAGTAAATCCTCCTCTTCCATCCAACACTGTCACTCCATGACTTAAGTGCTGCATAATAAATTTCTTTACTGCCGTTTCGTGTTCTGTAATAATATAGAATGTCTTAGAATTTGAAATTCCTAATATTACCTTATCTGTCATAATACTAATAATATAAAGAGAAATGACAGAGTACATCAATTGAATCCATCCAAAGGCAAAAATACCCGCTAAAATAATGAGTCCGTCTGTAAAAATCATAGAACTTCCAATTGACATATGGGCATATTTAGAAACGATCTGATTTAAAATGTCAGTTCCTCCGGTTGTGAATCCTGATTTAAATACAAGTCCAAGCCCAAATCCTGTCATAGCGGCCCCAAACAAAGTCATCAAAAGCGGATCATCCATAGGAATGCTCATATAAGCTGGCAAAAACGCTGTTAACTTAATAAATAATGGGACACAAAGTGAACCTAAAACAGAATTTTTCGTCTTATCTACACCCAGTAATAGACAACTCAATAATAGTAAGAATATGTTCCCACATAAAATAACAATAGAGGAATCAACTCCCCAGATAGAATTACAAATAACTCCAATTCCATTCATTCCATACACGATCTTCGTCGGTAAAATAAATAAATTAAATGCAATGGCAACACATAAGATTCCTGATACAAATTGTGCATAACGTACCAAGCGATCTTTTTTATAAATTGCCTGAATTACATTCATCTCTTCTGATTCGTTTTTCTTTTTCAACCACATCATAAACTTCCTTTCTTCAACATTGCGTTGATAAATAAATCAATGTCCCCATCTAATACCTTTTCTACATTCGAAGTTTCCACATTCGTTCTGTGATCCTTCACAAGAGAATATGGATGCATTACATAGCTTCGAATTTGGGAACCAAAGTTGATATCCACGATCTCCCCTTTTAACTTGCGTAAATGCTCATCCCTTTTTTCAACTTCCAACTGATATAATTTATTTTTTAAAATTTCCATCGCTTTTTCTCTATTTTGAATTTGACTCCGTTCATTTTGACAAGTGACGACAATCTTTGTTGGCAAGTGAGTAATTCTAACAGCACTATCGGTAGTATTGACATGTTGTCCACCCGCACCACTCGAACGATATACATCAATTTTCAAATCGCTATCTTTGATATCTAATTCAATCGTCTGATGATCAAATAGTGGTGTTACATCAATAGAAGCGAACGATGTATGTCTGCGTGCCCCTGAATCAAATGGGGAAATACGTACCAAACGATGTACGCCTTTTTCACATTTTAAATATCCATAAGCGTACTCTCCTTTTACCATCAATGTTACACTTTTCATTCCTGCTTCTTCCCCTGGTTGTTCTTCTAAAACTTCGACTTGATAATGATGTTGCTCACACCATCTTAAGTACATACGATATAACATATTCGCCCAATCACAGGCTTCTGTTCCTCCAGCTCCAGGATGAATTTCTAATAAAGCTCCATTTACATCAAATTCTCCATTTAAAAGTAACAACAATTCTAAATCGGAAAGTTCCGTTTCAATTTCCTGTAGTTCCGAAGTCAATAACTCCTGAATTTCTAAATCAGACTGTTCTTTTAAGGTATCAAGCAATTGTAGATTATCTTCTATTTTCTTTTTCAATTTCGATACACGATCCAATTTCTGTTTCAATTGATTTCGTTCATGTACAACCGTAGTACTTTTCCTTGCATCATCCCAAAAATTAGGACTTGCAATCATCGCATCTAATTCTTTAATTCTATTTTCACACTGATCTGGTTCAAAGTGACCTCCATAGATCTAAAATTCGATTTGAATCATCAGTGTATGCATTATTCAGTTCATATAGTTCCACTAATGTATCCTCCAATCATATAACATTATAACATTTTTTTCTCTTCTTTTCTATCTTTTTCACAATAAAAAAGGCTCTAAGCCGAACCTTTTTTTTCCAAGACAAAATATTTACAATCATATGCACAATTTTGTTTTATATATTGTTCTTTGTTAGAAAAATCATTCATCGCTTTTTTCTTGGAATTCGAACTACGATAAAAACCTTTTAACCGCAACTTACCATAAGACCAATCCCCTAATATGTAATCATATGGTTCAAAATACTCCGTATATAAGTATTCTACTGCTTCCTTATCAAACCCATCTTTATAATTTTCCAACAATGTGTATTTCTCTGTTCCAAATTGATATTGTTTCATGATATTACTCCAATCTATATATTTATTATATGATAAATAAATGGAAGAATCAATTACTTGGAATCGTAATCGACGGAGAATCTTTGTCGATTCCATTAAAATAATACTCCGGAATATTACCACGAATCAATTTCATCGCAATTGGAATACGAGATTCAATTTTAATCTGTTTTGATATAAATGGTAAAATGACTCTCTCTTCCAACGTCATTACGACACTCGCTTCTATCATCGCATTATTGATTCCATAATTTGTAATCGTCGTTTTGATCTCACTACTAATATCTCCATACAAATTAAGACGAACCGGAATTTTCGGGCCTAAATTCGCAAGCAAAGTATTTCCAAACACGACTCCACTTGGAATCTGATAGACAACCCCTTCCCTCAATTGTTTCTGGTCATAATTAGATAAAACATCACCAACATTCATCTGATCTATTTTCCCATCTTCCAATAACTTTAAATTTGTTTGTACATTTGCCGTAATCATTGATAAAACTCTATTGACAATCACCGGATCAAAATCGATCGTATTGATCTCTCCGTCATTATTTTTAGATATGATAAACAGTTCGTCGACATTTAAATTTTCTGTCACTTGCTGATTTACAGAAGCATTCATGATCGCCTTAGAAATTTTTTGAATTTCGCTCTCTCCATAACGTAATAAAATAGGATTTACTGTATGTTGAATCCAAGTAAAAATGAGAATAACACACAAAACAAATATTCCAATCAAAAAAAATATGAACTTTCGCTTCGTCCAATGAAACTCTTTTTTAGAATACAGTACATATTTCTTACGTAAATGAACTTTCCGTCTCATACCTATATATTATGCGCATACTTCTTCTTTTTTGACACATCCTATCAATAGAAAAGAGGAACGCATGAAAGTAAAAGACATTATGACAACCCATATCATTTATGGAAATGATAACGATTCTATCCAAACAATCGCTCAAAAGATGAAACAATACGATATTGGATTTTTACCGATTATACAAAAGAATCAATGTATTGGTATATGTACAGATCGCGATCTCACCGTTCGCGTAATAGCCAATCAAGATATGTCAGGACAAATTCATTCATACTTATCTACACCTATTATTACAATAAAAGAAGACGATTCATTAAAGGAGGCTTTATCTCTAATGTCTAGGCACCAAATAAAAAGATTACTTGTGACAAGAGAAGAAAAAATAGTTGGAATCATTTCGATATCTGATCTTTATTTCGCAATGAACGATTCTAATAAAATAATGGAGACTTTACACCAAATAAAAAAGATCAATAAAAATAAAACAGTAGAAGACGCACAAATTGATGCCTTCTACTTATAAGTTTTTTTCTGACAATGCTTACAATAATATGTTCCTCGTCCACCTATAAATTCTTTCATAACCGGATTATGACAAATAGGACATTCATTCTTCCCGTGAATTGATAATTCATGTTGAAACCTCCCATGAACCCCTTCACTTGCTTCAAAACTTCGAATGGTCGTTCCACCTTGTTCAATTGCCTTTTGAAGAACAAGTCTTGTCATATCGATAATAGTACGCAACTGTCTTTTTGATAAAGCGTTGCTTTTTGTTTTAGGGTGAATATGTGATAAAAATAAAATTTCATCGTCGTAAATATTTCCTATTCCACTAATGATCGTCTGATCCAACAAAGCTGTTTTGATTGGAATATTTTTTTTACTAAACTTTTTCTTTAAATACGATTCCGTTAAATTTTCATCCCATGGTTCTAACCCAAGAGATAAAAGTGGTTCTACCTGCATAACCTCATTTTTCGAATATAAATACATCCTACCAAATTTTCTCGTATCATGATATCTTAACTCTGTATCATCTGAAAAGAGAAAAGATACGTGTTCATGCTTTGTTCGTAAATCGTTTTTATTTTTTAAATTATATTTTCCTTCCATTCTTAAATGACTCAATAAAACATCATCGTCTAAAATAAATAAAAGCCATTTCCCTCTTCTTTGAATATCGCGAATCGTCTGCGATTTCATCCTCTTTTGAAATTCTGAGATTGACGGATGTGCTACAATATTTGGATATGAAATAACGACGTCGACAATCTTTTTCCCCAACACTTTTGTCTTTAATATATTTTTAACCGTTTCGACTTCTGGTAATTCCGGCATCTTTCGTCACCTCGATTTCTAAACCGATTGGGCAATGATCACTACCAAGTACATCAGAATAAATGAGTGCATCTTGGATCTTTGATTCCAATCTAGATGACACTAAAAAATAATCGATTCGCCAACCAATATTTTTCTCACGCACGCCTTTCCGATAACTCCACCAAGAATATGCGTCCTTCTTATTTGGATAAAGAAAGCGAAATGTATCGGTAAAGCCAGCTTGTAAAAGTTCGTCAAACTTACCTCTTTCTTCATAAGTAAAGCCAGCATTCCCAATATTTTGCTTCGCATTGCGAATATCAATTTCGTTGTGAGCTACATTAAAATCGCCACAGATCACCACATTTTTTTTACAATCTAATCGTTTCAAGTAAGAACGAAATAAATCCTCAAATCGCATACGTGATTCCATCCGTTCTAGCCCTCGTTTCACGTTTGGAACATAGACATTTACCAAATAAAAATCTTCATACTCAAGCGTAATCATTCTACCTTCATCATCATATTCTAAGTCTAATCCACCATAAAAAACCGATATCGGTTTGTTCTTTGTATAAATCACCGTCCCAGAATAACCTTTTCTAACAGCAGGATATAGATATCTTTCATATCCCTCAGGTAAAAAGTCAAATTGATCTTCCGTCGCTTTTACTTCTTGCATGCAAAAAATATCAGCATCAACTTCTTCAAAAAATTCTTTTAATCCTTTCTTTAAACAGGCGCGAATTCCTGCGACATTCCAAGAGACAATCTTCATACTATTCCTCCTCGTTCATACGATATGGGAATGGAAATACTAATTCAACCATTTTTTCCAACATAGGTGTTACATGCGAAAAATATAAGTCAATAGACCCAATTTCAGATGAATTCTGCTCTAATTTAAGAGAGGATGCTAAAATATCCCCCATATCGATATAATCACAAGGATACTCCTTGAAAAGTAGATCCATCAAAATAGGATAATGTGTACACCCTAATACGATATGTTCCACTTTGTTTTCTATCATTGGTCTTAGATATAAACTAATTGCATCCTTACATTCCGACGAGTCCATTTTTCCGCTTTCGATCAGAGGTACAAACTTTGCACAAGCGACCGTTGTCGTATTCTGATATAAAGCATCATCAAAGACATGACTATGAATCGTCATCGGTGTTGCCAGCACTCCAACAGAAGAAAACTCCCTTTCTTTCAAATACGTAATTGTTGGAGAAATGATATCTATCATGGGGATAGAATACTTCTTTTTTAATTCTCCATATATATTAGTACTAATGGTTCCACAGGCAATAATAACAAAATCAACCCTTTGTTCTATAAAATAATCCATGATACCAGATGCATATTCCATCAGTTGAGACTTTGTTTTTTCTCCGTATGGTAAATGTTTTGTATCTCCATAATATAAATAATCATGATTAGGATATCGTTTTACAATCTGTCTTAAAACCGTTAATCCTCCCAAGCCTGAATCGCATACTCCTATTTTCATGTTTTAAACTTCCTCTCATTATTTTTTATTATATCAAAAAAAGTCAAAAATTAAAATTTGACTTTCTATTGAGCTACAAGTTTTTGAACACTATACCCTAACGCTGCTACGATAAGTAGTCCTGTGACAATTGGATTGATGAGAAAATTCCAAACCTTACCAAAACCAGAAATATTTAAGACAACCTTCCCAACGATGATATCCGAGTTAATGGTCGTTCCTCCCATACCATTATCTTTCTCTAACGTTACATTTTGATCAGTTACAGCTGTTACTTTTCCAACATCTATAAAAAGACCATTTTTATAAACGACAACGTCATCAATCGCATAGGTATCAACTTCTTGTAGGATGACAAAGTCTCCCATTTTCGCCTCAGTACTCATCCCATCTACACCAATTTCCATCATAGTAAATCCAGATAATTTAGGTATTTCTTCAGCATCATTTAATTTTTTAAAATTAAAGAACAATCCTAAAAAAATAATAACACCGACGAATACACCTATAATAATTTTGATAACTTTCATATTTTCCCCCTTTTACACCACATATTTGATAGATGTTTTATGCAAAAAATATGTGAATACAACAGTCGCTAAAAGACCTATTGTTAACGGATGCGTTACTAAAGTCCACCATCTCATACCATCATGAAGACAAAAGGCCAATGACCCAATAATATCTCTATGTGGAACGAAACTCTCATTGATAAGACTCGTTTCCTTTCGAGGAAACACCCCATACTCTGTCGTATCGACAACGCGTGCAACATCATGATGCATTCCATTTTGATACATGATAATATCACTAATATTATAAGTATCTTTCTCATGCACAAGCATCATATCTCCAATTTTCACTTGGTCTCCAAAACCATCGTAGGTCACTTCCATCAACTTATAATTGCCTACTTGAAAATCCCAACTAGGATCTTTTGATTTCATGTGATTTGTATATAATCCTAATGTAATAACAGATAATATCAGCGCTAACACAACCCCCTTGATTGTTTTTTTTAGCATACTATCCCTCACATGTTATACATAATATACCACAAAATCTATCACCAAGCAACGAGAAAAAAACAAAGAAAAGTCTTTTTCGTTCTCGAAAACTTTATAATTCCAAGAAAAAAAGCAATTACTTGCTTTTATCTACATCAATTATCGTTTCTATCATTTGTTCAAATTTATCTTCATTTACCGTTCCATCTTCTTGAACATAAACTGCCATAACGAGTTGATCATCATCCGCAGGATAATAGATAATGTATCCTTGTTGTCCCTCAGGTGTTTGTACACTTAATCGAACAGTCTGTACGTCCTTGATTTTTGGGTATGCTACATCGCTAATTTCAAAATCCGAATACATCTCTGATGTTATCGATAACACTAATTCAAAATCTTGTCTCATCATTTGATAAAATGTACTAAAATCATTCCCAGATAATATCTGTACATAGAAAGCCGCGTCTTCCGCATCATTTAAAATTGCTAAACTTCCTTCTTCACTATCGTTGTAAGTATATCCGTTTGCAACTGGAATTCCATAACCATCCAACGTATAAATAAACCCTTTGTTCAAATTCTTAAATAATGGAAATAACAAAATAGCTGATATGACAAGTACGATAGCAAGTACGATAAATACGTCGTATTTCTGCCATACGGTCTCATTTTTCTCCCGTGTCTGCTCGACTATTTGCTTCTCTTTTGCTTCCTCCGTTACTCTCTCACCACATTGCGTACAAAATGATGCATCTTCTGGAATATCATGTCCACATTTCTTACACTTCATCCTAACCTCTCCTAACTAACTATATCATACTAAGTTTATATATTCTGTGTCAACGTATAAAAAGAAAAAATAGTCGTTACACTATTTTTCATTCAACACGATATTTAATAAATTTCTAGTCATCTCATCAGCTTGTGTTTGATTTAAAATTTGATCTTTTGGCACGTATGTTGCCAGGATGATTTTATCATCTGGCGTTGTCGTATAAATGATGTAGGAACTATCTGTCTCTGTTGTGCGGGTAATCATAATAAAAGATTGTCCTTCTATGTTTTTCTGCTCCACCCGTTTTACTGCATCAACACCATATTGCATCTTCATTTGATTGATAAAATTCTCCTGATTCGATAAATAACCATTTTCAAAAGCTAAATAAGAATCAGGTAATATTTGAACATTCATACTTGCACTTTGATCCTTTGATTCGATTACAAAAGCACTCTCTTGCTCTGTCACTTTATAATTTTGGTCAATTTGAAATGTGTATATATCGTAAGAAAAAGGTTCTGTCGTATCTTTTGGCACAAAAAAGTATTGATATCCAAAAAATCCAACGACACCGACAATCACAATTCCAACGAGTAATAAAGCAATCTTATTGATCATTTGTACCATACGATTTGTCTTTTCACGTGCAACTCGTTTCTTTTCTAACTCTGCATACTCTTGCGGTGTTGGCTCATTCATTCCTCTTAATAAATCTGGTTTTTCCATCGGTGCCGATGATTCTTGTGCTTTTACAACTGGTTGTGGTTCTGATGGCATATGAACTACTTTTTTCTCTTCAGGCTTCTCTTCATCTGTCCATGTCGTATTATTCTCTTGTGGCCTTATATTGACCTCTAACTCGTCAACCGGTTGCTCCATAACTGGTTCTGGTTCTACAACTGTACTAGTCGCAAGAGGAATTCCTCCTTGCGTCGTCGGTGCATTTACTTCTTGAACATTACCTTCTAAAGCGGTTTCGACGACAGGTTGTATTTCCCCTGCCGGCGCACTATCTTGAACTGGCTCGGCAGTCTGAGTCATATTCTGTATCACTGGCTCACTTACTTCTGGCACCACTTCTTCATTCGGAACTACTTCAGTAACAGGTTGTGATTCCGATATTGTATTCATCTCAGTTGAAACAACTTCTGCTACCGGCGCACTATCTTGAACTGTGTCTGTCGGCTGCGTCATAGACGTATCTCCAACATTTTCTGTTTGTGGAATCTCATTAGAATGATTTAAATCTGGCGTAGGCTCTGAAACATTTGTGATTTCTTCCTGAGAAATCACTTCCGAAACCGGAGATGATATTTCCGAAAAATCAGGAATGGGAGTCTGATCTATTGTTTTAGGCGCTGGTGCACCACAATTTGGACAAGTCTCTGAACCTGCTGGAATGACTGTCCCACATTTTTCACACAACATGCGATCTACCCCCTTATACTTTTTATATTACTGATATCCTATAGCAAAGTCAACGAACCATAATAACTTTACAATAATAGTATTATAATTTGACAATCTAATTGACACGTCAACCTTTTAAGTTGACACCTAATGCTCCGACGATATATTGAGCTTGAAAAGGATCGATTACCATTCCTTTTAAAGAAAAAGAATCAAATTGAGTTCCATATATATCACATGTAGAAAAATCAATATCTGCTAATGATGTATGAATAAATTCTGTTCTTTCAAAATTTACGTTGTTCAATTCAACCTCTTTTAATGTCGTCTCCAAAAAAGTAGTGTCTTCCCATCCACATTCGTCAATTAACATTTGATTGACTTTAGCTCCCGATAAATTAAGATACCTACAATTACACTTGATAAACTGAATATCCCGTAACGACGCATCACAAAACGTAGTTCCAGTCAATCTACAATTCTTAAAAATCACTCGACTTAACAACTTTTTATCAAAATGTTGATTAGAAAGATCACAGTTTTCAAATATAACGTCAACCATATCGACATTCTCTAATAAAACATTCGTAAAATTTATATTTTGAAATATACAACTATCGATTGTAATCTCTTCGATTTTTATGGATGAATCAATCAAAGCCTCTTTAAAAATTCCATATTCTAACTCACCGTGTTGACAACATTTCTCTAACGACTTTTCTTCTAAATGCGTTAATTTTGGCTCTTTTATTTTTCGTTTCTTTTCTGACATATCATCACCCACGATCACTATTTACTCTAGAATGTACATAATCGAAGTAAATTTTGTACTTGATATTTCCACTCTCCAAATTCATTCTAACACTGATCCCATTCTTTTTCAATGCAAAGAACGAGTCATTCTTCTCTACAAAAGATCAATACTCTCAACTGAGTAGCCAAGATTTGCAATCGTCTGTCTTATTTTCTCATCTTCAATTTCTTTTTTTAAAACAATGATAACTTTCTTATTTTCTAAATTTACCTCTACTGATTTTATTTCGCGCAAATTCGAAAGTGCATTTTCCACTCTCTTTTGACAATGTTCACAATGCATCCCATTGACAATGATTACTTTTTTTATTCTCTTTAACATAAGTCCCTCCTCATCGTATTGTTTTTAATCGTAATGCATTTAAAATTACCGTAAAACTACTAAACATCATAGCAAAACCTGCAAGCATTGGATGAAGTGTAATTCCAAAGCCACGGAATAACCCTATTGCAATTGGAATCATTAAAGCATTGTAAAAAAATGCCCAAAATAGATTTTGCTTGATATTTTTTATCGTATGTTTACTAATATCTAATAAACGTAAGACATCATTCAAATCTTCTTTCATTAAAATGACATCCGCTGCATCTGTTGCAATATCCGTAGAACCACTCATACTAAGTCCAACATCTGCATGCGCTAAAGCAGGAGAATCATTGATACCATCTCCACACATCATAACGATATGCCCTTCTTTTTTTAATGTATCAATATAATTTAATTTTTCTTTCGGAAGTACATTTGCTACAATCGTACCTACATTCAACTTTCTTCCAATCTTATCAGCTACATTCTTATGATCCCCTGTTAATAAAACCGTATGAATTTTCTTTTCGTGTAATTGTGCAATCACATCTTTTGCTTCTTCACGAACGACGTCATTAACGCCAATTAGTCCAACTACACAATTTTCTAGTACCACAAAGATAATACTATTTCCTTCATTTGAAAATTGCTCGATTTCTTTTTGATAGTTATGCTCTAAATGATGATGTTTTAATAAAGATTCGTTTCCTAACATCATTTTTTTACCATTCACAGTTCCTCCAATACCCTCTCCAGACATGTTTTTAAAATCAGCAACATCTAATGGTTTTAAATTGTTCTGTTTCATATATAGCTCAAATGCTCCACGAATCGGATGCGTCGATTGTAATTCTAAACTGCTGATCCACAATAATAACGTCTTTTCATCGATATTACTATGATTTACGAAATGTGCGATTCTTAAACGTCCATAAGTTAAAGTCCCTGTCTTATCAAAAACAATCGTATCAACTTTGGAAGATAATTCTAAAATCTCGCTATGTTTTACTAAAATTCCTTGGCTTGCGCACAAACCTTCACTTACGACAATTGCTAGCGGCGTTGCAAGCCCTAGTGCACAAGGACACGCAACAACTAAAATCGTAACAAACGTGTTGACAGCCTCATCCATAGAATATCCGAAAATAAGATATGTAATAAATGTAAGGATTGCAAGTAGGATAACGACAGGAACAAAATATCCACTCACTCGATCGGCAAGTTTCGCAATTGGCATTTTTGTATTTGTCGCTTCCATAACGAGCCTGACAATCTCAGAAATCGTAGAATCCTTTCCGATCTTTTCAGCACGATATTCTAGATACCCATCGTAATTGATACTTCCTGCAATTACCTTCTCATCCTTACTTTTGGCTACAGGTTTTGATTCTCCTGTAATAAGTGATTCGTCGATATGTGCACTTCCCTTTACAACTGTTCCATCAACTGCTATTTTTTCACCTGCTTTACAAATGACAATATCTCCTGGTTGTACCTCATCAATCGTCACTTTTTCTTCCGTTCCTCTTCGTTTTATCACTGCACTCGTAGGTGTAATCTGTACTAATTTTTGTATTGCCTCCTTCGTCTTATTTTTATTGACCGCATCGATATATCTTCCTAACTTAATAAAGAATATTACAATTGCAGTAGACTCAAAATATAAATGTTCTACGTATTCCAACTTTCCATAAAAAATCAATATCATGTGATAAACACTATAAAGAAAACTAGAAATCACCCCGATCATCACTAGTGTATCCATATTAGGAGTACGATGAATCAAATTAGTCCATCCACTTTTTATAATGTCAAATCCGTAAATTAAAAATAAAAAAGAAAGAGTGCATAATACGCTGCTATAAATTCTGGGATTATGATGCATATGAAGAGCCTCTACGACAGGTAACCCAAACATCGTTCCCATAGATAAATAAAGAATCATCAATGCAAGAAAGCCAAATAGAAAAAACATAATTTTCTCCTTGCGATGCGTTTCTTTTTCCGCATTCACACGATAAATTCCTGTACTACGAAATCCTGCTTCTTTAATAAATCGTTCGATCTTTTTTTGATCTAAATACGCCTCGTCATAATCGATAGAAGCGGTGGCCATCACTAAGTTCACCACTGCAGATTTAATTCCTTCTTGTCGATTTAAATATTTTTCTAATCCATTTGAACAGGCACTACAACTCATTCCATCAATTCCAAGTATAATTTTCTTCATTTTTGAAACCTCCTAAACAATTGTATTACTTCATCGATCGCTTCTATGTTTCCATCTTTCATATCATTAGAAATACATCGATATAAATGACTTTCTAACATTTCTATCGATAAACTTTGCACAGATTTCTCAATGGCCGCTAATTGAATCAAAATATCATTGCAGTATTGATCCTCTGTAATCATTCGTTTTACACCACGTACTTGTCCCTCAATTCGATTGAGACGATTCAAAAGCTTCTTCTTCTCTTGATCTGAGCGAATCGTTAATTTTTTCATAATCTCACCATTTACATTATATACCCCCTCAGGGTATTTGAAAAGAAGGGGGTATATGAAAATAACCATTATAAAAAAAGTGTTCTTCTCACTGAACGCTTTTATCAATTACTAAAGTATTTATAAACTCTCTAATTACATCATCTGTAAAGTAATCCAACCTTATAAATGAAAATACATATCGTTTTCCACCTTCTAAGATGTTCACTTCTTTCATATCGCCATTATTCAAAATATAACCTTCTAAATCCCCCTCTAATACAGTTACAGAATCAACTGATGGTAACATAATATAGGATAATAATTGTACATAATGATCTTCTTTGATTGTCTTTACAGGTGTAAACAAATCATGTTTGTCATTTTGATGTTCAATCAAATAATCGAAGAAATCAACATCGTTTTTTAGACCTTTTCTTTTGGTAAAATCATCCGATTCAACCGCATCAAGCTCATCTTTTCCCATGACAAACGTACCATCGTCTTTCCCAACATGATCGAGAAACGGCTCTGTAATTGATACAGTAAAATATGCTTGATAATTACCACTACTATCGAGTAATTTATAACTAACATAATCATCTTCTTCTGTTTTTTCAAATCCTTCTACTACGTTTTGGAATTGAACATTTTTGTACGTAAGCATTCCTTCTGACAATGCTTCACTGTGTTTTACTTCTAATGTATCTCTTTTTTCGTATCCTGATAATAGATTTTGATACTCCTGCTTTGAATCATCCGGCAATTGATGAAAAGAAAGTAAAAAAGACTTATATCCGAAATAGATACCGACAATCGCCAATATTCCGATGATCACTGCAATCGTTATAACTAACTTCTTCTTTTTCATATTCTCCTCCTACTATAAGAATACACGATTCACACTTATTTGTCCACGAAAAAATAGACAAGTATGAAACTTGTCTATTTTGATTTATTTTTTCACTTCGATTTTTGTCTTTCCACCCATATATGGTTGTAAAACTTTTGGAATATTGACGCTTCCATCTTCGTTCAAATGATTTTCTAAAATAGAAATCAACATTCTAGGTGGTGCGACAACTGTATTGTTTAACGTATGAGCATAGTATTTCTCTTTTCCATTCTTAATGCGAATTCCTAATCTTCTTGCTTGTGCATCCGTTAAATTAGAGCAACTTCCAACTTCAAAGTATTTTTTCTGTCTTGGACTCCATGCCTCTACATCGATACTCTTATATTTCAAATCAGCAAGATCTCCACTACAGCATTCTAAAGCACGTACTGGAATTTCCATACTACGGAATAACTCGACAGTATAATGCCACATTTTATCGAACCATTCGTCACTATCTTTTGGATCACATACGACGATCATCTCTTGTTTTTCAAATTGATGAATACGGTAAATTCCTCGCTCTTCAATTCCATGTGCCCCCTTTTCTTTTCTGAAACATGGTGAATAACTTGTCATCGTATATGGAATTTCACTTGCATCTAAAATTTGTCCTTTGAATTTTCCAATCATAGAATGCTCACTTGTTCCGATCAAATAGAGATCTTCTCCCTCGATCTTATACATCATCGCATCCATTTCTTCAAAACTCATAACTCCATCTACGACATCTCCGCGAATCATGTAAGGTGGAATACAGTACGTAAATCCTTTGTCGATCATAAAATCTCTCGCATATGTTAAAACAGCTGAATGTAATCGAGCAATATCACCAAGTAAATAATAAAATCCATTTCCAGCAACTCTTCTTGCGCTATCTAAATCGATTCCACCTAACTTTTCGATGATATCTAAATGATATGGAACTTCGTAATCGAATGCTGTTTTTTCACCGAAACATTCTAGTTCTACATTTTCACTATCATCTTTCCCAATTGGAACTGAATCTGCAATGATATTAGGAATCATCATCATTTTTTCTTTGATTGTCGCTTGTAATTTCTCTTCTTTTTCAGTAAGTTCTTCAATCTCCTTACCCATGGTTGCAATTTCTTCTTTTACTTTTTCTGCTTCTTCCTTTTTTCCATCGCGCATCAAAGCACCAATCTCACTACTCTTAGTATTTTTTAAACCACGTAATTGATCTCCTTTTGCTTTTACTTCACGATATTCTTTATCCAAAGCTTCTACTTCATCTACAAGCGGAAGTTTGTGATCTTGAAACTTCTTCTTAATATTTTCCTTTACTTTTTCCTTATTTTCTCTAATTAAATTGATATCTATCATATCTATCCTCCCATTTCTTTCCATAGTATCTCCAGATCATAAAAAACAAAAAAGTAACCACATATAGGAGCGATAAAATCGCGGTACCATCCTACTTGGTTACTTCATTTTAGATAACGGCATAACACCGGAAATGTTTGCATTTCACTCTGGAGTAGATTCGTAAATTTCCACGGTTCGTTTTCATCAACCACGAACTTTCTCTCACGCTTCCATTTACTACTATGTTCCTTCATCGATTTCTTATCTTATTTTATCATCTTAAAATTCATAAGTCAATTATATAATCCTGAATCACCAGGAAATAATCAACGACGATTCCAAATTTTCAATATAAATTATGAACTGTATTATTTTTCTTCCGGTTCCATATGTATATTAAAATATTGAATATCCGGATACTTCTTTCGGATCTGATCCTCTAATTGATCGATAATTTTATGTGCGTAGATAAGAGTAAGACCTCCATCCATATGAATAACTAAATCAAGACAATAATAAGAACCATATTTAATAAGATAAATAGATTCTATATGATAAATTTCCTCGTAGGATTGCGCTAATGCCTCGATTTCATTTTGCACTTTACGATCCATTTCTCGCTCTCCTAATACCGCACTCAAGTTTTCCTTTAATACACCAAATCCTACGTGAACAATTAAAATGCCAACAACAATCATCGCAACAAGATCCGCATACTTCAATATTGGAATCTCATTTGTAAATTGCATACAAGATGAAGAAAGTAAAACAACAAAAGAACTGATAACATCTGTTCTACTTTCCTTTCCACTTGCCGTTAAAACATTACTATGGTATTCGTTTCCTTTACGAATCAAATAAGTAGATAAACAAAGTTTTGCTACGATACTAATAAAGCTAACGAAAATGACAAATACACTAGGAATTGTAATCTCGCGCGAAAATGCTCCATAAATGACAGAAAACCCAACGCCCAAGATCATAATTCCTATCACTAGACTTGTCATATATTCTAATCTACCGTGTCCATATGGATGCTCTTTATCGGCAGGCTTTGCCGCCATTTTACTACCTAAAATTGCACAAAAGTCAGTTACTAAATCACTAAAGGAATGAATTCCATCCGCGATGAGTGCTCCCGAAGATCCTAACCATCCAGCTAATATCTTTCCTATTGCAAGTACGACATTCACTAGAATACTCATACGCATAACATGTATAATCTTCTTCATATTTTCCCTCTTTACATATATATTTTATGTATCTTTTTATTTTGCTTGATACCAATTTTCTCCTGACTCCATCTCGACTTTTAATGGAACTTTCAATTCACACGTATGTTCCATAATATCTTTGATCGCTTTTTCCACAACTTTGACCTCATCTTTTGGACAATCGAATAAAAGTTCATCGTGCACTTGTAAAATCATCTTACAACGCAAATGTTTTTCTTCCAAATACTTATGAATTTCAATCATAGCTTTCTTAATAATATCTGCACTTGTTCCTTGAATTGGCGTATTAAGAGCAATTCTCTCCCCTTGTTGCCTTATCATATAATTTTTATTATTCAATTCGGGAATATTTCTTTTCCTGTGGAAAAGTGTCCGTACATAACCATCTTTGTGAGCAAGCGCGATAGATTCTTTCATATATAGATCAATTCCAGGATAAGTCTCTAAATAATGATCGATAAATTGTTTAGCTTCACTTACACTGATCTGTAAATTTTCAGAGAGCCCAAAACTACTGATTCCATAGATAATTCCGAAGTTAACTGCTTTTGCTATTCGTCGCATTTCCTTTGTTACATGAGAAGGGTCTACATGAAAAATATCACTCGCTGTCTTCGTATGAATATCCATATCATTCTGAAATGCCTCAATAAGTGCATCGACATTCGCCATATGTGCCATAATACGAAGTTCAATTTGTGAGTAGTCTCCCCCTAAGATAATACTATCTTTACTTGGAACAAATGCCTTACGAATCAATCTGCCATATTCGTAGCGAATTGGAATATTTTGTAAGTTCGGTTCGATCGAAGAGAGACGACCTGTTCTCGTTAAAGTCTGTGTATAGATCGTATGAATTTTACCATCTTCGTGCACAGTATTTAATAATCCTTCGATATAAGTACTATATAATTTTGTAAGCATCCGATATTCAATAATACGATTGATGATTGGATGATCGTCTACAAGTTTATTTAAAACATCGATACTCGTCGAGTATCCTCGCGCTGTTTTCTTTCCGTGAGGAAGTTTCAATTTTTCAAACAATATATTTCCTAACTCTTTCGGAGAAGCAATATTAAATTCGCATCCAGCATCGTTATAAATATCATGCTCGATAAGTTCTATTTTTAACTTGATTTCTTCTCCCATTTCTTTTAAACACTCCTGGTCTAAACACACACCAGTATGTTCCATATCTGCTAAAACTCGTGTAAGAGGCATCTCGATCTCTTCAAATAGAGAAAGTAATTCTTCATTTTTTAATTTGTTGCAGAAAATATTTTTTGTTTCATAAATAAATTTTGCTTTCGTAATTGCATGATACGCGATGATATCCTCTTTTGGTTCCACAAGTTTATTAGATTTTCCATAGATATTTTCATAAAAAGGAATATCCGCATCAAAGGTATTTGCCAAATAGGCAATATCATCCTTCACATTATAATCGAGTAGATACCCAGCAATCATAGCATCAAAAGAAATTGGTCCGATTGGAATATTTTCATATGCGAGTGCAACAAGCACTTTTTTAGCATCGTACGTAGAAAGTGGTACTTTCGTTAAAAAACTAGGATGTTCTTTTAGTAAAGAAAATGGAATATAAACACTACTATGGTCATTATAAGCTGCAAGTCCTAGTATTTTCGCAGTATGATAATTACTTCCTAATACTTCTAGATAAATAGCAGTTTCCTCGTTGATGTGAATTTCGTTTAAAGAACGTGCAATCTGAATCTCTAATGGTTTTTTCTCCATTTCTTTCTCTGGTTGCTTTTCTTTTTTTAAGAAAGAAAAGAATTCTAGATCTTCATATAAATCCGTCAATTTCTTATGATCTTTTGGCTTTATTCTAACGTCTTCCATCGTAATTTCAACTGGTACATCTCTTACAATTGTGGCAAGATCATAACTCATGTAAGCTTTTTCTTTATCCTCGATTAACTTCTCCTTCATCTTTCCTTTGATCTCGTCGATATGATCGTATAAATTATCGAGCGTATGATACTGCTGAAGCAATTTTAACGCTGTCTTTTCACCAATCCCACGTACTCCTGGTATATTATCAGAAGCGTCTCCCTGTAGTGCTTTCAAATCGACGATTGCTTTCGGTTCAATTCCATATGCCTCGCGGAATGTATCTTCATTATATCGAATGTAATCTTTCTGCTTTAAAAGTTTAATGTCGACATCTGAACTAATCAATTGTAATAAATCCTTGTCACTACTAATAATCGTTCCGATAAAATCTGGATCGTCATCACAAAACTTTGCAAACGTTCCAATAATATCATCTGCTTCGTATTGATCAATTTCATAGTATTTAATTCCCATGTAAGTAAGTAGTTCTTTTGCAACAGGAAATTGTTTTTTTAACTCATCTGGCGTTTCTTGTCTACCACCCTTATATTCTGTATATTTTTCGTGACGAAATGTTTTCCCTTTATCAAACGCAACGATCATGTATTCAGGTTTTTCTTCTAACACGATTTTATTGATCATATTAGTAAACCCAAAAAGAGCATTCGTTGGAAATCCTTTACTATTTTTCATAAAATTTCCATTATATGCAGTCGCATAGTAACTTCGAAATAATAAATTATTTCCATCCACCAAAATTATCTTATTCATTCTACCACTCTTTTCTAACTTCTATTATAACATGTATTAAACTAATTTTAGAAAAAATCAAAAAATAAAGTTGCTTTATTTCAAGCAACTTTTGATTTTAACACTTTAATAAATATATGTTTGATATCATCTTTTTTCCATATCTCTTATAAATATTTTTTCAATTCCTCAATCGCTTTTTCTTGAAACTTTAAAAATTTCTTAGCAAGTTTCATATCATCTTTTTCCACACGATCTTTATAATTTTTTACTTGTTTTTCCATCTCAATAGATCCCATAGAAATTCCTTGTATCAACATTTCAGCCATTGCAGCATCACTGTTATCCCCTTTCACTTCTTTTTGGATTCCCATTGATGCCATCAGCTTTGAAATCGCATTCTCTTCCATCGGTTCGATGTTCTCTTTTAAAAGCAATTCCTTACTTTGATCTTCGTAATCTCGATAGTCTTCCAATAATTCTTCCAAATATCCTTTTATCTTATTATCTTTTTCTTTCAGTGCCTCGATTAACTTCATAATAGAAAATCTACCCATGGCTGCTGTTTTATATACCTCTTCTAATAATTCATTTGTTTCGTTCATAATATTCCCTCCAATGTTAGAATTACCCATTTTTATCAATTTTATACAAACAAAAAAGGAACTAAGTTCCTTATTCTGTACGAAGTGCCTCTACTGGATCTTTTTTACTTGCAATGCGAGATGGAATCAATCCTGCAATTACCGTTAAGAAAATACTAATAAGTACGAGAATAACACCACCAGTGAAAGGTAATTTTGCGATTGTTCCAATACCAGTTAAAGAATGAATCACCATGTTAATTGGAATATTTAAAAGTATAGTAATTAAAATTCCTAACACTCCTGCTGTAAGTCCAACGATCAAAGTCTCAGCATTAAACACTCTCGAAATATCTTTTTTAGAAGCTCCAATACTTCTTAAAATACCAATTTCCTTTGTCCTTTCTAAAACAGAAATATAAGTAATAATTCCAATCATGATCGAAGATACGACAAGGGAAATACTAACAAAGCTAATTAAAACATAACTAATAATATCGATGATATTAGATACTCCACTCATCATAAGTTCAATGACATCTGTATAACTAATTTTATCTGTGTCGTCTGCCTGTTGATTATATTTCTCGATAAAATCACTTAAAGCCTCTTTAGAATCAAAATCTTTCGCATATATTTGCATCATACTTGGATGCTCTAAATCTACTATACCAAGCTTTTCTAGATTAGATTCGTACGTTGCGCTGGCATTTTCCTGATAATTTTTCAAAAGTTGTGCAAGTTCCTCCTGTGAAAGCGTTGCTAAATATGCTTTCTCTTGCGCACTTAATTGATTCATATTAAATTCCTCTTCAGAAAATTCCTGATTCGTAAATACATTGATATTTTCTTTTTCTTTTTGTTCCTTCGCAATATCTGAATGATTGATCTGGTTTACAACATATTCCGTTAATTCTTTTGTATACTCAACTCCTCCAAAAGAATTACTTGTAATCGTCTCTTCCTTCGGTCGAATAATTCCAACGACTTTCAATTCCAAAGCTTGATCTAATTTCTCTTTCATATATGCTTCATCATCACTATGGTCTACCCATATCCCATTTTCTTTTTGATAATAATCTGTATTTAAAAGAACTTTGAAACTTACATTTAATAACTCATCATAAGTGTATGTTAACTCTTCTAGTTCTTCTACTTTTTCTCCTTTCATGAGTCTTTTATATTTATCGACAAACTCATCGCTGTCTAAAAGACCAATTGAATATAAAGTATAATCACTAATATAATTATCTTTATTGACAACTAGGATAACCTCATTATAATTCGTAGGTAACTTCCCTGCTAAAATTTCGTATTGTTCTTTCATAAGTTGTTCATTGTCAAGCATTTCAGTAAACGCTTGATAACTAGAACCAGATGAGAACATCTCCGACATGGAATTCATTTGATCTAATCCCATTTTTTGCACGATTTGATCCGGACTCACTTGTCGATATCCATCTTCTACAGGTTTATAAATATTTAAATCAAAATTATAAGAATATTGAATTCCATTGACATACTGATCTACTTCTTTTTTATGCTTCTCTAAATATTGATTAAATTCGTGTAAATTGTTCGTCTTAGTTCCAGCACTCATGATAGAAATCATATCGCTCGTAATATTCTGAGAATGAATTTTTCCATCATCATGTTTGACCTTCTTTTTGACGGAATCTTGTGCAGCACTTAGCAAATCTCCTGTACTCATCGTCGTTTCCTGAAGTGTGATCGGATAACTAGATAGCGTGTCTTCTTCTACGCGATTGATATAGTTCTGCATCCCACTAGACAACGATAAAATAAGAGCAATTCCAATAATTCCAATCGAACCAGCAAATGCCGTTAACATCGTTCTTCCTTTTTTCGTAAGTAAATTATTGAGGCTTAAAGAAAGGGCGGTCATAAAAGACATACTCGTCTTTCCCATCTTATTCTTTCTCGTACTTTCGCTTTTTTCATATGGATTGCTATCATCCGTTACCTTTCCATCTAAAAGCTTTATAATTCTCGTAGAATAAGACTCGGCAAGGTCTGGATTATGCGTTACCATAATGACCAGTTTTTTCTTCGAAATTTCCTTCAAAAGTTCCATGATTTGAACACTTGTCTTCGTATCTAATGCTCCTGTTGGCTCATCGGCAAGAAGAATGTCTGGATCACTTACAAGAGCACGCGCAATCGCAACTCTCTGCATCTGCCCACCACTCATCTGATTTGGCTTCTTATAAAGTTGATCTTCCAGTCCAACATCTTTCAAAGCTTGTATCGCTCTTTTTCTTCTTTCCTGTTTTGAAACTCCTGCAAGTGTTAACGCAAGTTCCACATTAGAAAGTACAGTTTGATGTGGAATCAAATTATAATTTTGAAAGACGAATCCGACACTATGATTTCGATAAGTATCCCAATCTTTATCTTTAAAGTTTTTCGTAGATTTTCCATTGATCAATAAATCTCCACTCGTATAATCATCTAATCCACCAATAATATTAAGTAAAGTGGTCTTCCCACATCCGCTTGGTCCTAAAATACTAACAAACTCTGATTCTCGAAATTTAATATCTATTCCTTTTAATGCATTTACTGGATTTGTCGTACCTGCAAGATATTGCTTTTTTATATTTTTTAATTCTAGCATCGTATTCCCCCTATACTTGGTTACAATCCTTATACCTATTTTATTATAATATACTCAAAAATTTTTTTCAATTTATATTCCATTATATATCATATCAAGTTCATGTGCGATATACAATCAAATGAAGAAAAACACATAACTTCACATATTACAAAAAAGTAGATCTAATGTGACCTACTGATTTTCTTCTACTTCATTTGTTTGATCCAAAATATTTTGATATTCCTGACATACTTTATCTAAAGCTTCTATCATCAGATCGACCTCGTCAAACGTTTTCACCTTCACTCCGCTTGCATAGGCATGTCCACCACCACCGAATTGAGCGACCGTTTCATTGATAACTGGTCCCCTCGAACGAATAGACCCACGTATCAAACTATTATTTTTATCATAGGTAAAGAATCCCCATGCGATTACTTCCTCGATAAAATTAAAATTGTTAATTAAATTTCCCGCAGTCGCAACATCAACTTGATACTCTTCTAAAATATCGGCAGTGATTTTAATAGAAGCAAATCCATTTTCACTTACTGTCATATGATTTGCGATATATCCTTGAAACTTAATTTCTCTTAAAGGTCTTGTATATAAAGGAGGATATAACGTTGTAATATCTAATCCTGTCTTATCGATCAAATCAGCGACTAAGCGAAATGTCTTTGGAGTCGTATACTTAAACAGAAAACGATCTGTATCAGAAACCAATCCTAAATATAACTTCTCTGCAACAGATAACGTCAATTTCAATTTCGTCTGAAAAATAAGTTCCATAATCATCTGTGCACAACTGCTCGCCGTATCGTCAATCCATTCGATATCACAGAAACTTTCGATAAACGGATGGTGATCGATTTTAATCGTATATGCAAATTTTTCAGCAAGTGCTCCATCGACTCTTTTTTGATCAGGAGTATCGACAATAATCAATAGAGATTCTGATATGATCTCATCATCCAATCGATCCAAAGATCCAATATATCGAAATTTACTCGCCGGATATCCAACCGCATAAACTTTCTTTTTTGGAAATGTCTCACGAATCGCATCGCGCAATCCCATTTGACTACCTAACGCATCTGGATCAGGTCCTACATGACGAGCAATCACAATCGAATTATATTGTTTAATTTTTTTATATATTTTCTGATAAATGGACGTTTCAAACATAATTTCACTCTTCTCTATATCTCATTTTAAATGATATTATTTTTAGTGTCAAGAAAAGACTTGTATGGAACAAGCCTTTATTTTACTAATTCATAAGTATCCCTTGCAATCATAAGTTCTTCATCCGTTGGGATTACATAGCAAGGCACAGTAGAATCCTCTGTTGTAATTAAACGTTCTTCTCCACGTACTTGATTTGCCTTTTCATCTAACTTAATTCCTAAGCAAGCAAGATGATCGATAATTTGCTTTCTCGTATAAGATGAATTTTCTCCAAGTCCGGCAGTAAAGACGATCGCATCAGCTCCACCCATCCAAACATAATATTTGGCAATATGTTCAACAACACGTTTTACATACATCTCTTGAGCTAAAATACACTTTTCGTCTCCCTTTTCAATACCGTCTTCGATATCTCTTGCATCGCTATATTTTTCACTAACACCTAAGAATCCACTATTCTTATTTAATGCATTATCTACTTCGGCAAGTGACATACCAGATTGTTCCATTACATATGGAATCATAGAATAATCGATATCGCCACTACGTGTTCCCATCATGATACCTGCATTTGGAGTAAATCCCATAGAAGTATCTGCACATTTTCCATCGATAACAGCACTAACACTTCCACCACTACCAATATGGCAAGTAATTACTTTCGTATTCGTACGACCTAAAATTTCATTCATACGTTGTGAAACATATTTATGACTCGTTCCATGGAACCCATATTTACGTACTCCATACTTTGTATACCACTCGTATGGTACTGGATATAAATATGCACTAGGCTTCATCGTTTGATGGAAAGCAGTATCAAATACAGCAGCTGCTTTTGCATTTGGAATCATCTCTTGGAATGCGCGAATTCCGATGATCCCTGCTGGATTGTGAAGAGGTGCGAGTGGAATCAATTTTTCGATTTGAGCAACGACATCTTCATCCACCAATACAGTATGATCAAATTTATCACCACCATGTACTGCACGATGACCAATACCTTTGATCTCATTTAAATCAGAAACAACACCATAATCTAATAATTCCTGCGTTAAAATTTTAACAGCTTCCTTATGATCTGGAACATTTGCTTCCTTCTTCGTTTTTTCTCCATTAAATTTAATCGTGTAAAAGCTTCCATCGATTCCAATTCTTTCAAAAACACCTGCAATCAAAACTTTCTCTTCTGGCATTTCGTATAATTGGAATTTTAGTGAAGAACTTCCACAGTTCACTGATAATATTTTCATATATTTCCTTCTTTCTAAATCTCATACGTTTCCAAAGAAGCAGTATGCGATTGGTACCTAAACAAATTGCCATCTTCTGGCAGTCCATTAAAATAATAATATATACATCTTACGATCGCACTATGCGTGACAATCAAAATATTTTTGTCTGGATATTTCGCACGAATCTCATCTAAGAATGAACAGACACGATCATAGACATGTTTGACACTCTCAGCTTTCTCGTACTTGCGATTTACGTTAATATTCCAGTATTCAGAAAGATCTCTTCCTTCGTTTTTTACCCCTTGAAATTCTCCGTGATCCCTACTCAACAAACGGTCATCCAAACAGACTAGTAAGTGAGGTGCCGCAAGTTGTAATGTCTCTAACGTTCTTTTTTTAGGAGAACAGTAGGCAAAATCAATATCTAATTTGGAAAGAACACTTCTTCTTTGAAGTGCCTGTAATTTCCCCATTTCGTTTAAAGGAATGTCTAAATTTCCAATTGATATATTTGCCTTATTTCCATCTGTCTCCCCATGTCTTAAGACATATAATCTCAAACGTTACTCGTCCTTTAACTTCATCGTTGGGAATAAGATAACTTCACGAATCGTCTCACTACCAGTTAATAACATAACAAGGCGATCGATTCCCATTCCCATTCCACCAGCTGGTGGCATTCCATATTCCAAGGCTTCTACAAAGTCGATATCCATCTCGTTTGCTTCATCGTTTCCAAGTTCTCTTTCTTTCATTTGATTTAGAAAACGTTCATATTGATCGATTGGATCATTGAGCTCTGTAAATGCATTCGCATACTCGCTTCCGCAGATGAAAAGTTCAAAACGTTCTGTAAATCTTGGATCATTTGGATCCTTCTTCGCAAGCGGACTAATTTCCACTGGATGTCCGTAGACAAATGTCGGATCGACAATCGTCTCTTCTACATACTTTTCAAAAAATGCATTGACGATGTGACCATATCCGAAGTGTTCTTCTACTTCTATATCATGTTCGCGCGCTAACTTTTTCGCATCTTCTAGTGACATATCTTGGAAAAAATCAATTCCACATACTTCTTTAATTGCATCCACCATATGTACTCTTTTAAACTTAGGTGCAAGAGAAATATGGTGCCCTTTCCAATCAAGTTCGTAAGTTCCATTAACTTCCATAGCAGCGTTGCTAACGATTCCCTCCGTTAACTCCATCATACCTTCTAAATCACTATATGCCTTATATACTTCAATTGTCGTAAATTCTGGATTATGATTACGATCCATTCCTTCATTGCGGAATAATCTTCCAATTTCGTATACTGCATCCATTCCTCCAACGAGTAATCTCTTCAAAGAAAGCTCCGTTGCAATTCGAAGATACATATCGATATTTAAAGTATTATGATGCGTAACGAATGGTCGCGCTGCAGCTCCACCTAAAATCGTTCCTAATACTGGTGTTTCTACCTCTGTATATCCAAGATTATCTAAATAATGTTGAATAGAACGAATAATCTTTGGCCTTGTAAACGCGACTCTTCTTGATTCTTCGTTCATAATTAAATCGACATAACGTCTTCTAAAACGTTCCTCTGTATCCGTTAATCCATGATATTTTTCTGGAAGTGGTCTCAATGCTTTTACTAAGTGAATATACTCATTTGCTTTGACACTTAACTCTCCCATATCGGTACGAAATACTGTTCCTTTAATTCCGACAATATCCCCTAAATCCGCTTTTTTAAAGATCTCGTAATTATCTTCTCCAATGACATCTTGGCGTACGTAAATTTGAATTTGTCCATATTTATCTTGAATATGCATAAACCCAACTTTTCCTTTTCTACGTCTCGTCATAATACGACCAGCAATGGTAACCGGAATTTCTATTTCGTGTAATTCTTCTTTTGTCTTATCTCCGTATTTTTCATAAATTTCTTTTGAGTTACTATCCACATCAAAACGATGTCCAAATGGATCTAATCCACGTTCTCTTAAAAAATCTAATTTTTCTCTACGGACGAGTTCTTGTTCTGAAAACTCTCTCATTCTTTCACCTCTATCTTTGTTACATCGACTACATTAGTTTTTGATAAAACATCTTGTAGTGCTTGGTTGTCATGCCTATATAATACCATAAATACACTTGTTATGACTACCCCTAATTGTAGAATTCCTAGAATCAATACAAGGAAAAAATACCCATAGCTTGGTAAGATATAAACGAAGGCTAATGCCCCTAATAAATAGGCAAGTCCGTGAATAATCACATTTCGATATAATAGGTCATTCATCGTCAAGTGATCTTGATCCTTACGGATAATTTTTAATTTTAAAATCTTTTTCCCAATCGTCTGTCCATCCCATATATAAGGTAAGATAGTAAAATATCCTAGGATGAAAAAGGCATTCAATAAACTATATACGACACGCTCTTGGTCTAGATCGTGAACGATGTTAGCGAATCTACCTAGATAGGAAAAGAATCCAATCTCATGCTCGACAGCTAATTCCGTAATCGTATTCATTTCTAGCTGTAACATTTTGATATTATTATTTTCAGGAATCAAGAGCGATACAATCCAAAGAAGAAGTCCTAAAATCAAAAAATCAATCACATAAGCGATAGCTCTTTTACTAAAACTTGCATTCTTCATATCAAATCCCCTTTCGAAATTCATTCAATATCGTTTTTACATCTTCTTTGGTCGTTGCCTGCATCAACTTTTGTCTTACTTGCGCAGTATGTGGAATTCCTTTTAAATACCATGCAGCATGACTTCGGAGTTCTAAAATTGCAACCTTCTCTGGTTTGATCTCTAATAGATAAGATAGATGTTTTAAAATCATCTCGATCTTTTCATCTACCGTGACTTCTTGCGGTTCAATTCCACTTTCTAAGTAATCGACACACTCTTTAATCAACCATGGATTACCAAGCGCACCTCGACCAATCATGACAGCATCGCATCCAGTTTCCTCTATCATTCTTTTCGCATCATAACAACTTCTAATATCACCATTCCCGATCACTGGAATAGAAACTGCTTCTTTTACTTTTTTTATAATCGACCAATCCGCTTTGCCACTATATCCCTGGGCACGTGTTCTACCATGAACAGCAATTGCTTTAGCGCCAGCTTCCTCTATTTTTTTAGCAATTTCTACAGCATTGATCGAACTACTATCCCAACCACTACGAATCTTTACCGTAACAGGAATCGGTACGGATTTCACAACAGCAGATACAATCTCATACACTTTGTCAGGATTTTTCAGTAAAGCACTCCCTGCTTGTGCTCTTAGTGCAACCTTTGGAACAGGGCACCCCATATTGATATCAATCAAATCTGGTTTCATCGTTTCATAGATATATTTTGCGGCAGTCACAAAAGAATTGACATCACTTCCAAAAATTTGTTGATTGATTGGACGTTCTTCTTCTGACATGTAAAGTAATTCTAACGTTCTCTCATTTTTAAAACTTACTGCTTTATCACTAACCATTTCAGCATAGATCAGTCCGCATCCCATCTCTTTCACAATTCTACGATATGCATTATTACATATCCCTGCCATGGGTGCGAGAACAACTTGGTTTTTTATCTCCACATCGCCAATCCGCCACATAATATCACCTCTTCCATTATAATATAAATCATCTATTTTATCAACGGACATTCCCTCATACGAAAAGGTAATCGCTTAAGCAATTACCTTCATTTTATGTATTTGTTCTAACGTACTAGATGTTGGTAATAAATTTCTTACATCTTTCATATCCAAATTTAATGTAGAGAAGAAATCGTATGTAATTTGTGCGTCCATTTCCGTTTGAAATAAACGCTTCAAGATCATCTCTGCATCAGGATATGCTTCTATCGTACGATCCATATTCTTTCTCAATTGGTAAAGATTAAATGTTCCATCATCACTTACAGCATCGCCGATCTTATCTTTAATTGCATCATAGGTATCTGCTGCGTCCGCACAATAAGCATAGTAATCACGGTCAGCTGATAACGTTCTCGTCTTAGCAGCTTTATGCCATAACATAGCAAAGGCAATACGAATTTTTTTCACGTCGTCGACAATTACTTTTCCGTTTGTCTCATTCGTATAAACTCCTTCTTTTACCGTATATTTTTCATAGTAATCTTTTAAGTCGGCAAAATGGAAGTTTTTCGCCATACCTTGTAATCGGAAATTTTTTCTCTTCTTTTTCCATATCGTCGAAAGTGAATTTTTTACTTCAAAATGTTGTTTGATGTATTCTTCTACAATACGTGTACTGATCTCGTCATAAAATAAATTATTCAAAATTTCTCTTGGATATAAAGACTTTGGAATAAGTAAAGACGTTCCTAATTTTAATCCTGTAATATCCCAATCACCATTTTGACTTAATTGTTCTTCAACTTTATTCATAAAATATTCATATGTTTGTTTTGAACGACTATTAAATGGTTTCTTATCTTTAGCAATTGATGCATTCGCCCACAAGTTGGCAAATCTTACCTCGTTAATCAACGTACGATCAGTCACCTGTTTTCCATCTTCTGTTCTTACAAATTCATCAATCACAGTATATTCACTAGCTAACTTTTCCAACGAGTGATACTGTTCGGCTAAATCATCAGATTTCATTTTAATACCTTCTTTCGTACTTCCCTCCAAAAGGGGGAAAACGTACAATATTATAACATATTTTCACATGCTGTCAAATTTTGGACTCCTATTTAAAAATCCAATACTGTAAAGAAATGACAAAAAACTGACAAAAGTCAGCTCTTTTTATACTATTTTAAAATCCAACCATTAGGTACTAATCGTTCACCAGTCGCACTATATCCACATGGTTTACTATATGTTTCTCCATTGACAACGAGGCTACTACTAGCGCCTCCATCCATGTTGACAGCATTGTGAACTTTGTATCTCTTTAAGATGCGAATTGCCTCATTCATATCGATTCCAAGGCTATATCCTGCTTGTCTTCCATCGATAACGATAAAAAGAACAATTCCGTCTTTGCGTTGTGCCAAAATAGTACGTGGTGCGATTCCCCAACCACCATTTCCTTTAATTTCAGCAGCTTTTCCATTTACCATTAAAAACGGTCCAAATTCAACAGCATCTACCATTCCATTCGCAATTGCCTGTTCCGGTGTCTCCTTTGTTAAAACGAGCACGTGATCTTTATTAAAGCCTGACAAACCTCCGGTACGCCCTGTAGGATTTCCCTTCCATATCAACTTTCCATCTTTGATGATATTTCCAGTTGCAGCTCCACCATTTCCATACTCGTTTGGATCTAGAAATCCACTCGCATTGATGGCTACTTTCGCTTGGTTTTCTTTAGCAATATCTCTTAGAAAAGATCCTCTTACACCTAATTTGGATGCGACTGCAAGCTCTATTTTAGATGGATCATAGATAACAGCCATATATCCTTTATATCCACTTCCACTCAGTGGAACGATCTTGTAATCCTGTCCTTCCTCATGTTTTAAGATTTCTTCCTCATATACAGATTCATAAGTACCGGTCTGTTCAAAATCTCCGATAACAATATCGTTAACATTGACACTTTCACCAATTTCCGTCACTGTATTAGATTTTAAAATCTCATCGATCATTTCGTCTGTGTAAAACGTTCGAGCCAAATATTTATGTGTCATTGTCGTCATCGAAGTCGTCACTAGAAGATTTCGAAAATACGAAATTGGTCCATAAGTCAAAAAGAATCCAATAACGATGATAATATCACATAAGATGAGCGCTACTGCGCATTTTGTTTTTTTCTTCTTTTTCATGCTTCACCTACCACATAAGGATCTTGTTCTGTTCCGGTTCCAGATAATACTGCTACAGTTGGAAGCATATTTAATACAGGTCGAATCTGTTTTTTCGTCTTAATTTCATCTAAATATAAACTTCCCTGTTCTGTTATAGTATAAATCATTTCTTCATCGCCAGATCCATTCAATAAAAATACATTCGGAACATCTTCTACGAACAAGTCTCCTACTTGTAACATTCCAATTTTAGCGTTGACTGTATTTTGACTTGTTGTCGCATAATCATAATTGATGTCTCCGTAGTTTCCTATATTCCATGCACCTTCAACAAGATATTCAGGATGTTGTAAAGTGCGATAATAAGTTTGATTTAAATATTGAGCAACAGATTGATACTCTTTCGGATTATATTGATTTGTCTTACGTGAAAAAATACGTTCCACAGGAACCTGATCCGTCGTAATCACACCATTTAAAGCAAGACGAACCTCATTATTATTTTTTCCAATGATGCGAAACATCTGACCACTATAGCGAACATAACCACCAACGTATGCAGATGCCAAAGAAGCAACCGGATGATTTTCTATTATATATGGTTGTTCTTTACTTCCATTTCCGCCTAATACAGGAAGAGATGCTTTTAATGTAATCGTAGGACGAACTCCATACATACGAGATTGATTTTCAACTTCGTTCTCATTGAGACCACCCTTGTTTGAAATAAACCAATTCCCTGTTTTAGAGGCATTCGATGTCCAAAAATTTGTTCCATTATTTAAGAAACCAGAAAGACCTCCGCTTCTTTGATAGTCGTCTATGCTAAATAATCCGACATAATCGCTGCTAATTTTCTTTTTACAGCTTAGCTTTTTCACATTCGCAATCGTATCTGTACAAACCTCTGTCGTAACCAAATATTGTTCTGGTTTCCATAACGTTTTTTCAAAAATTCCAGATTGTGGAACTTCAGAGATATTAGCTAACCATTTCCGTGCATAAGAAGTATCATACGCACTATCTTCTCCCCAGGATAACAATGTATACGTATCATCTGTCGTCATTACGACCGCACCATCTTCACGAATCTTAATAACGCGAAATAAATATCCTGAATACGATACATAATTTGATACGTTCTTTCCGGCATAATAATATTCCTTCTCATCCTGATATAGACCGTCCCCCTCTACAACAATATTGCGAGGTTGTGTCAGATAATCATTTAAGGTAACAAGTTCACTTTCTTTTTTATGTTCTAATTGATAATAATGAATCAAACGATATCCATAATAACCTACCAAAAATAAAATAAATAATATATTCACGATAAATATGACTCGATAAAATATCTTCTTCTTTTCTATCATACAACATCACTCAATTTCATACAAAAAGAATATTGCAAATTACTCTATTCTCTTTTAACATTTTATCCTTTTTTATGATACATTTCAAGTAATTTATTTTTATATGACGATTTTGTAACATCAAAAAAGGACATATGTCCTTTATTGTGTTGTAAATAAACGCATCATCAAATTCGTTAAATTTTGTTGAATTTGTTGTTCTTGTTCGTCTGTAAGATCATCTATCGAAACAGCATTATCAACATCAATCTTTATATCTGTTCCGTCTTGAATAGTTGCTGAACTTGTAGCATTGATACTTAATAAATTAGAACCTTGACTAGAAAGATCAAAAGTAAAACTTGATGTTGCCTGATCTTTACTTTCGTATTGATTATCAAATACAATCTTTAATGAAGTAGATCCGTCCTCTAATGAGAATGTATAAGTAATTCCTTTATCACTCGTAACTAATTGTAAATTACCTAAATCCTGATTTTTTCCATCCTTCATAACAGCTGTAAATCCGTTATCATTTTTTACAATTTCTGCTTCAAACGTTGTTTGTTCATCCGTCAACATACGAATCACGTCATTCTCCCCAAATGTATAACGCAATGTCGTAATTTGTTCTTTCAAATTATATTGTGCCTTATTATAATCAAAGTCATCATAATCTGTTACCCATTCCACAATAGAAAGATCGTATTGTACTGCAGAAGACATCAATCCATCCGTATATGCAGACACTAAAATTTTCGTTTCTTTCGCTTTATTTTGTTGAATTGTCGGTTCATATGATTCAAACTCTGAATAAACTGAATTTATAATATCATTTGCTTTTTTATCATTCTTGATATCTTCAACGACAGCTATCATAATTTCACTTGTATTGTGAGAATCTAATACCAAAGAAATTTTATCTACATTTTGTTTTTTACCATCTATTGTAGCTTCTGCTTTTGTCTTTATAAAATAATCTGATTTTAAGTGTTTTTTTACAGCATCTACGATAAAATTATATAAGTATGTCTGGTCTTCGACATCTGCTGATTGATTTATCGTCTCAAACAGATTAAAGTCACCTGTATCGAGATAATAATCGTAGATACCCTTTAGTAATACATATCCCTTTTTATTTTGATTTACAAATGTAACATTGAGGAATGGAGATTGATTCAATGTTGTGTTCCAATCTAATACCATCTCTTCTTTTTCTTGATCCACTTGATAAGTATATTGATGTTCCATTTTATTTAAATTAGCAATTAACGTTTGATACATTTCATAAGTAGGATCCATCATAGTAAAAAGATCAGATTGAATTGTAAGGTTAGCCTTCCCCGTAACCGTATATGATTTTCTCGATTCTGGTGCATGTTCTAAAAGTGGCTGATATAAATATTCTATGCGATCTTCTAGTTGGGTTGTCGCTCTTACAAACATCGCTTTCTTGTCAAAATGAAAATAATAAGTAAACGCTCCTAGAACGATACAAAGTGCCCCTAATAGGATAACCCAAATAAATTTTTTCTGGTGCTTTCCAAAGTCTCCTACCTTTTTGACTTGATCTTTTTCTACATCTCCACTATTTTCAGAAATCATAACATCTTCTTTGATTGCGTCCTGTCTTTCTAAAGCTTCTAACTTTTCCTTTTGAACTTCTACTGTTTCTAAATTAACTGGTGTAACTTTACTCTTCTTTTTTCTCCCTCTCATAAGAATACTCCTTTTTTCTACAAATTTTGTACACACGATAAAATCATATATACCTATAATACTTCTACAATCATTCTATCACATTTCTATCACATTTAAAACAAAAAAAGCTCATTTATAACAAATAAGCTTCTACCCATCGTATTTCATTTTTAATATTCTTCTGCAGCCAATACTACTCCGTTTTGATCAAACTTAATCGATTTGAAAATTGGCCATTTTTTTGTGTCTTTTTCCACTTCGGCATTTTCTTTCGCTTCCGTTAAGGCAAAAGGATTTGAGACATCTTCTAAATTGGGTAATTTCTCTTTTTCTGTGGCACTGTGGTCAGCAACTACCACTCCATTTTCATCAAATTGATAAAGTGGCATTGGTTTCGATTCTAATTTTGTCGTTGCCTCCATCAATACTCTTCCATTCTTATCAAACTGATATACATTTGAACTAGAACTTGTTGCCACGTTAGAATTCTTGTCGGTCAGTTCATCTTTTTTCTCTTTAAACATCAACGACATTTTGGTAGCTTGTTCCATAAATTTTACACATGCATCATCCGTATATCCTTTATGTAAAACTTCTTGTATATCTTGTTTGTTAAAATAAATTGTTTTATGACTAGTCAAATTCCCCTCTGGATATTTCTCAGCAACATAGTCATATACATAGTTTGTGTTTTCTATGCTAATAGGAAAATATCCAATAATCATAACAACTTGATCATCTTTGCCGAAATTGAATATTTTAATAACCTCTCTTCATCTGCAATATAAATATCCATAGCAAATACCTCTCTATCTTTTCACATTATAACATTTTATTATCCTATATGTAAATGAAATTCATGAAGAAGGTGTTGGTTTTTTAGTTTTTTATATTATTAAATCGATGAAAAAAAGTGCATCCTGCACTTTCTTTTACTAAACGATAAATCCTCTTAAAAATAAACCGGGGTTCAGTTGTAAATATTGATCTAAACTGCTATAAGTTTTTACGCGGGTCCATTCTTTTGCATGTGCGATGGTAGGACCAGTAAAATTCCCATTACCACCTACATTTGCTTCAGAAATTGTAATCGATGTAAGATTTCCTGCAGCATCGTATTTTACGTCTTCGACAAATGCTACATGGCCATATATATCGCCACTTCCTAAAACGATGACAGAGTGTTTTTGTGGCGTGGAACTAACTCGACTTGGATCTGCATTGGCTACCCACGTTCCGGCATTTCCGTTTTGGACTGGTGAAACACCGTGTGTCTGAAAATATCGCCTAGATGCAAACCATGTACATTGTCCGACTAAATTTCCTGCACCATAAAAATTCGTAATGAGACCGTTCCATTCATCAAGAGAAGTAATTGGATAATTAGAACTATTGATTCCAATCGTTCCATCCGGCATCCATGTTAACAATTGATTCCCTGCCTCTGGACGCAAAGGAATCGTCGCTTGGTTAATATTACTTAAATTTGTAAAGCCATAATAATCAGACCATACCATTTTTGCCAGATACACAGAGAGCGCTTCATAATTCAATTTAACATTTCCATCTTCCCCCAATGTATAAAGAGAAAATCCGAATTTATCTTGAAATTCTTTTTCTTTTCCATGATATTGTTCTAAAATTGTCTTTACTACACTTTCGTATAATGGAAAATCATTTTGAATCTTTTGTAAAAACGCATCCCACTCTTCTGATGTTGATCCTTCAAAAGCAGTTTCCAACATTTTTTTGATATCATCGTTCATTTTAATACTACTATTTACTTTCGATATTTCCGTAGCTGCATCTTGAGAAGAACAAATCATACCATCTTTAGAAAAAGTATAACTTATTCCAGATGCATCAATTATTTTTGCCCCGTCTTTTTCCGTCAAAACTATTTTTGCTCCATTTTTTAATACGATATTTAGTGTTTCATCTTTTTCTGTAAAAGATTCGATCATATCTTTATCTATAAATTCAATTCCTACTTTTTCTAATTTTTTTACAACCTTTTTTTTCGTCATCTTGTTATCAGGAAGCTCAATTACAACCTCTTCAGTCATTACCGTCTTACTGGGATTTTGAATTCCAGAAACAGGACCAACTCCAGCTAGGTTGTGAGTCGCATTATAATTGAGACTCACATCTTTTTCTAAAGATGTCTTAATTTTTTCTGACATATTTTCCCTCCTTTATAGATTCTTAGAGATCATAGGTATGATTTCTAAAACTAATCTTTCTTTTACGTCTTGTTCTAAACTTTGTAGCTGTTCAAACTGATCTTCAAATGCGACACGTTGATCTATCATCATATTTTTTTCTACCTGGCTTCTAGTCGTTTGATGTTGATCTTCTAACAGTTCTAAATTATTTTTCAAGCCCTGCATTTGTTGTAATAACCATTGGTATTGCTGCTTTCTTATGATGTTATTTTCATCCATCATATCATGTCCTCCAATCGTTTTTCTACTTTTTTCTTCGTTTCTCTATAGCCCGACAAAGTCTTTTCCATTTGTTCTATATCAGTTTGTTGATTCATTTGAATTGCTCGAAATTTAGACATCATCTCGTCATTGAAGGTATCAAAAAAAATAGTATTCTCTGTAACATAATGAGTAGTCAATTCTCTTAATAATTTTATAGTGGAGTCAAAGCAAATAGACTCTTCTTTATGATACATTCGAAGTTTCCCGATCGCCCCTTCCAACTTTATCTCATCAATAAATTGATCCATGTTAAACACCCTCTCTTATGTCAGTCATCTTTTGAATTTGTAATTGTGATACCTTTTTATTTATCTGATCTTCAAACTCTTGCATTCTATCAAATAGCTGAACTAATCGATCTTTAAGATCTTCAGTTTCTTCGTAAATCTTCATCAATTGTGCATGTTCTCTACTAATAAGAGACGAAACTTCTGGATACGTCGCTAATGGTATTTTTTTACATATGCTTATACATAATTTAATTTGATCTAAATATTGATTAAAGTGAGAAACCACGTTGTTTTTTTCTTTTAATTGCACTTTAATTCGATTACCAATTTGCTCGTAATTTGATATTATCTCTCCGTAGATTTCCTTTACCGTATGTAATTCATCAATAGATCTTTTTACGTGATTTTTCTCGATATACATATTATCAAAAAATTTCTTTGAACGTTCATCATTCCAAAAAAAAGAAGAAGAAGAAACTACATGATAAAAATTCATATAAATTTCTTCATATTCTTCTATTGCATGTTCTAATTGTAATACCGTTGTTTTTAGTTTATCAATATGAATTTCCATATTATCACCTGGTATTTCTTATTTTGTCTTACCCTTCAGCAGAAAATGCTTGTGATACTTTTCCTTCTGTATCAGAATAACTTTCAACTGTATTGTTGATTGCTGTTCTTGATTGACTTGAAATTTCTTGTGTAGCATTATCGATCTTTGTTTTAATCACTCCAAGTGAATTGATCAAATTACTTGCTTGATTTCCACCAATAAATCCACAATTTTGAACAGCTTGTTGTGCACTCGTTAAGGCAGATTTTGCAGAATCTGCGATAGAAGTTAATTGATTTGCAACTGTCGTTGCAGATGATAAATCAATTCCTCTTACTCCCCCAATGTTTTCACGAATTACACTTGTGTCCATCGTTTTTGTAATTGCAGAGAATGATTGTGGTGAATAAGATGAGTCAGTTTGCATTGCCCATGCTTGTCCAGCACTATTCATAGAAGCAACCACACTTTCGAAAATTGAATTTGAACTTGTAATTAAACTGTCAATTGCTGGTTTAAATGAGTTATTAAAGAATGTTTGAGCTTGATTACATGCCCATTTATCTGCCATCCCATTTACGAAACGATTTTGCATATCATCTCCTAATGCATGAATTAAATTTTCGTATGCTGCTTTGACAGAATTGATAGATGAATTTACTACATCAGGATTAAATCCAGTTAAAGCCATAATATTCCTCCTTCTTTCGATAGCTTCCTATCTAATTTAATATTATTATAAGTGTATCTAATTGTCAATAATCATTTACACCTCTTTACATTATAGGTTGATAAAATACCAAGAATAACTCCGTTCCATTACGAATATCAGTATCTAAAACTAATTCGTTATTTCGATATACTCTACCATTATCTTTATTTAAAAGCGTGTACTCCATTTCTTCAGGAAGCGAAAAGCTACTTAAATCTGATACAGATCTTAATAACAGTATCTTCAATCTCCATATCACTTCGTTGATAGGTACAAACACATCAAAACTCTGATTCAATTCAGGTACAATCAATCGAACTAACACTTTATTCTTCATTATCATCACCTGTTTCTTCTACGCTTAAAAAATCAATCCATTTACAAAGTATCGCTAGACCATCGTCGACAAAATATCCCATATCATTTTTATAATTCGTCGTCATCTCTCTCGTTACGTTTGATAAATGAAGTAATCCTTGATCAGAAATTCCTCGACCTATCCATACTCCTTGGTTAATGTTGAAAACACTTGTAAACCAAGGTTCAAATGCGTATTTCTTAATTTTAGATGCGGCGTCAGCAACTACGATTGATATTTTTTCGTATGTTTTTAATTTTTGTACAAACGTAGAAAGAAGACTAACATCTTTAATTTTCGAAACCCATTTATCAAGATCATATATGAAGATTACAATTTCAGGTTTTTGACTCATCTGATTCGCCTTATCTAATGAGATGATCATATCTTTTAATAATGCATTAAAATTTTGGTCGTAATATTGATAGAAACATTTTCGATAAGAAGATAATGTCGTGGTTGCATCCCACAATATCGTGTGAACTCCTTTCATTTGTTCTAACACCATAGATAAACTACATATAAAATGCATCGTGTTTTCAGTTTTCAAAGAAGTCACAATGTTTCCAATATTACTTAAATAATCTACATAACATACTTGTAAATCATTTTTTATGATTCCGATTGGAACTTTGTGTATATCGCTAATATAATCTTGCACATCTTCAAAAGTTACAACATTAGGAAGTGTTGGAATTCGTTTTGCATTTACTTGATTTTTGGATCTTTGTTCTTCTATAAATTCAAGCAACTTCGTTCTTTCATTTTCTTCTTCTTTAAATACATGAGCAACTTGAAACTCGTGAATACCATCGATATCTAATAAACCGCGTCCTAGGATATCTCTTGGAGTCACACGTACTCGCTGGTTAAAAATAGAAGTATATTCATCGCTATCTTTCACGTGGAAAGCATACACATTTTTACAATTTTGAGAAATTTTGCTTGGCAATGAATTGATCGCATTTGCTGTAAAGATAAATACAATTCCATAACGTTCTGAATCTCGAACCAATTCAGGTAACAATTCATAAATATCGGCGTGATTTTCATAAATCGAATCAAAATTATTGATAATAACCACTTGGATTGGTAAGTCTTGGTTATCTGCTTCGATATAATTACGATATTCTCCACCATAATCTCTTAAGATTCTTTTTCGGTTTTGAATTTCCTCACGGATCATTTTCAATAGATTATAATATTTTTCATCTTCTGATGCAAAAACAATCCCACCTACATGAGGACACGAAAGATAATTTCGCATCGATTCAGATCCATAATCCATCATATAAAATTGAATTTGGGAAGATGAATAATTTTTCATGGTTGAATATAACAGCGTGTTTAATAACAATTCGCGTTCAATTCCATCTGTACCATAGACAATGGTATTTCCATCGGCTAAATAATCGTAAATTACAGCGCCCTGTTTTTGTTGCTCTGGGGCATCATATTCGCCGATCACTGCAGATACTGATCTTTGTTTCGTTATATCCACATGATATTTTTGAACAAGCTCATCTACTAAAATATATCCTGCAACATTGTCTAACCATAATTTTCTAGCATATTTATTCACTTGCTTTGCGACAGAAATAATCGTATTTAATATCGCAGTCAATTGATCCCCTTCAGCATGTTTTACTTCGCCACTAGATACTTGCGCTTTTTTAATATCATTTCCGCTCTCATCGATAAAATCAACACTATGATCGATATGTTTGATGATTCTTTCAGAAGGATAATATTTATCTCCACACCAAGCAGACTGTCCTAACACAAACAATTCGTTGTAACCCACTTCTAAGTAGAACCTTCCTGTCTGTCTTAAATATGCGGCATCTGGAACTTTTAGCACTTCCTTACTATCAGATTCATCTTGAACTTTAAGACAAACTCTAAACTTAGTATTAGACCAGATTTGATCGTTAACTACTCCACTTGGCTTTTGCGTTGCCAAAATCAAATGTATTCCTAAACTACGTCCAATACGGGCAACACTAATTAAATTATCCATAAATTCTGGTTGTTGTACTTTTAATTCAGCAAACTCATCACATATGATAAAAAGATGTGGAATCGGCTCAGATAATTTCCCGTCTTTATAAAACCCTTGGTATTTATAAATATCAATTGTACTCTCGCCAAGCTTTTCTCTTGCTTCGTTAAATATCTTTTGTCTTCTTTTGATCTCGCTATCGATACTTACTAAGGTACGATTCAACTCAGCTTTATCCAAGTTTGTAATCGTTCCTGCTAAGTGCGGCAAAACGATATTAGCTGTTTTATTTTCAAATGCAAAAGCAAGTCCACCACCTTTATAGTCGATCAAAATGAAGGCGACATCATCAGGGCTATAGTTCATTGCCATCGACAATATATAAGTGATGATAAATTCTGATTTACCACTACCCGTCATTCCCGCAATCAACCCATGTGGTCCATGCGCTTTTTCATGTAGATCCAAATACATTAAGTTTCCTTGATTATCTACACCTATTTCTGCTTTTAAACTCGTCGTTGCATCGTTTGTCCCCCAACGATTTAACACATTCAACTGCTCTACTTTACCAACTTTTTCCATCTCTAAAAATGAAATAGAATCAGGAATTGCAGATATGCCATCTTCGAATTCAATTGGAATATTAGATAATTTCTTCACAACTTGCATCATATCAATTTGATATCGAATTTCTTCACTAAATGCAACTTGCTCTTGATCTTCATAAGAATTTTTTAATATCCCACAAGTATTTTCCCCAACAGAAATAAAATTATTACATTTACTTGGAAGTTTACTCAATCTATTCTCTAAAATAATTAAACTAAAACCTAAATTATCGTCTGTTTCAGTAATCTGTTTAATTAAATCATGATAACGAATTTGATCATAATCATCTATCACAAGTAAATAATAAGGTTTTACTGTAGCTTGGTTGTTCTCGTTTTTTTGTTGCACCCTATTATGTAACTCCATTTGTAAATAATCCGCAACATTTTTGGCACTGTCTAAATCATCTGCAAAAAAGCGGACAGTTTCGTCATTATTAAAACAATGTTTTAAATATCTTAAATAGTTCCAATAATGACTCCTTTCTTTATTTGTGAACAACACTATTTTAACGTCTTCATAACTATAAAAAGTCATAAGTTGCAATAATATATTATGCATAAAATTTGTTACCTTATAATCAGTTCCCATAATAGCCGTTGTTTTGTTTTGATAAAAAGAATATCCAATAGGAACTCTCGTTAAATATTTGAAATCTTCTACCAACTGATCTGCTTGTTTTCTCAGTTCATCTTCGTCTACTGTAAATCCTTCTTCAGGATACTCTATTTTCACATCTAATTTTTCATTTCCGATTCCGAGTCTCGTTACCAAAAAATCGCTTTGATCGATACGTTTATCCCAAAAATTAATTCCTTGATGTTGGATAATATTTAAGCATTCATCTACGGTAATTAAATTTTCAAATAATATTTCTTTTTGTAATTTCGCCTCTTGCACAAGCTCTTCTCGCTTTTCATTTAAATACTGCGTATACTTTTCTATCGTTTCCAATCTACGTTTTTTCTTCATTTTTCTATTATATGCCTGTGTCACCAATGGCCATACAATCATAGAAATCAACATGGCACCACTTGTCACTAATTGTGGCCAAGAAGAAGCCCACGTAGCCTCGTGAGATGAAATCCGCAAAAGAGTATTTAAAAGCATCGTACCTGCCATTACTCCCATCGTTAACATCGGTCCTACAACTAACGCAATTGGCATTTCATCTTTGCTATCATCTCGTGGTGGAGCACTTAGTTTAATTTCTTTCGTATGAATCATTCTTCTAAGGCGTGGAGGCTTAGAAAAATAAGAATTTTTAGAATATAACTCTAAATTTTTAACCTCTATATTTTTAGGTTCCTCCTCTTGTGCAAAACGATACAACTGTAATTTTCCTAAAGTAAGATTAACAGCGATCTTTTGACTCAATCTACGGACAAAGACCATTCCATTCATAAAGATCATCTCTAAGCCGTAAATATCGATGACGTCACCAGATTTGATGTTGTAAATATTATCTTTCATCGCCAAAGAATTGATATAAATATTTCCTTGCCCAGCTTTTTCTAACACTAATTGTTGATCTCGATAATAAATTTTAGCAAAAACTCCTTGTATATATGGTATCGCATATTGTATAGAACAATTTTGAGCATTGCCAATCGTAATTTGAACATCCTTTTGAAATGTATAAAGTTCAAATCCAGGAAACACAATTTCTCGCGCATAGATAAAATAATTATAATTGCCTCTTCTCAATACGTAAAACTGATTTGGCATGAGTGGTAACATATCTATCGTTTGATTTTGATTTACAATTTTAACATCGGATGTACTGCAAAGCATCCACTTTCCATCTCTTGCTTCAACATGAATCAATTTACTCTCTTCTGTTTCGTTTGCATCAAAACTAAAACTACCAGAAATCTGCTGTGGTAGTAAAAACTCATATTTTTGATCTTGTAAATACAAAACTATCTTCATATGCCTCACCCTTATTATATACAATATCATACCATAAACAAAGCAAAAAAAGAAGACTAACTTATAATAAAAAAAGCCCATCTAGGCTTATGATAAACTTCCCACTTTATGAAATTCCAACTTTAACTTATCTGCAATTGTCACAATAAACTCTGAATTCGTCGGTTTGGCTTTATCGATGTCGACACTATTACCAAATATTTCTTCCATCAACGACCAATTCGCTCTATTCCAGCTCACTTCGATCGCATGACGTATTGCCCTTTCTACACGTGATACAGTCGTATCAAATTTTTCGGCCAGCTCAGGATATAATTCTTTCGTAATACCTCCAATCGTCTCAGGATGTTCGTAGATAATTCCAATCGCCTCTCTAATATATTGATATCCCTTAATATGAGACGGAATTCCAAGTTCGTGTAAAATTTTGGTAATCGATATTTGCAAGTTGTTATGATAGAAATCAATATTCTTTGATTTTTTCTTTTTGTTGATATCCAATATTCTCTTTTCTAAATCAGATAATTCAAACGGTTTTAAAATAAAATAATTTACTCCATATTCTGAAACCTCGCGTATTACATCGCTCGCGTTATAACTTGTTGCGACGATCACTGGAAGTGTTATCTTTCTTGATTTCATCATTTCTAAAACATACATTCCATCTTTATTCGGCATGATCAAATCCAAAATAACTGCATCGATCTCATCTTTATTTTCTTCGATTACTTTCATCCCTTCTAATCCATCGTTCGCAGTATAATCTATCGATATTACATCGTGATTCTTAAAATACTCCTTTACCATCCCTACTAAATTTACATTATCATCAACCATGAGTACTTTTATCTTTTTCATTTCATCTTCCCTCTTCTTCCTTTATGTACTGCCTCACGTATTTTTATTATACTCTTTTCCTAAACTATTTGCCTAGAGTAAAATTTGACTTCTTTTGTCGTTTTTTGTCGAATAAAAGAAAGAAAAGTCGTCTCTATAGGACGACTTCTATCATATGTAAAAATTGTTCTGGTTTTAAACAAGCACTACCGACGAGAAAACCTGATATATTATCGATCTGATTCAGTGTTTCAATATTATTTTCGTTCACACTTCCACCATACAAAATAGGAACATTAACAATATTCATTTGTTTCAATATTTTTTGAATATTAGATGCAACTTGCCATATCTGATCATTCGTAGGAACTCTTCCTGTTCCAATTGCCCAAATTGGTTCATAAGCGACGATCACTCGCGATGATTCCTCCTCTGTTAAACTAGAGAATACCGCTGTAAGCTCCCTATTTAAAACCTCTTCTGTCTTTCCACTTTTTTCTTCCTCGTCACTTTCCCCTACACAAAGAATTACAGAAAGTCCTGCTGTAAGAGCTTTCTTTACCTTCTCTGAGACAATCTGATCTGTTTCGTGAAAATACATACGACGTTCACTGTGACCTAATATCGCATAACTGCATCCGATACTAGCTGCTTGCACAGGCGATACTTCTCCCGTATAGGCTCCACTATCATATTGAGCAGTATTTTGAACTCCAGTCTCAAATCCTTGTTCTATGAAATAAGGTACATATAAATAGGTAGGGCAAAAAATAATTTGTTTAGAATGTGCTTTCATTCCCAACACATTAAAGTAACGTTCTACTTCCTCAAAAGTCAGATTCATCTTCATGTTACCGATCATATATTTCTTATTTTCCATAAAATCCCTTCTTTACTACATCTTTTGCTTTTCCAAAAAAGTTCTTCTGATGTGTTCCACTCCCTTTGAGTGCAGTTTGATACACATCTAATACTTTTTCAGCAAAATATTTCGCCGAATGAGGTTCTGCACTAATTCTTGCTTGTTCACTCATTCGCTTTTTCAACTCCGGATCTCCCATTAGCTTTCGTACGCACTTTTTGTACTCTTTTCTATTTGCAAATAAATATCCATTTAAATCATCAATTACAACATTTCGGAAGCTATCATCATCGGCAGCCACTACTGGAACACTTGCAGCCATCGCTTCTATTACCGTTAATCCCTGCGTCTCTGTCCGCGAAGCTGTTGCAAACACATCTGCTAATTGATAGTATTTTGGAACTTCCTCCCAAGGAACCTTCCCAGTAAAAATCACACTATCTTGCACTCGCAATTTCCGCGCGAGTTCTTTGTAATCTCCTGCATCTGGCCCATCGCCAATAATAACTAACTTACAGTGTGGGTCAGTTTTTAAAAGCCCTACTTGTCCTTCAATTAAAAGATCGACACTCTTTTCATGTCCCAATCTTCCAACAAATAAAATGACAAAATCATCAGGCTCAATTTCTAGTTTTTTCCGCAATGCACCAATCTCTCTTTTCTTATAATTTTCCTTATAGAAACGACTGATCTCAATCCCAGTCGGAACGATGTGGACATTACGATCTACTTTATATTTTTCTTTAAAAAGATCATAGGCTTTCTTCGTTGGTACAATCAATTCTGTTGCGGTCTTATCACAATAAAATTTCGTCAGATACTCGACAATTTTTTTACTCGCTCGATTAAAATATCCCTTCGTAATATAGTGTACGTAATCTTCATACATCGTGTGATAAGTATGGACGAGAGGAATATCTAATTGATGCGCCATAATACGAGCGAACGTTCCGATACCAAACTCTGTATGAGAATGAATGATATCTAAATTCCATTTTTTAATTTTTTCTACTGCACGAATTGGATAAACTCCACTCAAGCGATAATCGTAAATTCCAATCGGAATACCAGGAATACGTATGATCTTATTTTCATTTTCGTATTTATAGGACATGTTTTCGTTATTTACCGTAACGATAAATACTTCGTGTCCTTTTTCTTCTAAAGCATGTTCCAACATCACAATACTTGTAGATACTCCATTGATAAATGGAGGATAGGTATCCGTAAAAATTCCTATTCTCATACTAATCCTCCTTCTTCTTTAAATTTAATGTGATTGCACCTAAAAACATTCCCAAATAATATGTTAAAAATCTCCATAGCAACATAAGTGCATTCAACTTACTACCTTTTATAAAATTACCGAAAAAAGCAATGAATCCATATTCAAGTCCACCGGTACCACCTGGAATAGGAACGAAAGATCCCATCAACATAACATAAGCACTTGCAACAATAGATAAAAGCCCATCAAAGCTCTGATAATCACCTGTACCATATAGTAAAGCTACTGGAACAAGATAAAGACAAACAAGTGCAATAAAATTTAAAACAACAGAGCGAATAAATAGCATCTTATTTGACATCAATATTTTTGCTCCATGGTGGAATCTCTCGATGGATGCTTCCCATTTTTTCAACTGCTTTTCCTTATCTTTAATTAAGCGAAGACGATATAAAACACGAATTCCTAAATTTGTTATCCTATGATTGAACTTGCGAGCAAAAGCGATGATAAAAAGACCTACGACAACAGTCGTATTAATAATAAACCCTAATGTAACTAGCTCCTTTAATAGTCCTACTTCTTTAAATATATGAAAAAAATAATTACTCGTTATCGCCATCAATCCCAAAATAACGAGTGCCACTTGATAAACGATAAAATTTTGAATAATGACATTCGTTCCATCAGTAACGCGAAGTCCATCTTTCTTTAGTGTATACACCTGAAAAGGTTGTCCACCGGAAGAAAAAGGCGTGACCGCATTAAAGAATTGTGTTACTAACATTAAACGAAATGCTTTTCGAAAGGTATAGTTTGGATTAAACTTTTGGATCGTACAACAAATTTCAACACTGCGTAAAAATAGATAAGCAAAAACTAATCCTACTCCAACTAAAAACCAAAATGGATGAATCGTTAATATTTGAGATACGATCTCTTCAAAATTATCTTTCAAAGAAAAATATAATACGATACCAGTAAAGATAAGTAGTATAAATATATTTAGCGCTGTTTTCTTCTTCTCTTTACGATTCATACCGATACCTCTTTTCTTTTAAGCCTCCTCGATACAATCGATTCCTGGAAGCACTTTTCCCTCTAGTAATTCTAACGATGCTCCACCACCAGTAGAGATGTGTGTAACTCGATTTTGATATCCAAAGCCAATAACTGCAGCAGCTGTATCGCCACCACCAATAATCGTTTTGGCATCACTCGTTGCTATTATATCACATAATTTCTTTGTTCCAATAGAAAAACTCGATAATTCAAACAACCCAACCGGACCATTCCAGATAACCGTTTTACTATTTTCTAAAAAAGGTTTAAATAACCCGATCGTCTTCTCTCCAATATCCAACCCCATATCATCAGAATGCATCTCATCGATCGTAACACATCTTGATGCTCGATCTACTTCGATAGACGTCCCACAGACAACATCGACAGGTAAAACTAACTTATCTTTATGTTCTTTTAACATTTTTTCACAAAACGAAATAGATTCCTCATCTAATAAAGATTTACCAATCTCATATCCTTGTGCTTTTAAGAATGTAAATGCCATTCCGCCACCGATTAGAATATGATCTGCTATTTTTACTAGATTTTCGATCACTCCGATTTTATCACTCACCTTAGAACCACCCAAAATAACTGTAAATGGATGTTCTGGATGCTCGATTGCATCTGCCATCACCTTTAATTCTTTTTCGATTAAAAACCCAATTCCATTTGGCAAGTGACTTGCAATTCCAACATTAGAAGCATGACTTCTATGAGATGTCCCAAACGCATCGTTGATATAAAGATCTCCTAAAGAGGCCCAGTAAATACCTAATTCACTATCATTTCCACTTTCCTTTTTCCCGTCTAAATCTTCAAATCTTGTATTCTCCATAAGTAAAACTTGTCCTGGTTGTAACCCTTGAACTTCATCTTCTAATTCTTTTCCCCTAGTCATAGGAACAAATTTGACAGGAATATTCAGTAATTCACTTAATCTTGATGCGACCGGTTTTAGAGTACGTTTCAATTTATCTTCTTCTGTTTTAATACGTCCTAAATGAGACATTAAAATAACTTTTGCTCCATGTTCTACCGCATAACGAATCGTAGGTAAACTCTGTACAATACGATTATCGTCCGTGATTTTACCATCTTTCATCGGTACGTTAAAATCACAGCGAATGATAACTTTTTTATTTTCTAATTCATAATCTTTTAATGTTTTCTTCATTATTCCATCCTCTTCCTTTTCAAATGAAAACTATCAACGCTAACTCATCTATTAGTATGGTTCAAAATAGAATAGCAATACTAATAATAAACATTGAAAATCATTTTTACATTTTCTATTCTACCTATTTATCATTGTATCTTGTTTTCACATAATTTTCAAGTAAATACATCGATATGACAAAATTGTAACAAATAAAAAAGCTATATTCTAATAGCTTTTTTATCGATTCAAACTCATTAAGTATTCTGCCGTACGTACCATTTGTGCTGTGTAGCTCATTTCGTTATCGTACCATGCAACAACTTTGACAAGTTGACGTCCATCCACTTCTAGGATATCTGTTAATAACCCATCAACTAAACTTCCATAGTGCGATCCGATAATATCGCTTGATACAATAGGATCCATCGTAAATCCGATCGTTTCATTTGCGTTATTTTTGAACGCTTCATTTAATTCCTCTACTGTCGTATTACGTTTTAACTCAACAGTTAGATCAACAACAGATCCAGTTGTTGTTGGAACGCGCAAAGCACTTCCATCCAACTTTCCTTTTAAGTTAGGTAATACCAATCCTACAGCACTCGCTGCTCCAGTACTACTTGGTACAATATTAGCAGCTCCCGCTCTACCACGGCGCGCTTTAATTCCTTTTTTATGAGCGACATCTAAAATAGATTGATCGTTCGTATACGCATGTACTGTCGTCATATACCCTTTTACAATTCCGAAGTTTTTATCGAGAATGTTTGCTACAGGAGCAAGACAGTTTGTCGTACAACTTGCAGCACTAATAACCTCTTCTGTTCCATCTAATGTCTCATGGTTTACATTATAAACAATCGTCTTCATATCTCCTTTACCAGGCGCAGAAATAATAACATGTTTTGCTCCAGCAGTGATATGTGCTATCGCATCTTCTTTCTTTACAAACTTACCAGTACATTCAAATACGACATCAATTCCAAGTTCTCCCCATGGTAATTTCGTCGGATCCATCTCAGAATAAATTCTTACTTTGCGATCTTTCACGATAATATTTTCTTCGTCATGAGAGATTTCATTTACGCGATAATTTCTATGAGATGTATCGTATTTTAATAAATAAGCTAACTGTTCAGCATCTGTTAAATCGTTGATGGCAACAATCTCGTATGCTGGATTTTCCTCTAACAAACGAAAAGCCAAACGTCCGATTCTTCCAAATCCGTTAATTGCTACTTTAATCATAATTTCCTCCTATCTTCTACGCTTTCATTGTAGCGCAACAAAATTAGTCATGTCAATAGAATAGACTTTCTATTGACATAGATTACTTATTGCTATCCATTACTTCTATCTTAATGTTCTCCACATTTGCCGTTGCATCCTTGATGCCGACAGACATATCTTTGATAGTTTTATCTATCTTCTTATACTCGTCATTTTCAAATCCTACAAAATAAATCGTTTCTATTTGATCATGATGAAACAAGAGTAATTGATTAGAGTTTATAATTCCTTCAGGATATAAACAAGCAGTATAATCATAAATTGTAGATTCTTTTGAATCTACTGGACAGTATCCCACAATCATAATTTCTTTGGTTGCACCCTTTAATTTAACGACACTTCCTATAGGTAAAAACTTTTCTCTCATTATATATCCCTCCTATTTGGTAATTTTTTTGTAGAAAAATCACTATATATGATTACTTTTACTGGAATATTCAATTTTTCTTTTAATTCATTTTCTAACTTTTGATTGATATCATGACAAAATTTTTTTTGCTGATAATGAAGTTCATCCGACCAATCATATCTAACTCCAATAACAAGTGAATGATTGAGAGCAAAATATTGAGGACTAGGAGGTCCAAAATTCGTTTCAAATGTTCCTTTTATTCCACGTCTTTCTTCTCTTATGACTTTTTGAAATGTACTAGCTATAAACTTCATATCTCTTTGTTCTATTTGAAACATATTGTTTTTAGCTCTCGAATTTAGATAGTTTCTCTCTTCTTCTGTAAGTCGTTCTAAATAAATATTATTTCTTAAATAGTAATACTTGTTTCCTATAAATGAATAGTATTGATAAAAATCTTGTTTGAAAAGTGGTATTGCCCGAAAATAATTTTCATTTTTTTGTAGTATCTGATCGTACTGTTGTACTCCTAATAAATTTATATATTCATTTAAAAGGAGACGATAAATGGTAGCTTGTCGAAAATAATCCATCTTTTCATCTTTCGATAAACCATCTAGATGAAAATCAATGTCTGTTGTGCATAAATTTTTTTCTGTTATATAATATCTCATATTTATTCCCCTTTTATTTAATAGATGCGGAAGAAATGATAAATTCAGCATTTGCTAAATTATCCCAAGACACATAATATTTATTTCCATATGAGCTAACCACTAATCCATCGCGTTCATCATCATCGATAACTCCCGTCACATATACAGCATGAGCTCCATCCGACAAAGAAAGGACTCTAGCATTACCATTTTCTTCATCCATTGGAATAAAGTTAACGTTATCTAATGTGTCCTGATAGACACTTAAAGTTACGGACTGATCTTGCAACAAATGTGATTTTACCTCGTGTTTTACGCTAAGTATATTTTGATATTTTTCACTTTCTGGAAGGATATCTTCATACTTCTCAAGACCTTCCTTTTTGCGTACTAAACATTCCACATCATAACTTAATGATTTATTCTTCGATTTCAAAAACAAATCAACAAGTTCTTCATTAGTTCCTAACACATCAGAAAGGTATTGCTGATTTTCAGTATCTGCATCAACAATTCGATATTTTCCGTTTTTTTTCTGAAATAACTCTCCACCATTTTCAACGTCATTAACAAATATATATATATCTGTTAATAGTAACGCATCATTTAATGTTCCATCTTCATTCTTAAGAGGGTATCCAAAAATACGTTCAAATGCTTCAGGATTATCTTTAAATTGATACATAATTGCACTCACAATTGCCGCATAAGAGCAAGCCCCCGTTTCATTGATCATGCTCATCACTTTGCTTATATCCTTCTGTTTAAATCCTAAATCGTGAATATAGTTGTATATCTGTTTATGAATTTTCAAATCAGGGTTTTCTAAAATATCCGTCACAACGCCTTGATCGACTCCATAGTTTCCAAATGTACCTTCTGACAGTTCAAAAAAACTCTGTACTCCACCTTCCCAATCAGTCACTTTTGCATTTGTATGAAATATTTTATTTCCCATTTGATCGATATAACTATTTATAAGCTGTCCCAACCGTGTCGACTCATCGACATGCAAATATTGTAAGTTAGGAACTCCTGTTTCCTGGAATGTTTTACCAAATACTTTATCAAAAAACTGATCGACATGCTCTACAGAGATCACCGCATTTGTCCTTTCAAGTAGCATCTGACCAAAATTACCATCAGTTAACAAATCATATAAATAAGCACCTGGTCCCATCAATGTAGAAATAGCATCATTAATTTTTTCCCCTTTTTCTACTATTTTCAATGTTTGTTGTTTTAAATTTTCAATATATTCCTCTTCTTCTTCAGTAGGACCTATATCTTCGTATATAATTTCTGATGATCTTGGCTTATTACTTATAAAACTTGATAGTTCTTCGTCTTGATTTTTACCTTCTTTTTTATAATTGTCCGGAATAATAGAAGAAACTGCAACCTTTTTGGCAGTAGAATTTTTAATAGGTATCTTTACATTGACATCTGTATTAGCTTTAATCTTAGATACTGACATGCGACCCCTACTTTCTAATCTAAACTAATTATAACATATATATAGTATCGAAACAAATAAAACACCTCAAAAGAGGTGTCTACAATGACGATTAAAAATAATTCATAATCACTAACAAACCATATATTTTTTTAATCATTCTATCATTTTATCGAGAAACTTATTACTCATAAAAGCAACTATTTCCAATAAATTCTCTAAGTACAGAATCATCCGGAACTTCTTCACTCGGAATCGGTAAAAAATTTCTTAGAAAGTTGATCAAACGGAGGGCTTCCGGATATACTGGATCATTTTCTGATACTGAGAACAACAACGGCTCCGCATATGTCTTTAATACGCCAAGTTCATAGACGAGAGCTGAATTGATAATCATATCAGCATCATCTTGGAATGGGAAAATATATCTCTCTTCTCCATAACTGATCTTTTCCCACATTTTCAATGTATCAGCCGCATTATAATTACGGAATTTATTATCGCGGATAATACGTCTTAACTTTCTCGTATCGCTCGTGTGAATATGATTATGATTATCGATATTAAGTTGCGTCAAAGGACTAATATATATTTTGAATTTATTTCTTCTTGGAATAGAGATCGTCAAGTCTTCATTCAACGCGTGTAATCCTTCGATAATAATAATATCATCTTCATCCATCTGCAACCATTTTTTACGATATTCTCTTTCTCCTGTCATAAAATTGTATTCTGGAAGCAATACTTTCTCACCATCAAATAATTTAACTAAATGACGATTCAACAGATCGATATCGACCGCTTTTAAAGATTCTAAATCCCTTTCTCCGTGTTCGTCCAATGGTGTTTTATCGCGGTTAATAAAGTAATCATCGATCGAAATCTGATGTGTACGCAACCCTTTGCTTTTCAAATAAATTTCCAATTTTTTCGAGGTTGTCGTCTTTCCACTAGATGATGGCCCTGCAATCAATATGATTTTAATATTTTTCTTATTATCATATACTCGGTCGGCAATCTCTGCAAGTTGTCCATTATAATATGCTTCACTAATTCGAATTAAATCTCCATATTTACCAGTAGAGACCACTTCATTTAAATCAGCAGCATTGCTTATCTTTAAAATACGTCCCCACTTTGTATAATCTAAGAATGTATCAAATAACATCTTGTGATGTTTGTAATCTAATGTACATTCAGGATTATAGATATCAGGACAAGAAAGAACAAAGCCATTATCTTTAATATAAGTCAATTTAAAATCGTCGATCGTTTTTGTACTATACGCTAGTTCTCCATAGAAATAATCATAAACATCATCCAAACGATATAAATTAACATAAGTATTACTAATGTACTTCAATACATTTACTTTATCCATTCTTTTCTTCTTGCGAAAATATTTAATGGCATCGATTCTAGAGACACTTACCTTTGTAAACTTTAAATCTTCAGCAACAATTTCATGCATTTTTGATTCGATTTTTCGCAGGATAGGTTTATCGATATCACAATTCCTAATTTCACAATAAACACCTTTATCGATAGAATGTTCTACGATTACTTCCGCTTCTTCTCCTAGCACCTGTTTTACGGCTATGATTAAAATAAATTGTGCAGATCTCGTATAAATTGTATTCCCTATCACACTACTACGATCGTAAAAGTCAATATCACTTTTTTTTGTAACTGGTTCAGCAAGTCCCATAACGTCATTATCAACTTTAGCAACTAAAATAGGATAATTATAGTACTTCTTAAAGCTATCACTAATTTCTAACAAAGAAGTATCTTCCAAAAATTCTTTTGTCTCGATACCTCTATAATTTACCTTTACCATTTTCATATGCTCGATCCCTCTTATTCTATTCATATTCATTTTACCAAAGAAATAGTATTTTGTCACATCTTTTTTTGTATATATTCTCTTTCTTGAAACTACAATAAAATAGAAAGGGTGAAAATATGTTAATACCAACTGTAATCGAAAAATCAAATAACGGAGAACGCGTATATGATATTTACTCTAGACTTCTCAAAGATCGCATTATCATTCTGAGCGGAGAAATCACTGATGAAAGTGCCAATAGTATTGTAGCCCAACTACTATATTTAGATTCCTTAAATCAAGATGACATCAGTTTATACATCAATTCTCCCGGTGGAGCCGTCACTGCCGGAATGGCCATTTACGATACGATGAATTTTGTAAAAAGCGAGGTGTCTACGATCTGTCTTGGTATGGCAGCCAGTATGGCGGCGTTCCTTCTATCTTCCGGCGCAAAGGAAAAACGTTTCTGTCTACCAAACAGTGAAGTAATGATTCATCAACCACTAGGAGGAGCACAAGGTCAAGCAACAGAAATCAAAATTGCCGCAGAACACATTTTAAATTTAAAAGACAAACTAAACAAAATCCTATCTAAAAATACAGGGCAAAACATCAAACAAATCGAACAAGATACGGATCGAGATAACTTTATGAACGCGAAAGAAGCAAAAGAATATGGTATCATCGACCAAATATTAGTATCGGAACACAAAAAAAATAGCTGAGCTATTTTTCTTTTTGAACTTCTTTTACCTCTTTAAAATACGAAATTCCTTGCTCGTATTCCTTCTTAAGTTTTTCTTTCATTTTGGATTTTTTCTTCATTTTATCACCATTATTAGTATGTGATAATTTTCAAAAATTATAGGAAAAATTCTTTTATCACCATGATATCACCTTGATGATAAAAATAGATGTAGGCAAATAACCCTAAAATAAATAACAAACATCCCCAAAAGACATATTTAAAACTTGTTCCACCCTTGATCTCAATATTACTCATAAACTTATCAGCGCTCATCTTGCGATGGAATAATTGATAGAAAAATAAATACATTTTTACAAAAAAGGTATAAATCTTATTACCAAAAAACAAATTTAAAATCATAAACAAAATCGTCACTACGAGAATTGGTAATGTTGGTAAAAATAAGTTAACTGCATAACATACACCAAAATATAATGCAAGATATAGTACACATGCAAAAATTTGCTTTCTATATAAATACCAAAAAGGCCCGAATAAAAATGCCGGAATATTGATAGATAGAGATAATAATTTTTCTCCACGATCTCCCATGTAAAGATCGGCAAGTTCATCATTGATCTTGACATCTTTTGCCACGATCAACCCTTCTTTATTTTGTGCTTTCTTTTTTAAAAAACTTTTTTTATCCATTTCCGGGCGATTCAAATTTCCCGTACTAAAGGCATCCCTTTGTTCATAGCTATTTTGAGGTGTCGTTTTCGGCTTGTCAGCTTCTACCACTCGCACTGTTGTTTCCTCTTCTTTTGGTTGGTTTTCCGCTACAATCTTTTGTGGTACCTTAGCGTATCCTTTAAACTTTAATCGCCCACGACGATCACGTCCCAACATCAACCCACAGTGAATACACATCATTCCTCTCGGATCAATGGGTGTCCCACACTTCGGACATTTCAATTTCGTCTCCATAAACAACCTCCTTTAGTTTCAATACCATTTTATCATAAAACAACTAACTTACAATAAAAATTGCGATTATGTTAGAACATTCTAAAATAAAGCATACCTATTACGAGTAATAATATCGAAAGCAGTATGCCAATAACAACGTAAATGCCACCTGTTTTACAAACACGATCAACTCGAACCATAAATAAACCAATATCTTCTTTTGCATATATCTTTTTCATAAAAGAAAATCTCCATTTCATCAATCTCTTTTTAATCGTATAAGACGTAAAGAAATTAAAAAACGAAAATAATAGAAAATGCGGCAAATGTAAAAATAAAAAGCTTGTAAAAGGAAGAAAAACTGATAAATTTGTGGCAAGCATTTTCCAAAAAACTGGACATGGAAGATATATCATGATGAGCATCAATAAAATAAAATCCAACAACCCCGCAATAAATTCATTTTGATACCAATACCATAGTGGTCCAAAAAAGAATGAAGGCAAACTAAAACTTTTATGTATATCTGTCTCTTTTCTAGATTGTTCAAAATATTTCATTAAATCATCTAATGAAATGTCTTTTGCTTTTAAATAACTTCCACTCATATCCAGCGTCGTAAAGTCAAGCGGTGGAATCTTAACAACTTCTTTTTGTTCTACCTCTATCATTTCACCATCTACTAGGCGAAATATCTTCCCACAATGAACACACATCATGGATTTTTCGTTCAATTTAGAATGGCAATTCGGACATCTCATACTATCACCTAGTTTTATTGTATCAAACTTTGACGAAAAAAGACAGCATTGAAACTGTCTTTCATTAAACGATATGTTAATTATTTAGATTGGTAGTTAGATGCGCTTCCGATGTGTTGTTCACCCATTTTCACTAATCTCTTAGTAATTTCTCCACCTACTGATCCGTTTGCACGGCTTGTAGCATCTGGACCTAAGTTAACACCAAACTCGTTAGCAATTTCGTATTTCATTTGTTCGATAGCTTGTTTAGCACCAGGTACAACAAATTTATTTGTACTTTTGTTGTTCATAAGTTTCACCTCCTGTACACTAATAGAATGTGTACATTCGGAATTTTCATACAATTTTTGAACTACCAATTTTTGGCTTATAACAAATCAGCGATCTCTGTTTCTTCCCGATCAAATGAAGAAATCGTCTCAATCTTTTCGACACACTCGTCGATCAGTGATTCATAATCAAATTCAGCTTCCGCTTGAATACATTTCTCTAATTCCGGATGAATCACTGGATGTTTTGGTAAAAAGATCGTACAGCAGTCTTCATATGGTAAAATACTTGTCTCGTAAGTACCAATTTTATTTGCAAGTTCGATAATTTCCAATTTATCTAAACACGCAACTGGGCGAATTACTGGCATGTTCGTAACAGCATTGATTACGACCATGCTCTCTAATGTCTGACTTGCCACCTGGCCAATGCTTTCACCATTCACAATAATTTTACAATTACGCTTACGTGCTACTTTCTCCGCAATTCGATACATCATTCTACGCATGATGGTAATCATATAAGTAGGAGGACAATTTTTGTAAATTGCCTCTTGTAATTTTGTAAATGGAACGATATGTACCTTTATATGTCCAGAGTATTCGTTGATAATAGAAGCTAATTTTAAAACCTTATTTTTCGCTTCTTCACTTGTATGTGGCGGAGATTCAAAATACAAGCACTCCAAATCAACTCCACGTTTCAATGTTAAATAACCAGCAACTGGGGAATCGATTCCGCCACTTAGCATAAGTAATCCTTTTCCTTGAATTCCAACTGGGTATCCACCTGCACCAACAACTTCATTCGTATATAGAAACGTTCCTTCTGGGCGGATCTCTACGTGCACCACAAAATCAGGTTCATGAACATCAACTTTTAAATCCGTGTTCTTTAAAATAATCCCCCCAATTTTACGACTATATTCCATACTAGGAATTGGAAAACGTTTATCTGCTCTTTTCGTCTCTACTTTAAACGTATGTCCAAGAGTCTCTTTTACAAGTTGTAAAACTGCTTCCTCTATTTTTTCCTCTTTTGTCTCTACCTTGTAACAAATCACAATGCCATGAAGCCCGAAAACCTTCTGAAGGATTTCACATACATGATTCATATCTTCTTTCTTAGTATAAATATACATACGAACTCTATCTTTTTCTATTCGAACATCAAAAGAACGTAACATAAATTCGATATTACGCGTCAATGTAGAAATAAAAAAATTACGATTCCCTTTTTTAGTCGTCAACTCTCCATACTTAATTAAAATTACTTTTTCCATAGAATTCCCTCGTTTCTATGCCATTATATCATGAAATCTATTACTTTTCTATTTCTTTCAAAACCTTTGTAATAAATTCTTGATGCTTTGCAATTTCTTCTAATTGTCTATCTAACTCTTCTACTGAAGTTACACGTGGAAACATTTGTTTTATTTTTGAAATATCTTTCATATTATCACCATTTATAGTATTTCCACAAAAAGAAAAAGTAATGCAACATTACTTTTCATCGGCATAAAAATGAAGTAGTTTATCATAAATTCCAGGTTCGATTCGATTCAATGCGTTAATACTTAACTCTAAAGACTTTTGATATTCTCCTTTATAGAATAGAACCTCTGAATACGTTAAGTTTTTATCTAAATCTTCTACTGAAGTACGATATCTATTTCCGTATACGATTGCCATCTCTGCAAACATTGCTGTTTTCATCATTTCTTTGGTGCTACTAAATAATTTTAGAGCTAAATCTCGTGCAGTATCGACCCGTGTATTCAATACACTAATCGTAATTGGCTTTTTTTCCAATTCTTTTACGATCTCTTTAATTGCATCCTGCGCTTCTGATAGCTCTATAAAATAAGATTTTGGAATGTGCGGCAAGTTGTAATCTCTCAATTTTGCTTTTGACTCTTTCAAAATCAATTTAATTTCATCCAACTGCTGACGTGCACGAATTTCATCTTCTTTCATACTTCCGATAGAATCTAAGGTACTATCCAAGCGATCTTGAATTTCCGTTAAACGAACCACCAATGCTTCTATTTCCTTCGTAAGTTTAGAATACGCAAACGTATTATTCCCTGTATGATCAGTTAATTCTTTATAATCTGTATTTAGCGTATCTAAATCAACACGTACGGAATTTAACAATTCAATATCTTCTAAAGACAAACTATAGGCGTTTTTAATTTCATCCATTTGAGAAAAGATATCAGAAATCAAAGCATTTAACTTATCTAACTTCGATTTAAATGCACGGTTTGTCTCCTCGTATAAATGTCGCACATTCTTTTCCTTCTCAAAATCTCCATAGAGAGAATCAAAATAATCAACCAACACTTTTAACTCGAATAAACTGTCCTCTAAGTTTAATACTTTTGCTCGGTCTAAAATATCACTAATTTTCTTATTTGCTTCTTCTACATTATATTCCACGTTCAAATAATCAAGTGGATATCCATCTTTTACCATAGTATCGTAAATTTTAGTTGTGTCGGAAATTTTCTTAGGTAAAATATCGATTGCCATCAATACGATACTAGGAACCTCTTCTACGACAATCTCCATATGCTTTAACATCTCATCGATTGCCTGAATAATTTTTGTCACCTCTGTATAATCATTACTTTCCATGACTCGTTCAAAATCTTCAAAACGTTTTGCGATATTTTCAAACTGTAACGATATAGAGTCGGCAATGATCCCGTATTCATCCTTCGTCGATGTGAATTTTTGGAACAATTCACGATATTTTGTTTTTAGCTTTGTAATAATCGCACGATTTCGCTCTTCACTCGTCGTAATTTCTTTAATTTCACCTAACAGATGTTCTGCATTTGCTCTTACTTTATATATTTCCATCTCTAATTTTGCTACTTTATACATCGTTGTTTTATAGTCCATCTGTGATAAAGAGTAATCCGCTTCTAATAACATATCTGTAATCTTAGGAATTTGTTCCCCTTTGATAATATCTAAACGATCTTTCCATTCATGATACATTTGCTCTAGCTTATCATTTTTTAAAAATGATTCTATCTTAGATAGCTCCGGCATGATTGGTGTCGAATCGATAACGTTTTTTTCTACTTCCAAATGATTTAAAATATTTTTAATTTTTTTATTCTTATGACTTTGTAACACGTTTAATACAAGTACTATAAGTATGATTGCTGAAAGATAAATTGTAATGATCAATAAAAAGACGCTATTCATACTTTCACCTCGCTATTATAATTCTACCACATCTTCGACTTTTTTTGCACCTTTTTGTAAACTTTTTGTCACATTTTGTGATTTGCTACATTTCGTTCTTGACTTACTATATAATTCATACTATAATATTGAATGCGAATGCATCTAAGCAGCACGCTTTGAATAAGATAACGTGTTTGATCCCTACATTAGGTTTACTAGTAACTTTAGCTGCAAAGCGAAGATATTAAGACAAACACCCTATCATATGACAAAGTGTCCTCGGATGATTTGCTAGAAATGATTGGAGGAAAGAAAATGTCAAAGTACACAGGACCAGAATACAGAAGAGCACGCCGTTTAGGATTTTCTACTTCTGAAACTGGAAAAGAATTAGCAAAAAGACCTTATGCACCAGGTCAACACGGACAATCAAGAAAGAAAAAATTGTCTAACTATGGAGAACAACTTCAAGAAAAACAAAAACTTAGATTCATGTATGGTTTAAGTGAAAAACAATTCAAAAAAACATTCAATGAAGCTGGTAAAATGAAGGGAGTTCACGGTGAAGATTTCTTCAAATTACTAGAAAGCAGACTAGATAACTTAGTATATCGTATCGGATTTGCTACGACAAGAAATGGTGCAAGACAATTAGTAAACCATGGACACGTAACAGTAAATGGAAAGAAAGTAGATATTCCATCTTACAGATGTAAACCTGGAGATGTGATTGGATTAAAAGAAAAATCTAAAGAACATCCAGCTGTAAAAGCAGCACTAGAAGCTACTAATAAACGTGTTGAATTCATTACTTACGATGAAAGTAAAATGGAAGGTACTTTTGTAAGACTACCTGAAAGAAGCGAATTGAACCAAGAAATCGATGAAGCTTTAATTGTTGAATTCTACAACAGATAATAAAAAAGTTCAGCAATGAACTTTTTTTCATATTAAGGGGGGGAGATAAAATGGCAAAGTATTATCAAGGGCAAATAGAAATTAAGAAATTTAAAAATTTCCAATGGAATAATAAAATTATTAGTTTGGAAGAATTTCCTTATATTAAAGAAGCATATCGAGCACAATGGCACTATGAAGAAGGAGAAAAAAATTGGTATTTTTTGAAAGGGTTTGATGACATGCAACGACTTATTGCCGAACTCATCGGATCAGAGCTTGCCCTCTTTCTAAACATTCCCACTGTAACCTACCAGGTAATTCCAGATCCAATTATCCCCAAAAAAAGATTAGTGCTTGCTTCAAAAAATAAAATGAAGCCCCACGAACGATATTACACCCTCGAAGATTTGAACATCATTCATATGGATTATTTTCACGCAATCAAAAAATTTTCCTGCTATGAAGATTTTATAGCAGCGATTGCTCCTATGTTTCATTCGAAAGAAGCAATGGTCAAATTTCAAAAACAAATTGCAGCTATGATCGCCATCGATGTCTTTACAGTACAGTTAGACCATGACTTTGATGGGAACAGTTACTACGAAAAGCAAAACGATTTAACTCTTTCTTTTCTACTAGACTACGAACTTTCTCTAGGAGGATTAGAAAGGTTTGATGCAACGCAAGATCATACTCATCAAACGCCATTTTTTAGTCAACAATTTTTAGACTCCGAGCTTCCTATCTTTGAAGAAAGCTTCCCATATTTAAAAGAATCTCTCGATCAACTAATGAAAATACCATTTGATGCTTTTCTAGAGCATATCGAAAAAAAACATAATATACAGTTTGCAAGTCCAATTAAAAACTATACATTAAGATTATTAAACAAACGCCAAAATACGCTTGCCAACTTTCGACAGGCAGAAACAGTAAAACAAAACAACATCTAACTGATGTTGTTTTTTTAAAAGCGGCCTAGATGATATTTCTTCTTTCCACGACGTACAATAATGAATTTATCATCGATTGCGTGACTTTTTGTAATCGTCAAATTCAAATCGTCTATCTTTTCTCCGTTGATAGAAATAGAACGATTTGTTACGAATTCCCTCGCTTCACGCTTTGAACTTGCCATTCCATAATGTACGAGAAAATCAACAATATTCTCCTCTTCTTTATCGATCGTAAAATTAGGTACCGATTTAAATCCATCTTCTATTTCAGACCCAGATAATGCACCAACATTCCCGCTAAATAAAGCTTCGCTAATACGTACTGCTTTATCAGCTTCTTCTTTCCCGTGTAAATCTTTGATAAATTCATATGCTAGCGTCTTTTGTGCGATACGTTTTTCCGGTACTTCTTCATGTTTTCTCATAACCTCCATAATTTCTTCAGGGCTTAAGAAAGTGAAAATTTTTAAATAGCTCTCAACCATTTTGTCATCGCTATTGATTAGGTATTGATATAATTCGTATCCAGATGTCTTATGAATATCCAACCATAACGCATTTCCTTCTGATTTTCCAAACTTATTTCCATTCGCATCTAGTACAAGGGGCATTGTAAATGCGTATGCATCTTTTCCTGTCTTTTTCTTGATCAGTTCGAGACCTGTCGTAATATTTCCCCATTGATCTGATCCTTCTGCTTGCATAATACAATTTTTCGTTTCAAACAAATGTAAAAAATCATATCCTTGAATCAATGTATAACTAAATTCAGCAAATGTAATTCCTGTTTCCAATCTGCGTGAAATAATATCTTTAGAAAGCATATAATTAACGTTAATATACTTTCCTACATCTCTTAAGAAAGTAATAAAATCAAACTTTTTAATCCAATCGTAGTTGTTGACTACTTCTGCGCGACCTTCAAAAATACGGTCAATTTGAGCACGAATACCTTCCAAATTTTTTTGTACTTCCTCGACTGAAATAACTTCTCTTTCTGCTGTAGGACGAGGATCACCAATTAACCCTGTTGCTCCACCGACTAGTAAAATAGGGTGATGCCCTGCATTTGCCAGTCTCTTAGCCGTAATCAAAGAGGAATAATGACCTATATGTAAACTATCCGCCGTTGGATCTGTTCCCCAGTAAAAAGTAATCTTCTCTTCGTTTAACTTCTTCTCAATGTCATCACCAGCGACATCCTTGATCAATCCTCTCCACTTTAATTCATCATATAATTTCATTTTCTGCTTCTCCTTTCATAATCTCTACCCCATGACTTGTACCAATTCGAGTCGCACCATGTTCGATCATTAAAACCGCATCTTCGTAAGTTGCTATTCCTCCGCTTGCCTTTACCTCTAAAACCTCATTTTTCTCCTCGTTAATAATATCCAAATCTTGTGGCAACACACCTCTCGTACCAAATCCTGTACAAGTTTTCACAAAGTGAATAAAACACAAATTACACAATTTTGTCGCTTCTCGAATCTCTTCATCTGATAATACACTTGTCTCGATAATAACCTTTAAAATATGCCCACCACAAGCATCTCTCACTTGATTTAATTCTTCGATAATATAATCATAGCTCTTTTCTTTCAATGCTCCTATATTCATAACCATATCAATTTCATCTGCACCCATCTCGATTGCTTTTTTCGCTTCAAACACTTTTGTATCAGTAAGTTGATTCCCGTGTGGAAAACCAACGACAGTACAAACAGCGACGCTGCAATCTTTTAAAGCCTGTTTTGCGACTGCTACATAACAAGGTGGAACACAGACGCTTGCAAAATGATATTCCTGTGCTTCTTTGCATAACTTCTCCACTTGTTTTGTCGTTACTGTAAATCCTAACTTCGTATGATCGATATAACTTCCTAATTCCATAAGTCTCCCTCTTTCTAAATAAAAAAGTTACCTATGATGTAAGGACGATTGCTCGCGGTACCACCTTACTTCATAAATAACTTTATGCTCTCTTTCCTTAACGCGAAAACACGATTTCACTCCAAATTGGTAATTCACTTTCTAGTCTTGGCAAGTTTTCATCGACCACTTACTTTCTCGTTTCCGACCAAATCGCTACTAATATTCTTCGCTGTGAAATGATAATTCTATTATAACATACTCCATTAAGTTGTCAATATCATTATCTTCTATATTGGTAACCTTCCCCCATTTTACGTTCATACTTAAACACTTGCATCAAATCCCTCTCGTCATCTCCATTGATTCTGACAAGACGTGCAAGCGTATCAAAGTGTGCATCTGTTACCTTGTATCCATTGATACTTGGATCAGGTACTTCTATTAACAAACGATCACTATATTTTTCCATATTCACGTATCCAAAACAATGAATCAAAATATCTTTATATCCTAATTGAATAGAGCGATATTTTGGATTATTCTGTTGAATTCTTTCATATTCTTTATCTAATTTTTTATTTAATTTATTTAAAACATAAATCTCTGCAAATTCATCGTGGACAGCATCCATATTTCCTCTTTCTGTCACCTTTAAAAATTCACCATCAGGACTAATAAATCCATCCCATCCTTTTACTTTCTCTAAATCTTTTCCTTTATATCCTAATAAACAAACTCCCATAATATTCTCCTTTCGCAAGAAGAATATCATACAAAATAATTTGATTTAAGTCAATAGAAAAGAGTACTTTTTGTACTCTTTATTCTTGATCCTCTTTATGAATTTCTTCGATGATGTCTTCTATTTTCTTCCCGTACTCGATTGATTCATCATAGACAAAATCAAGTTCTGGAATATGTCTGATTTCTACTCGATTGGCAAGTTCTCTACGAATAAACCCCCTTGCTGCTTTTAAAGATCGCAACGTCTCATCTTTCTTATTTTGATCAAGCACAGTAACGTATACTTTCGCATATCCTAAATCACTTGCTAATTTTACATTCGTTACAGTTACAAATTTAATATCTGGATCTTTTACTTCTGTCATTAAAATATAACTAATCTCTTTTTCTAGCATACTAGCTATTCTTTCTATTTTTATACTCATTTTTATCACCTATTTTATTATATCATGACGAAAAGAAAAAAACTATATGAAGTCATATAGTTATCTTTCTATTTCTACCATTTCGTAGCACTCAATAACGTCTCCTACTTTGATATCGCTGTAATTTTCAATCGTAATTCCACATTCTAATCCTTTTTTTACTTCTCGGACAGAATCTTTCTCACGTTGTACAGAATTGATATTTCCATCATAAATAACAATTCCATCACGAATAATACGAGCTTTTGCTTCCCTTTTAATCACACCATCGCTTACATAACATCCAGCAATCGTTCCAACTTTAGAGAATTTAAACAACTGACGAACTTCAGCAGTTCCAGTTACTTTTTCTTCATATTCAGGCTCCAAAAGTCCCTTCATAGCAGCTTCCATTTCTTCCACTGCCTTATAAATGATATTGTAAAGACGAATTTCTACACCATTTTCTTTAGCAGAGTCTTTAATCTCACTACTTGGGCGAACATTAAATCCAATGATAATCGCATTGCTTGCCTTAGCAAGTACGACATCACTTTCCGTAATAGAACCTACACTACTGCGAATCACTTTTACGCGAACATCTTCTACTTCTAGTTTTTCCAAAGAGTTTTTAACTGCTTCACTACTTCCGTTGACATCCGCTTTAATGATTACGTTGATTTCTTTCACTCCCTCTTGAATCTTTGAGAATAAATCATCTAAACTCATAGCTGTCTTTTCACTTCTAGATTTAGTTTTTGCTTGTTCTTTTCGCTGTTCTCCAATACTACGTGCTTGTTTCTCTGTCTCAAATGCCATAAACTTATCACCAGCACCTGGAACATCGTTCAATCCTGTAATCGTAACTGGTTTAGAAGGTCCTGCTTCCATGATTTCTACACCAGCATCATTTTTCAATGAACGAACCTTTCCATATGCAGTTCCAACGACGATTGGATCCCCTAGGCGAAGGGTTCCGTTTTGAATCAACATCGTAACAACAGGTCCTAAATGTTTATCTAGTCTAGATTCTACAACAGTTCCACTCGCATATCGACTTGGATTGGCACGATAATTTTGCATATCAGCAACAAGTAAAATATTATCTAATAATTCTCCAATACCATCTCCAGTAGATGCTATGATCTTATTATATAGAGTATCTCCACCCCATTCCTCTGGTGTAAGACCATACTCCGTTAATTCCGTCATAATTCTTTCTGGATTTGCACCAGGCTTATCCATCTTGTTAATGGCAACAATAATTGGTACTCCTGCCGCTTTTGCGTGATCGATCGCTTCTTTCGTCTGTGGCATAACTCCATCATCTGCAGCGATGATAATGATGATGATATCTGTAATAGACGCTCCACGTGCACGCATTTCTGTAAAAGCCGCATGTCCCGGTGTATCGATGAAAGTAATTGGCTTCCCAGCATGTTCTACTTGATAAGCGCTGATTGCTTGCGTAATTCCACCAGCTTCTCCACCTGCGACATTCGTCTTACGAATTGTATCCAACAACGTCGTCTTACCGTGATCGACATGTCCCATGATCGTAACAACTGGAGCACGTTCTACTAAATCTTCCTCACGATCGGTAATTTCAAACTCTTCAAAGTTTGTAACATCCGCTGTCTCTTCTCTTTTTAATTCTTTATCGTAATCTAATATTAGCACCTCTGCATTTTCATAAGAAATAGGTGTATTGATATTACACATAACGCCTAAGACAAATAGTTTTTTTATCAATTCTGCAGCTGGCACATGCAATGCATCTGCCAAGTCTTTAATTGTCATATTTTCTTTGTAAAACACAATATGATCATCATTGACAGGTGCATTAGAAACAAGCTTCTCTTTATGTTTATACATTTGCTTTCTCTTGTTAGCTAAATCTTTCTTACTTCCGGCAAATGCAGGCTTTTTATCGACTCTCTTTTTTAATTTTTGCTTTTTTATAGTATTATCTACCTCTATTTTTTCTTGTTCGATAATATCTTCTACGAGATCTTCTAAAGCTTCTTCCTCTGTCTTATCTTCATCTACCATCTCCGAATTGATCGTATTATCTAATTCTACAATCGCATCTTCATCCAGTAAATCATCTTCACTCTCTGCCTCTATTCCGAGTGTTTTACAAGCTTTTAATACTTCATCAACTGTTTTATTGATATCCTCTGCATACTCTAGCACACTCATCATAAATATCACCTCTTTCTTTTTATTTTACAAAATCTTTTAATGATTCAAATATTTCATCTGGAACATTTACTTCTAAATGTCTACTTAACACTCCTGACTTCTTTGCTTTTTCAAACACACTTAAATCTTTTTTTAAATATGCTCCTCGTCCATTCGTCTTACCTGTCGTATCAATTACGACATTTCCTTCTGGCGTACGAACAACGCGAATAAGTTCTTGCTTTGGCAATTTCTCATGTGTGACAACACACGTTCTCATCGGTATTTTTTTTACTTTCATAGGTTTATCCTTCGATTAAGTTAATTCCCATTTCTCTTGCTTGTTCGTATGTTTTCACATCAATTTTATATTTGGTTAAACGTGCTGCCAATCTAACATTTAATCCACGTTTCCCAATTGCCAAAGATAAATTGTCATTATCGACAATGACGATCGCTTCTCTTTTCTTTTCATCAGTAATTAAAACATGTAGATTTTTGGCTGGACTAAGTGCAGCTTCAATAAATTTCATATCGTCGTTATCATATGGAATCACGTCAATTTTCTCTCCGTTTAATTCACTGATAATACGATTGATTCTGCTTCCGTGTTCTCCGATACAAGATCCTACCGGATCGACATTTGCTAATTCACTAGAAACAGCAATCTTCGTTCTAACTCCAGCCTCACGAGCGACACTATGAACGAGAATAATACCTTCTTGAATCTCTGGAATTTCTAACTCGAATAATCTCTTTACAAATCCATAGTGACTTCTAGATAGTAAAATAAGTGGCCCCTTCGTATTATTCTCAACTTTTGTAATGTATACTTTAATACTAGATCCCATTTTCACAGTCTCACCAGGAATAATCTCTGACTTTGGTAAAATTCCCTGTGTCTTTCCTAGATCGATATAGTAATTGCGAACATCTTCCATAGCTACAGTTCCTGTAACCATTTCATCTTGTTTATCGTTAAATTCCTCAATAATATTATTTCTTTCAGCTTCGCGAATTTTTTGAACGACAACTTGTTTTGCTGTCGAAGCAGCGACACGACCAAAATCTTTTGGTGTAACTTCTTCTTCGATCGTCTCACCAATTTCGATTCCTGGCACAAGTTTTTGTGCTTGCGCTAATGTTAAATGAATTCGTTCATCGAATTTAATCTCTTTTGGTGGTTCTTCTACAATCGGATTCCCATCTTCATCTAACTGTGGTTCCTCCTCAGTCTCTTCATCGTGTGCATCATACCACTCATCGATTTCTTTTCCGTTGATTAACCCATATTCATCTGGATCATTTACAACTGTTTTATATGAATATACGTGAATTTCTCCTGATTCAGGATCGATATTTACCCTGACATTAGAAAGAGAATTATAATTCTTTTTATATGCTGAAGTAAGTGCTAATTCCATTGCATCATATATTACTTTTTCATCTATTCCCTTTTCTTTCACTAACAAATCTACTGCTTTCTTAAATGCTTTAGCATCCATCTTATTCACAACCTTTCTCTTTCGAACAAACATCTAATATATAATTTTCCTCAATAGGATCTGCTTCATCTAAAATTGGATTAACTAGTTTACTAACAGCGACACAATCATCGACATCAATAAAACCATCTTTATCTATGATCAGCCGTAGAAACATCATACTACCTTCTTTTTCATATAACACTTCATCTAATCGATAGCCATTTCCTTCGATCACGTCGCGTACGAGCGCATCCACTTTCTTCGTAATTTCCATAAATTCCTCCATCTACATGAAAGAGTGGGATGTCCCACTCTTCCTGCAATTCCATGAGTATTATACCACATATTCATAAAATAACAAACCCTTTTCCTCACTTTTTATCATATGTATGATCATTTTATTTATGATAAAACGACACATCTATATCAATCATCTTCTCATCTCGATAGCATAAACATGTATTTCCAACATATGATGAATTATACAAGACATTTTTTGGAAAAATTGGTATAATAATAATATGGAGATGATAGAAATGACAAAAACTTCGAAATACGATATAAAAATTGCGATTGCTGGCACCCTTGCAATTCTTGCCTATTTTATACTTCCATATTTAGAAGTTCTACCATTCGCATTGCTAGGAATCGATACGGCAACGTTGCCAAATATTACAAAGGCAATCTACATGTTCGCTTACGAAGTAATTACTTTGGCAATTATCATATATTTAGTGAGAGATCAATTAAAACAACAATGGAATGATTTAAAGAAAAATCATAGAGCTTACTTTAAAAAATATTTTAAATATTGGTTTTTAATTCTCGGACTCATGATGATAAGTAATTTTATTATTTTAATGATCGATCCACAAAGTTCTGCTGGAAACGAAGAATTGATTCGTTCAATTTTCAGTGAAATGCCTATCTATATGTATTTATCCGCTGTCGTGATTGCCCCACTAATGGAAGAGCTCATATTTAGACTTTCTATTCGCAACATTTTCCCTCATACCGATTGGTTATTTATCATCGTATCTGGCCTCATCTTTGGAGGAATGCACGTCATCGGAAATGTAAATACATGGGTAGATCTTCTATACTTAATTCCATATAGTATTCCAGGCTTTGTATTCGCATATGTATTAACAAAATCAAATAATGTATTTGTAAGCAGTGGACTTCATTTTGTACATAATGGTATCTTAATGAGTTTACAAGTACTCGTACTATTATTTGGATAAGACCATTGGTCTTTTTTTTATTCTATGATAAAATGAATGTGGTGATCCTATGGCAAAGAAAAAACATGCACAAAAAAAAGAATCAAGATTTACGCTATGGCAAAAAATAGTGATACTTATTTTACTAATTTTTGTATTCATCGCTGCAATTATTTCATATAGCAGATATATTGCTACATCTAAAATAGAAGTACGAGAAATTAAAGTCGTAAATCAAAATCTTCCTAGTGACTACCATGGTTTTAAAATTGTGCAATTATCGGACATTCACTACAATACGACAATATATAAAGACGAACTGAATAAAATCGTACAAAAAGTAAATAAAATGAAGCCAGATATCGTCGTCTTAACGGGAGATCTATTCGATAAAAATACTGAATACCAAGAGCAAGATTTCGTCGATATATCTGAGTTACTTATGAAAATAGAGGCTAGCGTCGGAAAATACGCGATTACCGGTAATCATGATGTAAAATTTACAGAATGGGAAACAGTCATAAAAAATAGCGGATTTACAAATTTAAATGATACTTATGAACTTATTTATAAAGATAGTTACGATCCTATTTTAATCGCTGGAGTCAGCAGTAATCTAAATGATACAAAAAACATTAACGATAAAATGAAGCCAACAATCGATTATATGAATTCAATAAAACAAAGTGTAGAAGGTTCCTACCAATATGCGATATTATTACTACACGAACCAGATTACATTCGAGATACTGATTATGAGAAATTCGATTTAGCTCTTGCTGGACATTCTCATCACGGACAAATAAGACTTCCAATCATAGGAACTATCATCACTCCAAAAGGTGCTAAAGAATACTATAATGAACATTATAATATAGATGGTACAGAATTATACATTTCTAACGGACTCGGAACATCATCTTATCCATATCGCTTATTTAACCGTCCATCTATTTACTTATATCGATTAGAAAACAATTAAAAAATCTCTTTGATCAAGAGATTTTTTAGTGTAACATCCCATTTGATTTTTTCATCATGTTTGCTTCGTATTCATCCTCGATTGTTTCTTTACGCCAATTTAACTTTGAAGTGTCAGATGAAAATAATGCTAGATACTCAGACTGGTCTTCTAATGCTTTATAATATTCTTCTCTAGAAAGTAAGAATGATTCAGTGATAAATAAATCACTATCCTTCGTCTCATTATAAATAGATGCCAAATTAAGTAGTTCTACTGAATTTCTTTCAAATAATTGTGGGTAATTGACAAGTAATCTTGTCAATCCAATCATTGACGCAAACTTTTGAATTACGACTTCGTCCTCTAAACGATTGATATGATTCATATAAACACAATAAAGTTTCTGTTGCATTTCTGTTTGTTCCACTAATCGTTCGATATCCGAAATCGTTTTCAAATCATCTTCAAAATGATAATCTATGCTCAAAGTGTAATGTGATTTTATCGTATCTTCATGCTCCTTTACAAACGCTAACAATGCACGTTGAATTTCTAAGACATCCTGTAAATCGCGTTCATATATTAAACCTTCTTCCATACTTTCTCCTTCTCTATGCGACACCTAAATATTCTTCTAGTGTGATTCCTTTACTCATGATTTCCTTTGCGACTTTCTTACCAACATATCTTATATGCCAAGGCTCATACTGATATCCTGTAATATATTCTTTCCCTTTAGGATATCGCAAAATAAATCCGTATTCCGCACAATGTTGTACTAACCACTTCCCTGCAGGAGTCGTTCCATAATTGTCGTCGATAGAACCAACATCAAAAGCAAGCCCTGTTTGATGTTCAGAGTGTCCTGCACGAGCAGAATAAGTATCTGCTAATGCTTGCCCGTCTCTATTTACATATCTTTGATATAAATTCGCTTGCGTTTGATAACTTCGATACCCTGATAACAACGGCATGGAAAATCCTGCGGATTTAGCTCCAGCTTGAAGAGATGTCAATGCAGATTGTGCGGTAGGGTCAATGCCATTTCCATAATCTCTAGGTAACGCATATTGTTTATTTACAATTAAAATACCATCGATATATTTAGGTCCCATCACTATATTACTATAACCACCGCTTCCTTCTTTTGATTGGTTTTCAACAATTACAGTTCTCTCTATTGTAGCCTTGTTTTGGCTACTATCTTCTACTGTATATGTTACTGTATATTCTCCTTTTTTAGACGTATCTACATTTCCCTGAACATTTACTTTGTCGGTCAAATTCCCATCATAGTTATCCATTGCGGTAAAACCTAATTCTACATAGGATTCCCCGACTTGTAAAGATACTGTATTATCTCCGATGAGCGTAAGTACCGGTTTCGTCGTATCTACCACTTCAACAGTCCTTTTGATTTTCTTTGTCGTCCATCCCTTTTCTATTTTATATTCGATCGTATAACGTCCTATCCGATCCGTTTTCATTTTCGTTTTTACAACATCGTCAGATACGTCCCGCCCAAAGAAGGTTGCACGCACCAATGGGTCTTGAAAAGATTCGTTTACTTCTACTGTTATTTTCTTTTTCCCTTTTAAAGATAAATGTAAAAATGGATTAAAGAACAACATGAAAATCGCGATCAATACAAAAATGAGAATGCAAACGATTAGAATCTTTCGTAATTTTCTTTTTTTCATGTTCCCCTCTCCTTTACTTTTGGAATAAATGATCAAACAATTTTTGAATCGTTAATTGTACAACTGTACGTTTGCATTGTTCTCTTTCAAAATGTCCTAAGCTAATCGTTTGATCAATATATTTATCTTGTTCTCTATCATATATACTGATATACACAATATTTTGATTTCCTCCTGGATTTGCTGGATCTTCTACCCCAAATCTTCCAGTAATACCAATCCCATAATCAGCACTCGCTTTCTTCGATATTGCGTTTGCCATAGAGTGGGCAGTTTCAATACTGTAAACTGTATATTTTTCAATCGTATCAGCATCAACACCCATCTTTACTTTATATTCATTACTATAGGAAACAGCTCCAAAATGAAAGACATACGATGAACCTTCTATATTAGTAATCGCATTTGCTAATGCACCACCAGTACACGATTCCATCGTTGCTATAGTTTGTTTTTTATTTTGTAAATATTGTAAAATCAATTCTATTTTTTCTTCCATATGATCACTCTCTTCTATCCTTTTTGATTATACCACGGCAGCACTTTCTTTACAATCAAAAAGGAGATACTATCTCCTTATTCTGAAACTTCTTTATATTGAGAACGCTTATTTTCGTATGCTGCTATTTCACGATCTATAGCATCATATTGTTGTTTCAATCGAATAATTTCCTCGTTTCTATGAAATGAAGATTCCTGAAACATCAAATCAAACAAAGATGGTTCATGCACACTATAAGTATCATTGTTGCTTTGCTCATTGTTGTTGTTAGCAGTGTCAGCCATTGTCTCAATTTGTACAGGGTTCTCTTGTTTTGTTTGAAATGAGATTACTGGCTTCATTTGAACGGCAATCTCTTCTTCTTTTTTCTCTACGACCGGAACAAGTTTTTGAATAAAACTTTGCTCTTTTACAGCTTTGGGTGAAACTGGTTGATCCACTTTTACATCATCTAATGGATCCTTAGTATAGTAATCTTCTAAATTCATAATAATAGGAATTCCCTGTTGCATTACTATATTAGATTCTTCCTCTGGAATAACGTAATCTTTTTCTGATGTTGTTTGCACATTTACATTTGCTACTGGTTCTAACTTCACAATCGTATCAGGAGCCTGAACAGGTGCTGATACTTCTTGTTTTACATCGTCTTGCACCTCGACAGCTGTATATAAATTTGTAACTGGCTTCATTCCAAAACTTTCTGATTCAATCCGATAAGAAGATGTAGGTTTAGAGAAAATTGCTGAAAGCACTTCCTTCCAAGCAACTTTTGGCATCTGGAACGGAACTTTTTGTTCTTCTTTTACAACCGGAACAGATTGTGGTGCCGCTTTTTCTATTGTTTCCTCTACTCCTTCGTATGCTAAATTTTTATAAGCTGATACAACTGCTATACTTATTCCAGAAAAAACAAACAAACTCATAAACAACTCTAAAATAGCAAGCAGTGTTTCATTCGTATACATTTGTGTACCATTCCAAATATCGATGTTCTCAGTTCCTGCAATCGTAAAGAACGATAGCAATAATATCCATGAAAAAGCACAACTAATCATAGAAATAGACTTTTCTATCTTATGATTTTCTCTCTGTTTTAAGTAGTATCGAACTCCTAGAATATTTAACAATATAAATAGTCCGAAGAAAACAGATAAACTTGGAAAGTAGTATACTTCTAACATATCTCTCATAAGTGTTTCAAACATCTTGGAAATATAATCCCAATATTGCATCACGACAACAGCTGAAAGAATAATATAAAACAATAATATATTTTGCTTTGTTTTCCCACTTTGTTCTTTTTCAAACAAGAAATATCCAAAGACAAGTGCTACCATAAAGCAAATAAGAACAAGAAGTGGTGATGATATTAAGGCATCGAAAAGCCGACCTATTTTTTCAAATAAAGTCATTTGAGCCATATCATATCCCTCCTTTCCTTATGCGACTGGTTGTTTATTTACCAGTTCTGCAATATAAATTGTCTGTAACGTTTCACTATCTTTCGTACAAGTAATTAAAGTTAAAGTTGTCTTAGAAGTGTCTCTATAAATTTTAGCAGTCCCTGTTTTTGGTTGTTCATAAATATTAACAACTTGATATGTATATTTCATCGATTGATAAGTTACGTAAATCGTATCCCCTTTTTGTACTTTATATAAGTTTTTAAAGAAAGCGATATATCCTCGTCCAGAATGTCCTGCCAAAATGAGATTTCCCTTATCCACATCCGGATAAGTAGATGACTGAATGACTGTAATATTTCTAGAAATTTTATTCTGGCTAGAATTGATATCGACAAATCCACGTTTCAAATTGATCTTTGGAATCTCAAGTATCCCAATAAATGCATTTTGATTTGAAGTATTAACTACAGGAGTCGGTTGAACAGAAGTTTCTGCGCTATTTTCCACCTGCGGTGTTTCATTCTCTGTCATCGTAATCTCATCTGTAGGTTCGACATTCTCAAACAATTCCATATTTTTTTCTTGAAAAAGTTCATCTCTTATCGTCCCAATATAATCTTTACAGAAAAACCAAATTCCTCCAAAAATGAGCAAAAAGCCAATCAAGATGATATGGCTTTTTTTCAACTGAAATTTATGCTCTCTTCTTTGCATGGCGATATACCAAACCAATTCCAAGTATCATCATACTAGCACCTGCAATCGGTAAAACTCCATCGTTAACTCCCGTATCTGGAACTGGTACTTCTGGTACTCTAGAATTATACATAACTACTTCTTTTACAAGCCCATCTTTGGTTATTTCAAATTCAATTTTTTCTGTACTGAGTTGATATCCATCTGGCGCTTCGATTTCTTCTAATGTATAAGTTCCGGTAGGTAAATCATAGATATAATGTGGTTCTCCTGTAGAAACCCATTCCTCTACTACATTTCCATTTTGATCCTTAATGACTAATTTAGCTCCAGCAAGTTCTTGATTCGTTGTAATATCTTGCTTACTAATTTTAACCCCTGTACGGATCAAATTGAATGAAGTTGTCTTTGTAACGTTTTCACTTTTGGTATATGTAATTGCAACTGTTTGCTTCTTACTATCTGAAGGTTTATAAACATATGCTGTATCAGTTGATACCTTAGCGCCTACCCCTATACTAAATTCTAATGTCATGTCTTTTACTGATGATGCTGGAACAATCACTCTAAACTTATCGTTCGGTGAAAATGTCGTCTTCTCATTTCCGTTTTGATCTACAAATTTCGTTCCCTCTGGAGCTCCACTTGCAGATACTACTAGATTAGAGACTTTTACATTTGATGTAATCCAAATCAATCCTGATTGATAATATGTTCCATCTGCTGATAATGTTAGTGCACTACCTTCTGTTTTCAATTGAAAATCTAACGCTGGTAGTTTATCGTTTCTATGTTGTAATGCTTGTTCCATCAAACTTTTTGCTTTTGGTCGTACTCCGTATGGATCTTCTCCTGTAATTTTCATATTTGGTGAAAGATTTGCATCCGGACTTAAACTATCATCCCCATATCCATTGATACGATCCAAATACCACCAAAGCGCGATTTGTGTAATATAGCGATCCTTGGATGCCTCTCCTGTAATATTTGCATTAGGATATCCGTGTTGTAAAATATAACGAACTCCACCATCGACCTCTTCTCCTCGAGTCAATGTTTCATTATTTGGTGTCGGAGCCAATGCTTTCAAACAAAAGACGACCGTACCATCTGCAAGGGTTACAAACCCAATTTCTGCTCCACCTAGATATTTAGGTGATAATGTTTCAACCCCCATTTTTACAGTATCTGGGGCATTTGTCGTGAGTGCAGTAACAGTATTCATACCTACAAGTACGAAGCTCATAACCATTACAAACAACACTTTTGTAATACGTAATAATCGTTTTTTCATACTATCCCCTCCATGTATTGACATACTATAGCACGAAAGTTTGTATTTTGCAAGCTTTTTTTAATGTTTCACAGAAAAAGAAAAAAGACTAATTTTCATTAGTCTTGCATGAGTAATTCGTATAATTTATGACAACGTTCTTTGTCCATCGCTGGAACTCCAGCCAATCGATATTTCATATTTAATTCTTCGTACTTTTCAATCCCCATCGTATGATATGGCAAAAGTTCTACTTTTTCTATATTTTGAACGCCTTTTAAATATTCCTTCAGTTCTAATATATACTCTTCTGTATCATTTATTCCTGGTACAATTACCTGACGAATCCATAATTTAGTATGATGTTTTTGACATGCATCTAAAAATTTTAAAGATGCATCAATCTTTCCGCCAGTCATTTTATGATAACCGTCAGCAGTAAGTGCCTTAACATCGTAAAGAACTAAATCTGTATATTTTAAAAGTTCATCATAATCACCATTACCAACTCCAGAAGTATCTAAACAAGTATGAATCTCATATTCTTTACATAACTTTAAAGTTTCAATTAGAAATTCTGGCTGCATCAAAGGTTCTCCCCCTGAGAAGGTAACGCCTCCTGTCTTTGAAAAATAATTCTTATATTTGAGAATTTTATTGACTAGTTCCCGTGGAGACAATTGAAAATTACTTTCTTTTTGCCAAGTTTCAGGATTGTGACAAAAAAGACAACGCAGAGGACAGCCCTGCATAAAAACTACAAAGCGTATTCCAGGTCCATCTACGAGTCCCATTGTTTCAATCGAATTGATATATCCTTTATTATCTTGATTCATGGAATGTTCTACTAATAACTTCCTCTTGTTGTTCTCTACTTAGACGATTGAAGTTGACAGCATATCCTGACACACGAATTGTCAAACTTGGGTATTTCTCCGGATGATCCATTGCATCGATTAACGTCTCTCGATTAAATACGTTGACATTTAAATGATGAGCTCCTTGTTTAAAATATCCATCTAATATTTCTGCTAAATTCGTAATTCTTTCTTCTTCGCTCTTTCCGAGTGCATCCGGTACGATAGAGAACGTATTTGAAATTCCATCTTGGCAAACACCTTTATATGGAATTTTTGCAACTGAATTTAGCGAAGCAAGCGCACCACTCGTATCTCTTCCATGCATTGGGTTAGCTCCCGGAGCAAATGGAACACCATCTTTTCTTCCATCTGGAGTAGCTCCTGTTTTCTTTCCATATACTACATTTGAAGTAATTGTTAATATCGATAATGTATGTTTTGCATTTCGATATAATGGATGTTTCTTTAATTCTGTAATTACCTTCTTAACGATTTCTACTGCAATTTGATCTACATCATCATTATCATTTCCATACTTAGGGAAATCTCCTTCGATTTCAAAATCAATTGCGATTCCATTTTCGTCGCGAATTGGTTTTACCTTTGCATACTTAATCGCTGATAAAGAATCTGCAGCAACTGAAAGACCTGCTGCTCCAAATGCCATTAAACGTTCTACGATCGTATCGTGTAATGCCATCTGTCCTTTCTCATAAGCGTATTTATCATGCATGTAATGAATGATATTCATCGCATCTACATAAATTTTTGCTACCTTTTCTATAACGTTGAAATATGCTTCTTTTGTCTTTTCATAGTCTAGGTACTCATCTTCAATTTTTGGAATTCCATCGACAACTACTGTTTTCTTGTGTTCATCAATTCCACCGTTAATAGCATATAATAAACATTTTGCAATATTTACACGAGCTCCAAAGTACTGCATTTGTTTTCCGACCTTCATAGCAGATACACAACATGCGATCGCATAATCATCTCCGTAAATTGGTCTCATAATATCGTCATTTTCATATTGAATCGCATCCGTTTCAATTGATGTTTTCGTACAGAATTTTTTAAATGCCTCTGGTAAATTTTCACTCCATAATACTGTCAAGTTTGGTTCTGGAGCTGGTTTTAAATTTACTAACGTATGTAAATAACGGAACGAATTCTTCGTAACAAGACTTCTACCATCATTTGTCATACCACCAATAGATTCCGTTACCCATGTTGGATCCCCAGCGAACAACTCGTTATACTCTGGAGTTCTCAAATGACGAGCGATACGTAATTTAATGATAAACTGATCGATTAACTCTTGTGCCCCTGTTTCATCTAAAGTTCCATCTGCTAAATCTCTTTCGATATAAATATCTAAGAATGTAGATGTTCTACCTAAACTCATAGCAGCACCATTATTTTCCTTAATTGCAGCTAAATATCCAAAATATAACCATTGTACAGCTTCTTTTGCATTTGAAGCAGGTTTTGAAATATCATATCCATATTTCATAGCCATAGATTTAATTTCGTTTAATGCGTTAATTTGTTCTCTAACTTCTTCGCGTAAACGAATTAAAGTACTAGTCATATCACCAACTAAATTGCTTAAATCAATTTCCTTACATTGAATCAACAAATCAATTCCGTAAAGTGCTATGCGACGATAATCTCCAATAATTCTACCACGTCCATATGCATCAGGTAATCCTGTTAATAACCCTGCAGAACGTGCACGACGAATTTCTGGAGTATATGCATCAAACACTCCTTGATTATGAGTTTTTCTATACTCACTAAAATGTTTATCTATCTCTGGATTTAACGTATATCCATAAGCTTCTAGTGCACTATGAACCATACGCATTCCACCATAAGGGTTTACTATTCTTTTTAATGGCGCATCTGTTTGTAATCCTACAATCACTTCATTTTCTTGATCGATATATCCTGGAGCAAAATTATCTATTCCAGAAATAATATTAGTTTCTACATCTAATATTCCCTTTTCAAGTTCCTCTTTTTGTAATTGTTCAATTTTCTCCCATACTTTTAATGTTTTTTCCGTTGGTCCAACTAAAAATGAATCGTCTCCTGTATATTCTTTATAGTTATTTAATATAAAGTCCTCAACGTTAATCGTTTCTTTCCACTTTTCTCCTAAAAAATCATGCCATTCTTTCATGTAACGTCCTCCTTCTTACCCTATTCTCTATTATTTTATCACATTTTCTGAGAAATGAATATCTATTTTAATGTATTTTACATCTTTTCCATAAATTCTTGTTCATTCCAAATCTCAATTCCTAACTCTTTTGCCTTTTCATACTTACTACCTGGATTTTCACCTACGATCACAACAGAAGTCTTTTTACTTACACTTCCTGAAACTGTACCGCCAAGAGATTCGATTTTTTCCTTTGCCTCGTCCCTTGTAACTTGGGATAACGTTCCTGTCAAAACAAAGGTACGTCCTGCAAAATCCTGATCTTCTACTACAGGACCACCCAAATATTCCATATTGATTCCGTATTCTTCCAATTCTTCGATAAGCCTAATATTTTCCTCCGTACGAAAATAATTGACGAGACTATTCGCAATCATTGCTCCAACATCTCTAATTGCAATCAATTCGTCGTATGTTGCTCTCATTAAATTCCTCATCGTACGAAAATGTTGAGCCAATATCTTAGCCGTCTTACTTCCTACGTGACGAATTCCCAATGCAAACAACAATCTCTCGAGAGAATTATTTTTACTCTCTTTCACACTATCGAGTAAGTTCTGGATCTTTTTCTCTCCAAATCCTTCCAATTCCATTAACTCTTCTTTTTTTGTATATAATTTATAAAAATCGGGAATTGTTTTCAAATATCCCATGTTGTAAAAATCTTCGATAATATTATCGCCAAATCCCACCATATTCATCGCATGACGACTTACATAGTGAATCAACCCTTCTATCTTAGTTGCATCACAATTTGGATTCATGCAATAATATGCCGACTCAGTCTCTTTTCTGACAAGTTTACTGCCACATATAGGACAAATATTTGTCATTTGAAAAGGCTTCTCGTTTCCTGTCCGCCTAGACATATCGACGCGTACTACTTCCGGAATAACATCCCCTGCTTTTTTTATTACGACGATATCCCCTACGCGGATATCTTTTTCCTTTACATAGTCTTCATTGTGAAGCGTTGCTTTTGATATCACAGAACCCGCAACACGCACCGGCTCTAAAATTGCATTTGGCGTAACTTGGCCCGTTCGTCCTACACTAAATTTAATATCTTTCAATTTTGTAAATACTTCCGTTGCCGGAAACTTATATGCGGTTGCCCACTTTGGAGTTCGCACTGTAAAGCCTAATTTTTCCTGATCCTTAAAATCGTTTACTTTAAGTACAATCCCATCTATTTCATAAGGAAGTTCCTCTCTTTTTGCTGTCCATTCAGCAATATAGGATAATAATTCTTGCAAATTATGAACTAACGCTATATTAGGATTTGTACAAAAACCTAACTTTTTCATAAAAGAGAGTGCTTCCATCTGCGTGTGTACTCCATACTGCTCTGCATTTGGTAAATGGTAGATAAAGCAATCTAGATTACGACTTGCAGCAATCTTACTATCAAGTTGCCTCACACTTCCTGCAGCAGCATTTCTAGGGTTAGCAAATAAAGGTTGTCCATCTGTCTTTCGGAGTTCATTCAAAGATTCAAAAGAAGCTTTTCCCATATAAATTTCACCACGAACTTCAATTTCTTCCTTGAGTGGTATCGTAAGCGGAATGCTTTTGATCGTCTTCACGTTATGTGTAATATCTTCTCCTGTTACTCCATCTCCACGTGTCGCTCCACGGACAAGTTTTCCATCACGATAAAGTAGTGAAACAGAAAGACCATCTATTTTTAACTCACATACATAGTTTGGCCTTGAAACCACTTTTTTAACTCTCTCATCAAAACGAACAATATCGTCCTCGTTAAATACATTTCCTAAACTCAACATTGGAATTTCGTGGTGTACTTTTTCAAACCCTTCGATAACCTTACCACCAACACGTTGACTTGGAGAATCTTCGCGAACAAGATCTGGATATTTTTCTTCTAGTTTTAACAATTCCTGCATATCTCGATCATATTCCTGATCGGTAATTGTAGGCTGATCCAAAGTATAATATTCGTAACTTGCCTTATTTAATCTCTCTATCAATTCATCTATTCTTGCCTTTACTTCTTCTATCATGCTATCACCATTTATATTATACCAAATTTCTCCTATTTTATCTTGTTTTTCATTATGAAAAAAAGAAAAACTCACTACTTGCGTGAGTCTAAAATCGTTTTCATATATGCTTTTAAGTCATCTTGAAGTTCTTTTCGATCCATCGCATATGCGATATTTGCTTTTACATAACCCAATTGATTTCCTATATCATAGTAATCTCCGTGAAACGGACAAGCATAAAAATCTTGTGTCTGCATTAAAAGTAGCATGGCATCTGTGAATTGATACTCATGATTGACACTAATTTTTATATCTCGAAGAGCATCGAAAATTTCTGGTTTCACAATATATCTTCCAAGTCCTGCACTTGTACTAGGTGCGTCTTCCACGTTAGGCTTTTCAATAATACTAGCAATCTTTCCAGTCTTTTGATCCTCGTAGGATATGATTCCATATCGCGATACAATACTAGGATCTACCTCTTGAATTCCTATCACGTTCGCATCGTATTTTTCATACATCTCGATGAGTTCTTTTAAAGCAGGAACATCTCCTTTGATCAAATCATCACCATAAAGTACCGCAAAAGGTTCTTTGCCAACAAAAGTTTCTGCAAGTGCTACCGCGTGCCCACTTCCAAGAGGTTCTCCTTGACGAATCGTATAAATACGCGCTAGTCCAGAAATAGATCGCACCATTTCTAATTGTTCATATTTCTGACTTTGTTCTAATCTCATTTCCAACTCAAGATTACGATCAAAGTGATTTGTAATTGCCTCTTTACTTGGACTTGTAATTAGTAAAATTTCCTCAACCCCACTTGCTACTGCCTCTTCTATTATATATTGTAATGCCGGTTTATCTACGATCGGCAGCATTTCTTTCGGAATCGCCTTCGTCGCGGGTAAAAAACGAGTTCCAAGTCCTGCAACAGGAATAACAGCCTTTCTTATTTTTTGCATTCATCATCCTTCTTTCTACTTTTCTTTTTGCAATGCATTATAAGTTGTAAAAAAGATAAGTAGTCCTACTCCAAAAAAGACCATCCATAAAATAGGATTTCTTCCATGTTGTCTTAAAAACTCCTGTATCGTTTCTCCCCACTTATCTACCGTTTCCATAATTCCTAATACTAACGCTGTTTTCATTTTTATTTCTCCACCTTTCTAATACTCTTATGTCCTTTTAATAATTTCTTAATCCCCGTAGGATGTGGAAAAGCAATTGTAAGAATCGACTTTTCAACTCCCACTACAACTCCTGTTCCAAAAGTATCATGAATGATATGATCACCTATACTATATTCTACACTAGAATCCACTTTCGATACAAACGTATCATTTTTTGGAAAAGCCGCACTTTCTTGAAAATCTCTTTCAATGTAAGTATCATCTATCTCCTGTAAAAATCTACTCGGCGGATTCATATGATCCATCCCATACAAGGTTCTTCGCTTTGCATTAACGAGCCATAACTTTTTACGTGCACGAGTCATAGCGACATAACATAGACGTCTTTCCTCTTCGATTCCATCTGCTTCTAAAAAAGAATTTTGATGTGGAAAGATCCCCTCTTCTAGTCCTATCATAAAAACATAGTCAAATTCGAGTCCTTTCGCACTATGAACAGTCATCAAGGTAACGACATCCGTTCTATTTTTATGTTCTTCTATATCTGTCACCAAACTAATTTCCATCAAAAATTCATCTAGTGAAATAATACCGTTTTTTTCTTCGAAATTTTTCGTAATCGTCTTAAACTCCTCTAAGTTTTCAAGACGAATATCTGCTTCCATCGACTTTTCGCTTTCTAGCTCCTCTCTCATCCCACTCTGAGATAAAATAAGATCTACTAATTCGGTTAAAGAAGAATTATCTTTTTCTGCAATCAGTGTTTCAATCAATTGTTTAAACTGCATTTCTTTCCCTGATTCGATCGCCTCAAATAAACTAATCCCATTTATTCTGGCCTTTTCCGTCAAATGTTCTATGGTCTTAGTTCCAATTCCTCTTTTTGGCGTATTTATAATACGAAGTAGACTGGTATCATCTTTAGGATTGTATATCAATTTCATATACGCAATTAAGTCTTTAATTTCTTTTCTATTGTAAAAATAAAAACTTCCGATTACTTTATATGGGATATTCTCACGAAGTAAAACATCCTCAATACTACGAGATTGCGCATTCGTTCGATAAAGGACAGCGATTTGTTCTGGTGCTATTCCTTTTAATAGCAGTTTTTGAATCTCATTTGTAACGTAAAAGGCTTCTTCTTTTTCATCCGTGGAACGATGATAAATCACCCTATCTCCTTCTTCGTTATGCGTCCATAAATTTTTATCTTTTCGTTCTTTGTTATTTTGAATCACACCATTTGCTGCATTCAATATATTTTTTGTGGAACGATAATTTTCCTCTAGCATAATCACCTTTGGATTTTTATAATCTTTTTCAAAGTTTAAAATATTCCGATAATTTGCTCCTCTAAAACTATAGATAGACTGATCGTTATCTCCCACTACACATACGTTTTTATACCGAGCACTAATCATTTTAATTAGTAGATACTGAGCCATATTTGTATCTTGATACTCATCTACTAATATATATTGAAACCTATCCTGATATTCTTTTAAGACAGTTGGATGATCTTTAAATAATTGAAGTGGCAATAATAACAAATCATCAAAATCCACCGAATTCGTAGCTTTCAACTTATTTTCATATGCACGGTAGATATCTAAAACTTTCTGTTCGAAATCTGTATTGGCAAATTGTTCATACTGAATTGGACTTAACATCTCATTTTTAGCTCCGCTAATTCGATTCTTAATTGCACGTGGATTATATTCTTTTTGATCTAGTCCCTTTTCTTTCATGAGCTTTTTAATTACCGTTAAAGAATCATCGCTATCTAAAATGGTAAAATTGGGTTGATATCCTAATTTATCTACATTTTCTCGTACGATCAATAATCCAAAAGAATGAAATGTTGATATTTGAATTTGATAGGCAACATCCCCTAGCATTTGACGTACTCTATCCTTCATCTCTTTTGCCGCTTTATTTGTAAAAGTAATCGCTAAAATATTTTCAGGAGCAATTCCCACTTCTTCAATCAAATATGCAATACGTGTTGTTAATACGCGTGTTTTCCCACTTCCTGCTCCAGCTAATACTAAAAGAGGTCCCTCTGTTGTCATAACTGCCTCTCGTTGTTCTTTATTCAAAGTATCTAAGTTCATTCGTCTCACCTCTATAGTTATAACCATCATAACATAAAATGAGAAAATTGATAAGTAGTTACATTCAATGAAAGTAAAAAGGTTGAATATTCAACCTTTATTTACATGTAAATCCTTGTTCTTCCATTTCTTTCTTTATGGTTTCCTTAGTAGCTGATGTATCTACATCAAGCCCCGTACTTGATAAATCTCCTCCACTTGCTTTTTCTGCATCTACTTCTAATTCGAAATCATATTTTGTATCGCTCATATTACTATTATACTTCACACCATCTTGACCTTCTACTGATGAAAATGACATTTCCATAATTCCAGCAGCAAATTGAAAAGTCTGTTTTTCCTCGTCAGATGCACTAGATGGAATTGCGATAGATCCTTTCATAGTAACTGCAGTTGGTTTATCATCTTTAAATTTATATATAGTTGTCATCTCTGTTTTACTACCATTTTCTTCTTCAGATACCGTACACGTCAATGTGTTTGCTCCTAAAAGTCCAAATGCATCAAGTGCAAAATATCCTCCTACAATAAGTGCCACAACAACGATAATACCTATGACAATTCCTACCGTATTATTCGTACGTGATTTTAATGTTTGTTGAGGTTTCTGAGTTGTAGGCATTGGTGCTACTCCAGCACCACTCGGTTGTTCTGTAACTGTTGGTTGTGGTGTTATTTGTGGTTGCTCTACTTCGCTTGACTGTGTGGCTACCTGTTCCGGCATTGGTGTAGGTTGTTGTGAAACAGTATTTTGTGCTGGTGTTGGCTCTGATGTAGTTGCTGGTTGTGGATCATTTGCTAACTGAGATGGATCTAAATTCCAAGTAGCTGGAACCGCTTGATCCAATGAAACAGCGTTCTTCTCAACATCTGTTAATGTCTCTCCAGCATTGTTCTCTGCCACTAGAGATTCTACTGGTTGATTTGGAGTAGGCTGTTGTGAAACGGCCATATCTGGTACTGGTGCCGTCCCAGTTACTCCAGAATTGACATTACCAGGATTTGTAACATTTTCTACAGGTTGTGTCATTCCTTGTTGTTCTCCTGGTACAGGATTTTGGTTTACTTGTTGCGATTCTCCACTTTGTGGCAAACCATTATTTTCTTTTGGCAAGTTATTTGGATCCGGTTGCCCTAACGGATTTTGGAAAATATTCGTTTCCTTTTGGTTTGTTTGATCGTTTGAATTCATTCTTACACTCCTCTACTATCATACTCAGTATATCATATTCACCAGAAATATCAACATAATACTTATTTCTATTTGATCTTTACGTAAACCAATTTCAAATAGCAAATAAACAAAAAAAAGGCCATTAAGCCTTTTTTTACAATATATTCTTTAAGACAATTGTCTTCGTTCTAGACATTTCTTTCAACGTAGTAGAAATTCCTTCGTTTCCGATTCCACTATGTTTCCATCCACCAAATGGCATTTCTGCAGCACGATAGAAACTTGCACCGTTGATAACTGCTCCACCTACTTCAAGTGCTTCTGAAACGTAGAAAGCAGTTTTCATATCTCTCGTAATGATGTTTCCACATAAACCAAAATTTGATTGATTTGCAATTGCGATTGCTTCATCTATGTCATCAAATCCGATAATTGGAATAACTGGTCCAAAAATTTCCATATCTTTTGCAACATCCATGTCCTTTGTTACACCATCTAGGATCGTTGGTTCAAAGAATGCACCATTACGTCTTCCACCATAGACAATTTTAGCTCCCGCTTGTACTGTCTTTTGAACTTGCTCTTCTACTACTTGAGCAGCATGTTCATTAATTAAACATCCAATTTTAACTGTTGGATCAAGTGGATTTCCAATCTTTAATGTCTTAATCTTTTCGATCATCTTACGAATAAATTCATCTTTTACACTATTGTGAATCAAGAAACGTTTACTTGCACAACATACTTGTCCTGTATTGTAGAGTCTTCCCCATACAGTTTCTTCTACTGCTAGGTCAACATCACCATCTGCAGCAAGGATAAATGCATCGTTTCCTCCTAATTCAAGCATAACGTGAGTTAAATTCTTACCAGCCGTTTGCATTGTTTCCATTCCAACACGCGTACTACCTGTTACACTAACTAAATGAACTCCCTTGTGTTCTGCAAGAGCATGTCCAGTTACTGGACCATCTCCTGATAAACAGCTAATAACTCCAGCTGGAACTCCTGCTTCTTGCAATAATTCACAATATTTTGTAAGTGTTAACGGATTATATGTAGATGGTTTTACGATTACAGCATTTCCCATAACGAGTGCTGATGGAACTTTTTGTCCAAACAAGTCACTTGGGAAGTTAAACGGAATAATACATGCAACTACTCCTAATGGGCATTGCTCTGTAATTTGAATCGTTTTTTCTTGTCCAGGCTCACTTCCAGCTGGAATCACATTTCCATACATGTGACGTGATTTTTCTACATATCCATGAACAAATAATTTTTGTTGTCCAATTTCAGCTCTCGCTTCTGTAATTGGTTTCCCGGTTTCCTTACAAAGAAGCGTTGCTAATTCTTCTTTATGTTGCTCTACTAAATCAGAGAATTTTAATAAAATTTCTCCACGTGCATGAATCGACATTTTTGCCCATCCCTTTTGCGCTTCTTGGGCAGCCTTTACTGCACGATCTACATCTTCCACAGTTGCATTTGGCACTGTATCAATTTTTTCATTCGTCGCAGGGTTAGTTACTTCAATTACTTTCCCATCGCTTGCATCAACCCATTGACCAGCAATTAAGTTTTTCAAAGTATCCTACTCCTTTCCGATTCCTGTAAATGATAACATCAATCCACCACATGCGTTTGCGCTGTGATCATGGTAACCATATTCACCAAATGTAAAGATTGTAATAAATGGTACACCATTTGCTTCTTTTACAAGTTGTTCATGAACTTCGTTAATACGATCTCCAATTCCTAACTTTCTTCCACCACAGTGTACTAAGAAATATCCAGCAGCTTCTTGTGTCATTTCTTTATTTACAACTTTCATCGCATCTCCTGTAGAATTAATAAGTTCATCTACAGTTGCTTCTAATAAGATAACAGCTGTTTTTTCAACTACACGATTTCCTAAATTAATTGTGTGTTCTGGAGTAGATGACATTGGATGACATACTGAAGTTAAACTTCCATGTCTACTTTTAACCCCAAGTGGGTTTAAAATTGTTGCACTAAGGAGATTTGATCCTTCTACTTCTGAAAGTTCTTTTCCTGTCCACTCCATGTATTTATCTAATGCAGGTACCCCATCAATTTCCATCAATTGACGACTGTCTTTTACTTTTGTGATAATTCCTACTGTATCAGTTTCTTTATAAGCTCCTGTATATTCTGTAAGGAATTCTTTATTCGTATAGAAGAATACAACAGCAACTCCATCGCTAAATACTTGATCGTTGCAGAAGATTGACCATTTCCCTTCTACTGTATCGTCAGCAGCACTTCCTCCAAAGAATGGTACACGCCCGATAACATCTTGAATTCCTTTTAAATAATCTTCTTCTTCTTTTGGACTTGCTACCATATAGAAATAGTTAGGCACTTTCATAAGTCCTGCATCTTTTAAAGCCGCAATTGCAACTTTACGTCCAATTTCTCTAGCATCTTTCCCAGCCTCACTTGCAGCAACACCTACAGTCATGTCTGGATCATCTAATACCATCATTCCAGAAAAACCATGATCTTCAGCATTTACGACACCGTCTGGCACGATGATTCCTCCACTACTAGTACATCCTACAACTGGTGCATTCATTACACTTTTAACACCACTCATAATTTGTGCTTGATCGTTTAATACAGATGTATATAAAAGACCAACTTTAGGAGTCATTCCTTCTGTTGCAGCTTTTGCTGTTTCTACACCTGACTCAAAACTATCAGCTTTTACACTATAACCAACTTTTGTTTTCATTTTTAACCTCTTTTCCTTTTTTTCTTTTTCCGCTCTTCAAAAAGCATCACGATAAATTCCTAAAATATCTTCTTCCGTTACTTCTCTAGGATTTCCACCCGTACAAACATCATTTAAAGCTTGATGAGAAAGTTTCGGTAAATCTTCTTCCTTCACACCAATCTCAGATAAAGTTTGTGGAATGTGAACCTCGATAGCAAGATTTCTAACAGCATTTACAACTTTATCGACAGCTTCTTGATCCGATAAGTTATCCATATCTAAATGGAACGCACGTCCCATTTCGCGAAACCGATCTGGACAAACAACGCCATTGAACTTTAATACATGCGGTAATAACAATGCATTAGCAAGTCCATGTGGCGTATCATATAAAGCTCCAAGTGAATGAGCCATTGAATGTACGATTCCTAATCCGACATTAGAAAATCCCATTCCGGCAATGTATTGAGCATATCCAACCGTATCGATCGCTTCAGGATTCTTTTCATTGACTGCTTTTGCAAGATTGTCGTAAATCATTTGCATTGCTTGCAAATGGAACATATCTGTCATCGTCCAAGCTGATTTCGTAATATACCCTTCCATTGCATGCGTTAAAGCATCCATTCCAGTAGAAGCAGCTACACTCGCAGGCATACTTTCCATCAACTCAGGATCAATAATAGCAAGGACTGGGATATCGTGTGGATCTACACATACCATCTTCTTAACACTTTTTTCGTCCGTAATTACATAGTTAATCGTAACCTCCGCTGCTGTTCCTGCTGTCGTTGGTAAGGCGATAATCGGTAACGATTTGTTTTTCGTCTCCGCAACACCGTCCAAAGAAACGACATCAGAAAATTCTGGATTTGTCATAATAATTCCAATTGCTTTGGCAGTATCGATTGCACTTCCGCCCCCGACAGCAATAATATAATCTGCCCCAGTTGATTTACACACATCTAATCCGGTTAACACATTATGTACTGTCGGATTTGGTTTCACTTCGGAAAATGTAGCATATTCTAAATGACTTTCATCTAAAACGCTTAGTACTTTTCCTGTAACTCCAGCATCTAGAAGTGTAGAATCTGTAACGACTAATGCCTTTTTTAAATTCCTAGAAGTTATCTCTTGCGGTAGAACGCTTCTTGCATTTCTTCCGAAATAAGACATCTCATTCAAAACAATTCTATTTATCATATATACCTCCCTATTTTCATTATAACATCACTTTTCTCGATTTGCAGTATTTTTTTCGCACTGTACATAATTTTTCACGATTCTGACATTTTCTGTACAATTTACTTCCGAATATAGGTCAAATACACAAGAACTCAATCAAGAGCAGAATATAATACTATGTAACAAAGGAGGAGAAAATTTGAAAAAGATAATTATTGCTATCATAGCTTTCTTATTGATTATTGCTCTGGCAGTATTAACACTATTCGATAAACAGGAATCAAATTTAAAATCTATCAAAGTAGCAGAAGTAACACACAGTGTCTTTTATGCACCACAATATGTGGCAAAAGCCATGGGATACTTTGAGGAAGAGGGGTTAAATCCTGAGTTTATTCTAACACCAGGAGCAGACAAAGTTACAGCCGCCGTTCTATCAGGAGATGTCGAAATCGGATTCTGTGGGAGCGAAGCGACAATTTATGTCTACAATCAAGGAGAAAAAGATTATTTAATCAACTTTGCAGGTCTTACGAAAAAAGATGGAAGCTTCATCGTATCACGTAAAAAAGAAGATAATTTTAAATTAGAAAACATGAAAGGAAAAGATGTCATTGGTGGAAGAAAAGGTGGAATGCCAGAAATGACACTCGAATGGGCATTAAGAGAAAATGGAATTGATCCGAAAAAGGATCTTAACATTGATACTAGTATCGAATTTGCATCTATGGCTGGTGCCTTTATTGGTGGTACAGGGGATTATGTAACTCTTTTTGAGCCACAAGCTTTACAGTTGGAAAAAGAAGGAGTTGGATACGTTGTTGCATCTGTTGGAGAACTCGGTGGTGTCGTACCATATACAACATACAATGCAAAAAAAAGTTATATCGAAAAAAATCCAGATGTAATTGAAGGATATACACGTGCAATTCAAAGAGGTTTGGACTACGTACATAGTCATTCTGATGAAGAAGTTGCTAAGGTGATATTAGATGAATTTCCAGATACTTCTTTAGAAGATTTAACAAAGATTGTTAAACGTTACCGTGACATAGATGCCTGGTTTAAAACAACTGAAATCAAAAAAGAAGACTTCGATCATATCCAAGAAATCGTATCAAGTGCTGGTGAGTTAGACAAGAAAGTTCCGTATAATAAAATATTTACAAATGCGTATGCAAAATAAAAAAAACATTTTAAGTATTCGCAATCTAAAAAAAACATATCATACCAAACGAGGTGAAACAAAAGCAGTAGATACCTTTTCGTTTAACTTACTAGATGGCGAATTTGTCGCGCTTGTAGGTCCAAGTGGATGTGGAAAATCAACCATCCTATCCATTTTATGTGGACTTGAAGAAAAGTCTGGAGGTACCGTATCTTTTGAGGAAGATATCACCTACGGATACATGCTACAACAAGACAGTCTTTTCGAATGGAAAACAATTCTTGAAAATTGTTTACTAGGTCTAGAAATCACAGGATCACTCAATGATGAAACAAAACAATACGTCATCGATTTATTGAATACGTATGGATTAGGAGATTTTATCGACAGCTATCCATCAAATTTATCAGGTGGAATGAGACAGAGAGTCGCACTAATTCGCACGCTTGCAACTAAACCAGATATCCTACTATTAGACGAACCATTTTCAGCTCTAGATTATCAAACACGTCTCGCAGTTTCTGATGATGTCTTTCGCATTTTAAAAAAGGAACATAAAAGTGCAATTATGGTGACACATGATTTATCAGAGGCAATCAGTATGGCAGATCGCGTTATTGTTCTATCACAAAGACCATGTACCATAAAAAACATATATGAAATTCAAATGACTGGAAAATCAAATCCAATCGAAAACAGAAAATGTAAAGAATTTGCGTCTTATTACGATCGTATATGGAAGGATCTAGATCTCCATGTATAGCGATGAACATAAACAATTTCTAAAGAAAATAAGACGTACACATATCTTCGTATTTTTAACTCAATTACTCATTATCATAGCTTTTCTTGGTATATGGCAACTGTTAGCTCATTTTGAAGTCATCAATACTTTTATCTCATCCAGTCCAAAAGCAATTTTAGATACAATCGTAGGTCTTTATTTAGACAACAATTTATGGAATCATATCGGAATTACAGTATATGAAACAATTATTAGCTTTCTATTAGGGACATTCATTGGAACTGTGATTGCTTCCATTTTATGGTGGTTCCCATTTCTAGCCAAAGTATTAGATCCATATCTGACAATTCTAAATAGTTTACCAAAAGTAGCACTTGGTCCAATTATCATCATATGGGCAGGTGCTGGGATGAACTCAATTATTTTAATGGCACTACTCATTTCTGTGATTATCACAATTATCAATGTATATCAAGGTTTTATCGAAACTGATCCCAATAAGATAAAACTAATGAAAGCATTTCGTGCAACCAAATGGCAAATATTCTCTAAATTAATTTTACCAAGTACCAAACCAACCATTATTAATGCTCTAAAAATCAATGTAAGTATGTCTTTAATCGGCGTTATTATGGGAGAATTCTTAGTTTCTAAAGAAGGTATTGGTTATTTAATTATGTATGGTTCTCAAGTGTTTAACCTAGATCTCGTTATGGCAGGTGTTATTATTCTTTGTATTGTTGCTACCATCATGTATTATTGTGTTTCATGGATTGAAAAAAGACTGATCAAGAATATTTAATGTAAATTAAAAACCAGTGTGATATTACACTGGTTTTATTGTAATTTGTCGTTTGCTTTAGAATTCAAAGTTAAGTCTGCAACTCTTCCTAATTTATATGCATAATATCCAGCAGCACCAATCATTGCTGCATTATCCGTACAATATTTCATAGGTGGGAAAGTTAAATGAATGTTCTTTTCTTCACACAATTCAGTTAATTTTTCTCTCAATCCTTTATTCGCTGCAACACCACCTGCTACAATCAGATGATCTACATTGTATTCCTCTAAAGCTCTCATCGTTTTCTTCGTCAGAACTTCGACAACTCTATTTTGAAAAGAAGTTGCAAGGTTCGCTTTATTTAACTCATTTCCTCTTTGTTTTTCATTGTGAGCAAGATTAATTACCGCACTTTTCAAACCACTAAAACTAAAGTCATAACTTTCATCATCTAATGGAATTGGTAAATGATAAGTATCTTCTCCTTCATGAGCCAATTGGTCTACACGAGGTCCACCTGGGTAAGGAAGTTCAATCACGCGAGCAACTTTATCGTATGCTTCTCCAACAGCATCATCCAAAGTTCCACCGATTTTTTCAAATGAATAATCTTCTTTCATATAAATTAACTCAGTATGCCCTCCACTTACAACAAGAGCAATCAGAGGAAATTTCATAGATTCTACAAGCGCATTCGCATAAATATGACCGGCAATATGATGCACTGGAATTAGTGGTTTATGATAGATATACGCTAATGTTTTTGCAGCTTGTAATCCTATCAATAGAGAGCCTATTAACCCAGGACCATAAGTAACAGCGACCGCATCGATTTCTTCCATTGTCATATTTGCCTTCGTCAGGCATTCTTCGATAACCATCGTGATATTCTCAATATGATGTCTACTTGCTACTTCAGGGACAACACCACCAAATTGAGCATGGATATCCATCTGTGTTAACACGACTGTAGCAATCTCTTCTCTTCCGTTCTTATTGATAGATACACTCGTTTCATCACAGCTAGATTCAATTGCCAATATATAAGTATCTTTCATTTTACATCACTCTTCTTTCCATCAAGATCGCATCCTTATCTCCATAATAATGCTTTCGACGAGCCACTTCTTGAAACTCCATTTTCTGATATAGTCCTATCGCTTTCGTATTTTGTTCATTTACTTCTAACGTAATATTTTCGACATTTTTCTCATGACAATCAGATATCATTGCCTCAATTAATTGTGTGGCAATGTTCTTCCTTCTCATATTGTCATCCACGTAAATATAGTTTATTTCACTTCTCTCGTAGAGAATGGAATATTCTAGCACTCCTACAATTTTATCATTAAATTCATAAACCATATAAAATATATAATCTGTATGAGATACAGATGTAGAGAAATGATTCAAAAAAGTTTGGATTTGTTCCAAATCTTTTATTTCCGCTTTTCTAATCATGAAGACTCTTCTCTAATTTTTCTTCAGCTTCTGTTCTTTTTAAATAGTTAGGATTTACTTCGTGTGGATTCAAAGAACGATCATTTTGGTGTCTCTTAATTAACATAGATAAATTTACATTCGGCTCCACTATCGTACCATCGATATGAATTGGAGTATATCCCAAAAAGGCAACATCATTCATATCTGGAATATGCTTGCATAGCTCTTCAATCGAAATATATTGTTCTTTTAATAATACCTGATTATCCTTATCGTAAATCGCACCAAAGACAGCTTCTCTACGTGCATCAATATAAGGAACTTTATAAGTTTGTTCTACAGAAGTAGTTGCCATAAGTTCTAACTCAGAAAGTGGAACAATTTCTTTATGAAGTGCCCAAGCCATAGTTTTTGCTATTGTGACTCCTATGCGTACTCCAGTAAAAGATCCTGGACCATTCACAACATAAATTCGATCAATATCTATAGGTTGCATATTTGTTTTTTGAAACATTTCATCAATCAAAGGAAAAATCCTAGTCGATAAATTCATATCGTTTTCGACATTTTTTTCATATACAATTTTATCGTCTTCCAATATTGCTAATATAATACGGCTAGATGCCGTATCGATAAATAAATTTCTCATAAAACCGCCTCGCATAAATCTTCGTATTTTTGTCCGTAGGGTTTTAAGATTAAAACTCTTTTATTTTCTCCAGCGACGCGGAATTTTATTTCCAATCGCTCTTTTGGCAAAATATCTTTAATCATATCAGCCCATTCAATCACAACAACTCCACCTTTTGTGAAATATTCTTCGATACCTGTCCCATCTACGTCTCCATTTAAACGATATACATCCATATGATACAAAGGTAATTCACCTTCATATTCCTTAATAATCGTAAAAGTTGGAGAAGTAATACTTTCTTGAATTCCTAATGCATTTGCAATTCCTTTTGTAAAAACTGTCTTTCCACTACCAAGTTCTCCATCTAAACAAATAATCATATTTGGAAACTTCTCTGATTCAAAGTTTTGTGCTAATTCAATCGTTTCTCTTTCATTATGTGTTGTAATTTTATATTCCATTTCTATCACCATCTTTATTATAATGTAATTTCAAGATCATGACAATAAGTATCACCTATATTTTGTCATACATTTTTTCAACAAATTTCTGTGGAAAACAAAAATTTGATTCGAATAAACCTGTGGATAACTTACTTTAATATAATTCTTTTACATGCTTCTTGCACTTTTGCACAGTTTTTCGACATATATAAATACTTTGGATGATATGTCCACAAGACTTTTTCATCTTTATCCACTGAATAAGGTTGCTGTGCGGTAGGCCGATCTAAATGAAAAATATCTATTCTTTGTAAAAATTCCTCAACAATTGCATTATATGGTGTACGTGAAGATGATGCGATAAGAACGAGCGAAGGATTCGACTCTTTATATAAATGATATAGATAGTCTATACTTAAAGTAATTAACTCTTGAGGCAACTCTGGTGTTCCTAAAGTTTCCTTTTTACCGCATAACAATAAATTAGACCATATCACTTGTTCGTGAAGTTCACTAGTTAGTATCGGTTTTAAAAATTTCCAAAATGGCCTATTAGTAGCACCATTTCGCAAAAAACGCTCATATAAACTTTCCAATTTTCCAACAATTTCAGGATTCTCATATTCTCTTCCCCATGTATTTGTTTCTTGTCCAACATATAAAATCTTTCCATCCTTATTTAATAATGTAGGAGAAACAAGTAAAGGATAAGATAAATCTTCTCGACCATATCGATTTAAAATCAATCGATATTGTTTCAATATTTCTATATTATATAAATGAAATTGATTCATACTACCACCACGCACGAGTTATTATACATCGTGATAAATATAAAAACAATAAAAAAAAACAAAAAAAAATTGGCAACTACCTATTTTCGCTTACACTATCGTCGGCGTTAAAGTGCTTAACTTCTGTGTTCGAGAT
>CALVIX010000002.1 GCA_944331895.1 uncultured Bacilli bacterium
AAAGAATTTTTTGCTATTTCTATATCAGCCACAGTGCACGACGTCTACTACGTTTCAAGAAGTTGTAGAAAAATTTTCACAAGAAAATCAAATTACGATTTATCGTATGCCGTTTTCTACTATGAAAAAAACTAACTTGGAAGAAAAGATTCAATACTATCCTTCCTTTGTTATCTTTCACGAAGGAAGTGTCGTTGATTATTTAGAAGCTGATAAAGAAGAAGATAAAGAGAGGTATCAAAAAGTAGAAGCACTGAGTCAATGGCTACAAGAATATATACACCTTACGAATAACTCAGATACGATCGAATAATTCTTTCACAAAGAGGCTTATCTATGAGATAGCCTTTTTTCGTTAAGAAAATACTTGATTTCGTATGATGAGAAGTTTATAATAAGGAACCAAAAGGAGATATATATGATACGAGTAGATGGGGATGGGTGTCCAGATATTAAAATAATAGAAAAGGTGGCACGAGACTATCATGTGCCAATGAAGATTTACATTGATACATCTCATCTTATCAATTGCGATTATGCTACTATCATAATCGTAGATACAGGAGCGCAAAGTGTCGATATTAAGTTGGAAAACGAAATAGTTCCAAAGGATATTGTTATAACACAAGATTATGGTGTGGCAGTTGTTGCCTTATCGAAAGACGCCTATGTCCTCCATCCAAATGGAATTGAATATACAAACTATAATATATTAGAATTCTTAGAAAATCGTCATAGGAATATAAAATTACGTAGACGAGGGATAAAAACATCGAAAGTAAAAAAGAGGACTAAGAAAGATACGATGGTTTTAAAAGAAACATTGGTAAAATTGATAAAAAAGTGTGGTGAATGAAATGAGATCTAAGTTTGAAAACGGAAAGAAGATTCGTTTTGCAAGTACTTTGAAAAAAGTAGAATTGTATTCTACATGTTTAGAATTATATTTAAAAATAAGGAATGAAAAAGAATTTCGTAATTACATGCAGTCGTTTTTCTCTGATGATACAATTCAAATTATATTAGACCAAATACATAATCAGTTAAGGACTTTCGCAATGATTGCTATCGTCGAAGAAGAAGCAGATCAAGTAAAACACATTGATGATAAAAAATTAGAGAAGAAAACGAAACAAAACAAAGATAATAAAACCAGGCAATTAGTAAAAGTGAGAAAATTTCAGGAAGAACAAGCAGAATTAAGGCCAGTATACGAGAAAGTAAACACATTATTATCGCCAAGACAACAACAATTTGCAGAACTATACTTTGCATCAACATCCAATCGAGAATTGGTAAAAAAAGCGCAAGAAGAAATGGGGATCGCTGCCCAAAATGTTTCTGCATATAAAAATCCGCTTTTAAAGGAATTAAGAGAATGTCGTGATCATTATGATGTATGGATGGCAGAAAAGTTAAAACAGAAAAATGCCTTAACACAAGGATGCGAAGAGTTAAAACCAATATACGAGAAAGTCAAAACGTTATTATCGCCAAGACAACAACAATTTGCAGAATTATACTTTGCATCAACATCTAGTCAAGAGTTGATAAAAAAAGTCCAAGAGGAAATGGGAATTGCTGCCAGAAATGTATATAATAAAAAAAGTACACTTTTAAAAGAATTAAGAGAATGTCGTGATCATGATGATAAATGGTTAGCAGAAAAGTTAAAACAAAAAAATGCCTCAGCACAAGAACGAGAAGAACTAAAACCAATATACGAGAAAGTAAAACCATTATTATCGCCAAAGCAACAACAATTTGCAGAATTATATTTTTCGTCAACATCTAATCAAGAGTTGACAAAAAAAGCACGAGAAGAAATGGGGATCGCTGCAAAAAATATTTCTGCATATAAAAATCCGCTTTTAAAGGAATTAAGAAAGTGTCGTGACTATTATGAAGAATGGGTAGAAGAGAAAACTAGGAAAAAGGAGAGGATACTAACGAAATCCTGCAATTCTGAAGACTTTCTTCAAACACAGGAACAATTAAGACCGGTATATGAGAAAGTCAAAACGTTATTATCGCCAAAGCAACAACAATTTGCGGAGATCTATTTTGCTTCGAAAACGAATGGAGAGTTAATGGAAAAAGCAGTAGAACAAATGCATATCGCTCCACAGAGTGTTTATGGGACAAAATCCAAGCTTTTAGATACTTTAAAAAGCTGTCTGAATAATGATGAAGCATGGATGAAAAGAAGACAATCGCGGAACAAGAAAGAGACTACAAAAGATAGGATAGTGCTTCAACAGAGAAAAACGAAAGTAGAATATGAAAATTTATATTATCTTTATCAACCATATATACCATTAGAGTATCAACGAGAGTTTGAATCATGGTTAAATCAAGATACGGAATTTGTCTCAAAACAATGTACTATCGTGATGCAATATTTATCTTGTTGTGATGCTGCGATGCAAAGACGACAAAGTCTTCCGAATTTTGAAGAGTGGTTTATGGATCAGCAAAAAAAGCCGAGGCAAAAAAAAGATATAACGATGGAATTTTTACATTCGATTTCAAGAGAAGAAATTATGACTTTACTTTCACAGTTACCATCAGTACCTCAACTACCTAGATATCAAAGATTATATGAATTTTATGGGATTCATACAACGCGTCACTCTGTTGAACAATTGTGCGAAAAATATCCTAAATTATCTCTCTCATCGATTAAAAGTGAATTGAAAAGAACTGTGATTTCTATTCAAAAACAAACATCGGAGATTTTGAAAGAAAGAGATACATGGGAAAGAGAAAGACAAGAATTACTCCCTAAGTTTACCTTTTCTAGTTTTGAGTTGGGTAAACTAGAAGCAATATGTGTGAATTATTATTATGGTTTTACAGTCGCCCCTATGACAATTTCTGAGATAGCAGAAAAGGTCCATTTCAAAGAGTGGAAAGTAGAAAAGTTCATCCAGAGCGCTAAGTTAATATTAAAACAATCTAAAGTAGCTAAGAATCCCGCAATCCTAGCATCTGTCGAAAAAATTTCTAATGTGAATGAGGACAACATATCACAATTGCAAGATAAAGATTTCCGTGCATTGCGTTTAATGGTACAGCAAGCACTGACAACAGATGAAATGAAATTGAATTTTGTACAAGAGAAAATCTTAAATCTTTTCTTTGGATTTCCAAATAAACCGATTAAGAGTTCTCGAGAAATTGCTGAATTGTGTGGATGTACAGAACAAGATGCACGAACATATTTAATTGAAACGATAAGGTATGTTTTAAATTATATATCAAAAGAAGATTTTGAAACGAAATTTGAAGGAAAAAAAGTTGTAAAGCAATTATCTAGTATTTTTAATAAGTAGATAGAAGAACATTACGATGTTCTTTTTCTATAGGGGTATGATATAATGAATTAGAGGTGATACGATGAAAACAGATTTGGAAATCGCACAGGGACATACAATGTTACCTATTGTAGAAATTGGTAAAAAGTTAGGACTCGAAGAAAATATGTTAGAATGTTATGGAAAGTACAAGGCAAAGATTACAGGGACACCGAGAGAAAATCACCAGGGGAAACTTATTCTTGTGACAAGTACCAATCCAACTCCATATGGCGAGGGAAAGACGACGATGGCAATCGGACTTTCCGATGCGCTTTGTAAATTGGGATGTCGTTCTCTACCAGTATTAAGAGAACCATCTTTAGGACCTGTTTTCGGAATCAAAGGAGGAGCAACCGGCGGGGGATACGCTCAAGTAGTTCCGATGGAAGATATCAATCTGCATTTTACTGGAGATATGCATGCACTAACATCCGCTAATAATCTTTTGTGTGCTGCAATCGATAATCATATATTTCAAGGAAACGAACTTAAGATCGATAAAAATAGGATCATGGTATCGAGAGCAATGGATATGAACGATCGTGCATTGAGAAATATTACAGTAGGATCGAAGGAAGACAAAAGAGAGGATTCCTTTGTAATTACAGTTGCAAGTGAATTGATGGCTATTCTGTGTCTAGCAGAAAACTTAGAGGATTTAAAAGCACGAATCGCACGTATTTGTATTGGCTATAATTTAGAAGGGAAGCCACTTTACGTGAGAGATTTACACGTCGAAGGTGCGATGACGTTACTTTTAAAAGATGCGATCAAACCTAATTTAGTACAGACGCTAGAAGGGAATCCTGCCATTTTACATGGAGGACCATTTGCCAATATCGCACATGGATGTAATTCACTGATTGCGACAAAGATGGGACTGTCTTTGGCAGATTACGTAGTGACAGAAGCAGGATTTGGATCGGATCTCGGTGCGGAAAAGTTTTTGGATATCAAATGTAGATATGGAAATTTAAAACCATCTGTGATTGTTTTGAATACGACGATTCGCAGTTTAAAATATAACGGAGGATCGACGAAAGAAGCGTTAGCAGAAGAAGATCTAGATTTTTTGAAAAATGGAATTGTCAATCTAAAAGCGCATATTGAAAACATGCAGAAATATTTAAATCATGTTGTCGTATGTATCAATCAGTTTGAAAGTGATACAGAGGAAGAATTAAACTATGTGAAGAATTATTGTGAGAATCTCGAGGTATCCTGTGCTTGTTCTAGCGCACATACGAAGGGAAGTGCTGGTTCATTAGAACTTGCGCAACTTGTTTTAGATACATGTAAAGAAGAGAGCAAATTTCAATTGTTATATCAAGATGAAGTATCACTTACGGAAAAGATTGAAAAGGTGAGTCATGAAATTTATAGGGCTTCCGACATTCAGTATGAACAAGGTGTTTTAGAAAAATTAAAACAATATGAAGCAATGGGGTACGGGAGTCTACCTGTATGCATTGCTAAGACGCAATATTCTCTTTCGGATGATGCAAAAAAATTAGGGCTCCCAGAAGGGTATACGATGACGGTGCGCGATGTGAATTTGAATAGTGGAGCAGGTTTTATCGTTGTGTTGATGGGAAATATTATGACGATGCCAGGGTTACCAAAACACCCAAATTACGAGAAAATCGATATCAAAAAAGACGGGACAATCGTCGGGTTATTTTAAAAAAGAAAGCAACCATGAGGTTGCTTTTACTATATGATATAAAGTTGTTTTTGTAGAGGCTTTTTTTCGACGTATTGTTTGAATTCTTGTAAAGATAATCCTGTAGGGACAGAATCTATTTCATATATATTTGTATCTGATGTTACATCGAAATCGTATTGATATCTTAATTTGGCAAAACATCTTTCTTTATTGGGATAAATATATACACCTTTTCTTTGAGCACTTGCATGTTCGAAGTGGTAGACGAGGTTATCTTTAAATACTAAAGTAAAACAATGTATACGAAAGTCAGCGTCTGTTCCACCTGTTTTTTTAGAAACGAGAGTATAAAGTTTCGTTGGAAGATTATGATAAGTAAAGTACTCTCTTTGATATAAAGATTGTTCGATACAGCTTCCCACATGATTTTTAGCTGCTTGTTCTAACGAAGAAGTACGATATAATTCGTGGAAATTTTCCATCGTCTCTTTGTGACAAATATTATTTTCGTCCCACCATCCGTAGGAAAATTTTTCGTCCATTTCTTGCAGAAATTTTTTTAAAAACAAGTATGTATCCACGGTAACCCCTCCTTTTAGCCGGCTATTATATCATAGGAAGGGAAATATGTAAAATTGTGGTAAATAGAATTGTTTTGGTTGACACATGACACCTTGTCATATATAATGTAACATGTGACTATTTTTCAGAAAGTAGGTGTGAGATGCCAACAGAAACTTTTTTTAGATTACCAAAAGAAAAGCAAGATTGTATTTTAGCTTCAGCAATGAAAGAGTTTAGCCGTGTTCCTTTTCACGAAGCTTCTATCAATCAAATTATTATGAACGCAGGAATTCCTCGTGGTAGTTTTTATATGTATTTTAAAGATAAAGAAGATTTATACAGTTATCTTTTAAAGACACATGAGAAGAAACTAGAAGAAGGGTTTACGAAGGCACTATATGAACATGATGGCGATTTGATTGATACGTATCTTGCATTATTTGAAACTGTAATCCATAAAATAAAAACGGATAAAAACCGAGATTTTTTCCATCGTATGATTATGAATACAGATTTCAAGAACGATTCTTTTTTTAAAAAGCACGAGTTAAAAAATGTCGTTTTATCACAGATGTTCGATCATGTTGATTTTACAAAGTTAAGGTTGACGTCAAAGGAAGATTTATCTGAGATTGTCGATTTGATTCACATGATGTTCATTCATAATTTAGTGGCAATTTTAAAGTTTGGACTTACAAAGGAAGAAGCGATGGAAAAATTTAAAAGACAATTGATGTTTCTGAAAAATGGTTTCTATCAATCCAAGGGAGGAGAAATATGCTAAAAGTATTTAGATATTTGAAAAGTTCGATCCTTTCTATCTTAGCGATCATCTTACTTTTATTTTTGCAAGCTTGGTGCGATTTAACTTTACCTGAATATACTTCGAAGATCGTCAATGTCGGAGTACAGCAAAGTGGGATCGAGAATGCTGCAATTACGGAGATGGGAGAAAGTACTTATCAAAAAATAATGCTTTTCCTAGATGAAAAGGATCAAAAATACGTAGCAAAGTCTTACGAAAAAGATGGTTCTTACAAAGACGAGACTATTTACAAGCGAAAAGATGGAGTAGATCAAGAGAAATTAGGTGATATTCTTGCAGAACCGATGATGTTGATTTCTTACGCATCTGATCCTGAAGCAAGTAAGATGTTACAACTACCAGAAGGGGTAGATTTATTTCAAATGCTTTCTGTTATGCCAGAAGCACAAAAGAAAGAAATGATGAAAGAAATCGACAAGAAGATGGAAGACATTCCAGAGACGATTGTCGATCAAGCTGCTGTTGCTTATAGTAAGACGGAACTAGTTCGAATTGGTGTCGATACAGATCAAATGCAAACAAAATACATCTTTATTACAGGTGCAAAGATGTTAGGACTTGCACTTATCATCATGTTGGATGGAATTTTAATCGTCTTTATTGGTTCACGTATGGCAGCTCGTCTTTCTAAGACACTTCGTGAAAAGGTATTCCATAAAGTACTAGATTTTTCAAAAACAGAGATGAAAGAGTTAAGTGCGTCTAGTTTGATTACGAGAACGACAAACGATATTCAACAGGTTCAGATGGTAATTGTATTCTTACTTCGTGTTGTATTCTATGCGCCGATCATTGCTGTCGGAGGACTGATCAAAGCGATGAATACCAACGCAAGCATGACGTATATTATCGGAATTGCAGTTCTATCTATTTCTATTCTCGTTATCGTGATGTTTGGAATCGCAATGCCAAAGATGAAGAAAATGCAAAAGATGGTAGACCGCTTGAATCAAGTAACGAGAGAAATTTTAACGGGTCTTCCGGTCGTACGTGCTTTTGCAAACGAGAAACACGAGGAAGAACGCTTCGATGGAGTTAACGATCGTTTAACGAGACTTACACGTTTTGTCGGACGTACGATGTCATTTATGATGCCAGCGATGATGTTTATCATGAATATGATTTGTTTACTTATCGTATGGAAGGGAGCAAATGGTGTCGATACAGGTACAATGCAAGTAGGAGACATCATGGCTTACATTCAGTATACAATGCAAATTATCATGGCATTCTTAATGATCTCTATGATGAGTATTATGTTGCCGAGAGCAAGTGTTAGTGCGAAACGTATTAACGAAGTGTTAGAGCATGATATTGCAATTAAGGATCCAAAAGTAAAGAAAGCGTTCGATCCAAAGAAACGTGGAACGGTAGAATTTAAAAATGTATGTTTCCGTTATCCGGATGCCGACTATGATGTTCTTACCGATATCAACTTTGTCGCAGAACCTGGAAAGACGACGGCATTTATCGGAAGTACCGGAAGTGGAAAATCGACTGTAGTTAATTTAATTCCAAGATTCTTCGACGTTTCAAAAGGAAGTATTTTGATCGATGGAGTTGATATTCGTGAAGTTGGCGTTCACGAGTTACGTGATAAAATTGGATTTGTTCCACAAAAAGGGGTTTTATTCAGTGGGACGATCGAATCGAATATCAAATATGGAAACGATCATATTACTGACAAGATGATGAAGGAAAGTGCTCGCGTTGCGCAGGCGACAGAATTTATCGAAGCACAGGAAAAAGGATATCAGGCACCAATTAGCCAAGGCGGAACGAACGTCAGTGGTGGTCAAAAACAACGTCTTGCCATCGCTCGTGCACTTGCCAAAGATCCAGATATCTTTGTCTTTGACGACAGTTTCTCAGCGCTTGATTTTAAGACGGATGCTAAATTGCGTGCGGAACTTGCTAAAATTACGAAGAAAAAGACTGTTTTAATCGTTGCTCAACGTATTAGTACGATCATGAATGCAGATGAGATCATCGTATTAAATGAAGGTGAAGTTGCAGGAAAAGGTACACACCGAGAACTTATGAAGACGTGTGACGTTTACCGCGAAATTGCATTATCACAATTAAGTAAGGAGGAGTTAGATTATGAATAATCATGGACCAGGTCCTAAAAACAACGTCCCTGTCAAAGTAAAGGACATAAAGGGGACCTCTTTAAAATTGTGGGGGCTTTTAAAACAGTATAAAATTTCATTATTGTTCGTCATTTTATTTGCCATTGGTTCGACTGTATTTACGATCATAGGACCGAAGATATTAGGAAATATTACGACTGAAATATTTAATGGCCTTATGTTAAAGATCAGTGGAACCGGTGGAATCGACTTTGATAAAATCAATCAAATTATTCTCGTATTGGTTGCTCTTTATATCGTAAGTTTGTTCTTCTCGTTTATTCAAGGGTTTATCATGAGCAATGTCTCTGCTAAGATCTCTTATAATTTACGTAAAGATTTAATCGAAAAAATCAACCATTTGCCAATGAAATTTTTCGATACGAAAACACATGGAGAGGTACTTTCTCGTATTACAAATGACGTCGATATGTTGACGCAAAGTTTGAATCAAAGTATCACATCGATTATTACAAGTATTGCAACTTTGATCGGAATCTTCACCATGATGGTATCGATCAATATTCCAATGGCAATCGTCGTCTTGTTAATCGTACCATTCTGCATGATCGTTTTAGGTATCGTTATGAAGAAGAGTCAGATTCACTTCTTGAATCAGCAAAAATTCTTAGGTGATATGAATGGTCACGTAGAGGAAATCTACGGTGGACACGATATCGTAAAAGCATTTAATGGAGAAGATAAAGCAAGTGTTCACTTTAACGAAATCAATCATGATCTATACGATTCAGCATGGAAGAGTCAATTCTTATCTACGATGATGCATCCAATTATGCAATTTATCGGAAACTTAAGTTATGTCGTCGTATCGATCTTAGGTGGATACATGGTCATCAAAGATAAGATCGCAGTAGGAGATATTCTATCTTTTACGCAGTATGCGAGAACATTCATGCAACAGATTAGTCAGTTGTCACAAATTATGAACATGGTACAACAAGCACTGGCCGCAAGTGAGAGAGTATTTGAGTTCTTAGACGAAAAAGAGGAAGTTGAAACAGCAACGAAACCACTTCCTGTAGATAAGATCAAAGGAAATATCGAGTTTAAGCATGTTCAATTCGGTTATAACGAAGATCGTATCATCATCAAAGACTTTAGTGCGAAGGTAAAACAAGGGGCGAAAGTCGCAATCGTTGGACCTACTGGAGCTGGTAAGTCTACGATGATTAAGCTTTTGATGCGTTTTTACGATGTCAATAGTGGTGCAATTTTAGTAGATGGACACGATGTACGTGATTTCAAACGTCAAGATCTTCGTTCTATCTTTGGAATGGTATTGCAAGACACTTGGCTATTTAGTGGAACCGTTGCAGATAATATTCGCTACGGAAAATTAGATGCATCTTTAGATGAAGTAAGAGAAGCATGTAAAACAGCAAGTGTCGATCACTTTATCCGTACATTACCAGATGGATACGATATGATTATCAATGAAGAAGCAGACAACATCTCTGGTGGACAGAAGCAATTACTTACGATCGCTCGTGTGATTCTAGCAGATCCAAAAGTATTGATCTTGGACGAAGCGACAAGTAGTGTTGATACGAGAACAGAGTTGTTGATCCAAGATGCGATGGATAAATTGATGGAAGGTAGAACAAGTTTCATCATCGCACACCGTCTATCGACGATTAAAAATGCAGATCTCATTATCGTTATGAACGAAGGAGATATCGTCGAGACTGGAAACCACGAAGAATTGCTTGCGAAAGATGGATTCTATGCGAAGTTATATAATTCACAATTCGAAGAAGTGGAAGAATAATCCCACTTCTTTTTGTTTAAATAGACATTTACTTGACGTTGTGCAATTGACTTTATATGGTAAAGTAAAGAGAAGAAAAAAACGATGCTTGTCGAGAGTAAAAGTACTTAAAATATCAAGGAATATAATAGTTTATACGCCTTCCTAACAATCTGCACATCGCACTGTGGATAAAAACGATCAAAGAAATATGAAGATTCATACTCCGTTTTTATTTGAAAAATAAGTCGATTTCGTTTTATAATATTTTATAGTTAGTATGGAATGGGTGATGGAATGAAAGTACTTGTAATTATGTTTACTAAGATATTGCAAAGAATATTAAAATTATTTGGAAGAGGTAGTTCTCTGCCAGGGACGATTGCTCGTAAATTAAGCCCCAACATTTTAAACAAATTTAAACTCCCTAATATTACGATCTGCGTGACAGGGACGACTGGAAAGACATCGATTTCTGGAATTCTCTGTCAGATCTACGAACAGGCAGGATATACAGTTGGAAATAATTCAAAAGGATCGAATTTGGAAGATGGTGTCATTAGCTTACTTTTGGAAAATTCCACAGTTACAGGGAAAGTGAAAACAGATGTATTAGTTATCGAGCTTGATGAACGGTATGTGAAACGCGTATTTAAACATATGCAACCGGATTATTTTATTGTAAACAACATATCACGTGATCAAATGGCGAGAAATGGTCATTTTGATATCGTATGGAATGACATTCACGAAAATATTACAGATTCTATCCATTTGATTTTGAATGCCGATGATCCGCTCATCTACCGTATGGCTTTAGATCATCAGGGAAAGGTTTCCTACTATGGACTTAGAAGAACAAAGTATTCTCGCGATAAAGCAAATGGTGCACTCGACTTGAGTTATTGTCCTATTTGTCATCACAAATTAATTTTCGATTATTTTCACTATGGAAATATCGGTGGGTATCATTGTCCAAACCATGATTTTTCACGTCCTAATGTCGTTTATGAGAGCGTATTAAACGACGATGGCTCTTTCACGATCGATGGACAAGTCATTCAGACCGAGAATAATGCGCTATATCAGATTTACAATTTATCTGCAGGATATGTAACCGCACTTGTATCAGGAGCGGTAGATAGAGAAAAGATTGCCTATGCATTAAATTATCTTAAATTAAAGACAAAGCGACTCGATACATTTCAAATTGGAAAAGTAGAGGCAACTTTACTATTAAGTAAAAATGATACGCCGATTTCTTACAATCAATCGATCGATTATATATGTAATCAAAAAGGAAAGAAGACGGTATTTTTAGGTTTTAATACCATCAGTATTATGTATAACATCAAAGATATCTCTTGGATGTATGATGTAAATTTTGAATTGTTACAGGACGAGAGCATCGAAAAAATCGTCTGCATGGGAAGTTTTGCTTACGATATCGGAGTTCGTTTGAAATATGCGAATATCGATATGGAAAAAGTAGTTTATTTTGAAGATTCCACGCCGATGCTTTCGATTATCGCAGAAAATACAATAGGACATGCATATCTCGTGTTCCCATTTGATATGGAACATCAGTTTCAAGCACTTATGAAAGAGAAGGTGAAATAATGGAATTTCATATCGCACATCTATATTACGATATTTTAAATTTGTATGGGGAACACGGAAACCTCAACGCATTAAAAAGGCAATTAGAAACACAAGGGATAGAACCTGTGATTCACTTTCTTTCCATCGATGATGAGATCGATATCTCTAAGTTTGATCTTATCTATATCGGTGCCGGAACGGAGGAAAACGAAAAGTTTGTCTTAAGTCATTTGATGAAATATAAAAACGACATTTTATCGGCGATCGATAATGGTACATTTTTCTTGATTACGGGAAGTGCACTTAATTTCTTTGGTAAAAAATGGATTCAAAAAGATGATACAGAGTTGGAATGCCTTGGGGCATTTGGCTTTGAAGTGAAGGAAGAGCCGATGCGAATGATCGATGAGTGTTATTTTACGTGTGACTTTTTAAAAACACCAGTCATTGGGTTTCAAAATCAATGTACTGTAATGAAGAATAACGATGCTACGATGTTTACTGTAAAGCGTGGGATTGGAATGTATCCGAATAGTCAAAGAGAAGGGGTACATAAGAATCATTTTTATGGAACTTATCTAATTGGACCTGTGTTGGTGCGAAATCCAGAATTATTACAATATTTGGCAATGGAGATGATTCGAACAAAGTATCCAGATGTTGTATTTCAACCATTTGATTTAGAATTAGATTTGAAAGCACACGATCACTATATCGATCGATATTTTTCAAAGTTAAAAATAGAGGAGGAGTAGAATGAATACGATGATGATTGCACTTGCTTTTACAAGTGTCATGTTACTACTAGGAATGTTATTGCGTGCAAATGTTCCGCTATTTAGAAAAATGTTAGTTCCAACGAGCGTACTTGCGGGAATGATTGGTTTTATCTTATTAAATTTGAATTTAAAAATTTTTGATGGACTTTCATCTGATACGTTTACGACGATCGTCAACGAGTTATTTACATTGTCGTTTATCTCGATTGGACTTACAAGTGTCGGAAAAAGTTCGGAGAAAAAAGGGAAGACAGCAAAAGAAATTGCGAAAGGATCCCTTGGAATGGGAACGATTTGGTGTATCTTATATGCATTACAACCACTATTGGGAGCTCTCATTGTCATATTGATTGGATCTTTCTTTGGAATGAATCCAATTTACGGATTATTGATTCCATTTGGTTTTGCGCAAGGACCTGGACAAGCTGCAACGTTTGGAGGACTATTCGAGGAGTATGGATTTGAAAATGCTGCTATGGTCGGCCTATCATTTGCAGTCATCGGATTTTTGATGGCTTTCTTCGTAGGAGTCATCTTGGTAAAACTCGCAATGAAACGTGGTATTATCAAAAATCAGAAAAGTGATATTACTGTGGAGAGAGGATATTATAAAGAACCGAATGAAAATGAAGTCATGGGGTATGAAACGACACATAGTGGAAATATTGAAACACTCGCTTTTCATTTCTCTATTATGGGATTATGTTATTTAATTGCGATCGGAATATCTAAATTATTTTCATATTTACCAAGTTTCTTAGGAAGTAGTATGAGTGGAATGATGTTCATGAATGGAATGATTGCTGCTTATTTGGTAAAGGCAATTATGAAGAAATTAAAGTTAGATGGAATGATCGAAAATACATTGCAAAGTAAAATTACAGGATTTTTAACAGACTTTGTCGTTGCATGTTCTTTCATGGCAGTACGTGTTGGAGTAATCGGTTCAGTAATCGTACCAATTCTCGTGGTTTCTGCCGTCGGTACAGTTGCGACTGTTGCGATTTGTCTTTATTTTGGAAGTCGTATTGGTGGTAAAAATGATTTTGAAAGGACACTGGGGCTCTATGGAACAAGCACTGGAACGGTTCCATCTGGAATTGCCCTCGTACGTATGGTAAATCCAAAATTAACTGGTACGACAGCGATCGAACTTGGTATGATGAATATTACGATGATGTTATCTGCGCCAGTTTATCTTTTAATTTTAGCTTGTGCATCTAAGACGGTATCTTTAACGATCACATTAGTTGGACTGTTCGTTCTTACAGTCGTATATATTGTTTTCATGAAAGTATTCCGCTGTTGGGGAAAACCAACATATCATTGGTTTGATAGAAAGAAGGAAGCAGAATGAAAAAACTTTATTATGGTGGTACGATCATTACGATGGAAGAGCCGATGACGGTAGAAGCAATCGTCACGGATTTCGATCGCATCGTTGCTCTTGGAGCCTTCGAAGAATTGAAAGCAGCATATCCAGAATCTGAATTCATAGATCTTGAGGGACTTACATTGATGCCAGCATTCATCGATCCACATAGCCATATTACGATGACGGCAAATATGATGATGGCAACGGATTTAACAGAGTGTTTATCTTTTGATGATATTGTTGCAACATTAAAAAAAGATTTAGAGAAAAAACATTTAGGAAAAGATGATGTTTTAATTGGATTTGGTTACGATCACAACGTGTTAAAAGAAGAAAAACATCCGACGAAAGATGTTCTAGATCAAGTTTCAAAAGAAGTGCCAATATTTATCACGCACGTCTCTGGACATATGGGATGTGGTTCTAGCAAAGTATTAGAACTTGCTCGCGTTACGGCAGATACGAAGGATCCTGAGGGAGGTAAATTTGGTAGAGTCGATGGTACGATGGAACCAGATGGATATTTTGAAGAGGGTGCGATGATGCAACTCTATCAAGCATTTGGAAGTCGTATGCAAGTAGATACGTTAAGTTTATTAAAAGAAGCAGAAAAGTTATACGCAAGTTATGGAATTACGACTGTGCAAGATGGTGCTAGTACCAAAGAGACGATCGAACTTTTAAAAGCAGCGGGAAAACACGGAGTTTTATATCTCGATGTCGTCGCTTATCCACTTTATAGCGCAGGTGCTGAAAGTATCATGAGAGAAAATGAAGACTATACGAAGTTTTATCATAATCATTTAAAGATAGGCGGATATAAGCTTATTTTAGATGGTTCTCCGCAGGGAAAGTCAGCATGGATGACACAACCTTATGAAAATAGTGGAGATTATAAAGGATATCCATGGATGAAGGATGAAGATGTTCTTACATGTATTGAAAGTGCTATCGAAAACAAACGTCAAGTACTTGCACATTGTAATGGAGATGCCGCATCCGATCAGTACCTAAGATGCTATCAAAAAGCATTAGAAAAGAACGATGATCGAACGCTGAGACCTGTGATGATTCACTGTCAGACAGTTCGAAAAGATCAGTTGGAACAGATGAAAAACATTCATATGATTCCATCCATCTTTATCGGACATACATACTTTTGGGGAGATGTTCACGTTAGAAACTTTGGTATCGATAGAGGAACTCATATTAGCCCAGCAGGTTCTGCCCTAAAGTTAGGATTACCAGTTAACTTTCATCAAGATACACCTGTTACGAAACCTAATATGATGCACTCTGTTTGGTGTGCTGTAAATCGTATTTCAAGAAGTGGTAAAGTGCTTGCAGAGGAAGAAAGAATTTCTGTATTGGATGCACTGAAAGCAGTAACGATCAATGCCGTATACGAATATTTCGAAGAAGGGGAAAAAGGAAGTTTAAAAGTAGGAAAGAAAGCAGATTTCGCACTTTTAGACCAAGATCCACTTATGATCGATCCTATGAAACTGAAAGATATCGTCGTAATGAAGACGATCAAAGATGGAGAAGTTATCTACGAACGTTAAAAAGCTAGATAGCTTTTTTTCTTTATGATATAATGAATTAGGTGGTAGGATGAAGTTAGAGACATACTATAGAAAACCTTGTATTATCATTTTAGATGAGAGCCAAAAGAAAAACATTTTAGAAGAGTTAGAACGACAAAAAGAACTATACCATTGTAAATTTTTGACGATGCGGGAGCTTCTACTCTCATGGTATGGAACTTATGATATAGAAACATTGGTGGCAATCAAAAAAATGAAAGAAGTTTCCCTTTCAAATGCTTTATTGATTGCACGTAATTTGCCATGGATCGAAGATAAAAACTATGAAAGTTCTACTTTCAATGAATTAGTTGAATTAAAAAAGAAATTACGTGAATTAGGATTATGGAGACAGGATAAGATTCTTTCTTCTTATCTTCATCATAAAAAAATCGTCGTATTAAAGACAAATCTAACGAAGAAAGAAAAGAAAATTTTAGGCGATTTGTCACGGGATAATGAAATTATCTATTCTAGTAGGGAAGAGGAGAGAAAAACGTATTCTTATGGAAGCTACGATAGTGTGGAAGATGAAGTCGTTGCTACATTAGAACAAATTTTGGACTTGTTAAAACAACAAACTGATATCAACCGAATCAAGCTATGGCTTCCTAATTCTGATTATCATACGACGCTTCATCGATTGTTTTCTCTTTTTCAAATTCCTCTTGATCTCGTTGATCATAAACCTTTAGATACTTATCCATTCGTACAGAAATATTTGGAATCAAGAGATAAAAACGATCATTCTTTAGATGAGTTATCTATAACATCTGCAATCGAAGATGAACTATTTGAACGACTTGTACAAATTGAAAAAGAAACGTTACCGTTGGATCCTCAAGATCGTTATGAAGCAATTTCTTATTTATGTCATACGAAGTATTATACAAAGCCAAGATATCAAAACTGTGTTAGTGAGATCAGGTCCTTAGAGGAAGCAAGAGAAGAAGATATCGTATTTGCACTCGGAATGAGTCTAGGATGTACACCTCGTATTGCTAGAGATGACGATTATTTGTCCGATATTGAAAAAGAAATGATCGGAGTTGAAACGTCTCAAGAGAAAAATAAAAGAGAAAAAGAAGTGCTGTTAGAACAGATCTTACATACGAAGCATCTATATCTTTCCTATGCTAGAAAGAGCCGTAGTGGGGAATATGCAGAAAGTCCAGTGATCGATCTTTTAAAAGAGCGTCACATTCTTTTAGAAAACAACACTACATATACATACGATAATGAGTTATACAACCAATATTTACTCACATGTGCTTGGAATCAATATGTAAAATATCAAGAAAAGACAAAAGAGTTTCAAGATCTATCTTCTCACGTTCCAAACGTATATCAAACGTATCATCATGAATTTCAAGGAGTCGATGAGAAACAACTTCATCGTTATTTACAGGAACTAACGCTGTCTTATTCTTCGATTCAAACGTTTTATCAGTGTCAATTCCGATATTATTTAAATCACGTTTTAAAACTTTACGACAAACAAGAAAAGACGACAAGTACGTTACTTGGAAATATCGTCCACGCTATTTTATGTAGAGTATTAAAAGAAAAAATAGATGCTTATGACGAAGTGATCGACGACGTTATGAAAGAGTACTATGAAACCTTGAAACTAGAAAAGAGAGATTTATTTTATCAAAGAAAATATAAAGAAGAAATCATATCCTTGATCGATATTATAAAAAAACAGCTTGCAAATACGAAATTTGAAGGAACTTACTACGAAGAGAAGTTTTCTGTTTCCTTCGAACATAAGATTCCAGTAACATTAAAAGGCTTCATCGATAAAGTGATGACACTTACGATCGGAGATTATGAATACGTACTGATCATCGATTATAAAACTGGTACGATCGAGACGAACTTTAATCCAGTCATTTACGGATTAAATATGCAACTATTGATCTATTACTATTTACTTTTCAAAAACAATCCGAACACTCGGTTTGCGGGAATGTACTGGCAAAACATTATGAAAGATCTACTTCCTTACGAAAAAGGAAAAACATATCAAGAGAGAGAAGAAAGTGCTTATCGATGGAATGGATATACGACTAGAGATCGTGAGATTTTAGATAGAATCGATACAGATTTAGATCACTCTTTTATCCAATCGATGAAATTAAAAAAAGATGGGACGTATTATCACTATGTCAAAGCGTTAGATGACCATGAACTAGAGAGATTACTTACAATCGTGGAAGATCATATGAAAGAAGCAATCGAACATATTTTAAAAGCGGATTTTAAGATCAATCCGAAAAAGATAGGGATCGAACAAGATATTACAGGGTGTAGATTTTGTCCATATCGCAATATTTGTTTCATGCAACGAGAGGACATCGTATCACAAAAAGAGTATAAGAACTTAGAATTTTTGAAGGAAGAAGGCGATTTATAAGATGCACTTTACGGAAGAACAACAACAAGCAATCTATGAAACCGGGCATAATATTATCGTCAGTGCGGGAGCGGGAAGTGGTAAAACCGCTGTATTAACGGAAAGAATTATCGAAAAGTTGAAATCGGGAATTTCTCTTTCCGAACTCGTTGTTTTAACTTTTACAAATGCTGCTGCGTTTGAGATGAAAGAACGCGTTCGGAAGAAACTCGTAAAAGAAGTAGAAAATGGGAATGCCGCACTCGCATCACAGTTAGATTTACTCGATACAGCTGACATCTGTACATTTGATAGCTATAGTTTAGGCCTCGTAAAAAAGTATCACTATCTATTAGGTCTTGAAAAAGAGGTAAATATTTGCGATAATGTCATGATCGAAAGCAAGAAAAAAGAATTGATGGATGACGTATTTAAAGAACTATTCGAGGAAGAAGATCCGTGCTTTCTAGCATTCGTGGATACGTTTACTTTGAAAAGTGATCAGAAGTTGCAATCGGCGATGCTAACGATGTATCGTAAGTTAGAGACGATTCAAAAGAAAGATGAGTTTTTAGATACTTACGAAAAAACACATTATAATCCTTCCTTCGAAGAAAAACTGATTCGTGATTATACAAAGGTAATTCTAAGAGAAAAAGAGTCTATGCTCGGACTTTTAGAGCAGATGGAAAATGTCATACATAACGAAGTTTTAAGAGACTGGTATGAAAAATTGCATATGGTTTTAGAGCCTCTTATACATGCCGATACTTATGATGAAATCGTAGCTTTATTACCTAAATCACTACCAAGTATGACAGCAAGTAAAAAAGTAGAGGACGAAGAGAAGGAAGAAGTAAAAAAGTATTACGATCCTATGAAAAAATACTATCAAACGATAAAAGAGTTGTGCGATTATGAAAGTGCATCCGATATCATTGACGAATATCGAAGTACGAAAGAGAGTGCGCAAGCAGTGATCAAAATTTTAAAACGGTTCGAAGAAAAACTGATGCAACTCAAAAGAAAGTATCAGGTATTTGAGTTTAGCGACATTACTCGTTTTGGAGTATTACTTTTTGAAAAATATCCAGAAATCAGGAAACAATATCAATCGAAGATCAAAGAAATTATGATCGATGAATATCAAGATACGAACGATGTTGGAGATTATTTCATTTCTCTCATCGCCAACAATAATATTTATATGGTAGGAGATGTGAAACAATCGATCTATAGTTTTCGTAATGCCAATCCCTCTCTCTTTATGGAAAAATATAAAGCTTATCAAGATCCAAGTGTAGGATGTAAGATCGATCTCATGAAAAACTTTCGCTCAAGGAGAGAAGTTTTATCTTCGATCAACTTTTTGTTCGAACGGTGGATGAACGAAAGACTAGGTGGAGTCAATTATAATGAAGGGCACGAGATGATCTTTGGCAATACTTCATACGAAGAAAAAGGTGCGAGCAATGTCGATCATCAGTTGGAGATTCTAGATTATGCACACCTCGATCATAGTTACCGAAAAGAAGAGATCGAAGCATTTTTAATCGCATCTGACATTGCGAAAAAAATAAAAGGGCACTATCCCATCTTCGATATGAAAGAAGGGAAAATAAGAAATTTAGAGTACCGCGATATTACGATACTTATGGATCGTAAGACAAACTTTGATTTATATAAGAAAATATTTACATATTTACAAATACCGATGAATATTCATAAAGAAGATGGCTTCGTGATTTCGGATGAGATTTTTGTCTTGCATAGTATTCTTACAATTTTAACATGCATGCAAAAAAAAGATTACAACAGTACGACATTTCGTCACCATGTCATGGGAGTACTTCGCAGTTTTCTATTTTCCTATCCAGATGAAGAAATCTTTTCATTGTTTTTAGATGTAAAAGAAAATAACATTTCATTTTATCAGGCATGGAAAGAAAAAGAATCGTTTGCAGAATCTTTTTCCAAGATAAAAGAAGTATATCAGTTGCTATCGACGCTTTCTTTAGAACAACTTTTAAGAAAAATTCTAGAGACGTTTTGTTTTTATGAAAAGTTAATGACAAAAACAGATGTCGCTTTAACGCATGCAAAGATGGAGTACTGTCTTACTTTAGCGCAGTCTTTAGAAAAACTCGGATATAATCTATCACAGTTTACAGACTATTTTAAAACCGCATACGAAGAGAAAATCGACGTTCAATTTCAAATGGGAAAAGAGACGCAGAATGCAGTACAATTGATGACGATTCATAAATCGAAAGGATTAGAGTTCCCACTTTGCTATTACAGTGGTCTATATAAGACATTTTCTAAGGAAGACTTTAAGGATCGTTACTTGTTGAATCAAACGTACGGGATTGTTTTACCAGTATGGAGAGAAGGACTCAAAGATACGATTTTAAAAACACTCGTAAAAGAAGAGTATTACGAGAAAGATATCTCCGAAAAGATTCGTTTATTTTACGTTGCGACGACACGTGCGAAAGAAAAGATGATCATAGTAGCACCTCTACAGGATTACGAGCAAGAAATCGACGATACGACGGATGCGAATAAACTTAGATATCGAAGTTTTCTAGATATGTTAATATCGATTAAAAACGCATTAAAACCATATTGTCGTAGTGTAAGCCTAGATGATACTTCTCGTACTCATGATTACGATAAAATGCCAGCTATCGAAAGGACAAGTGAAGTAAAAAAACCATTTACATACTTTGATTACAAAGGAAAAAAAGAAGAAAAACAAAGAGGAAGATATTCTAAAAAAAGTACCTTGCCCGACTTAAAAGAAAGAGAAATGATGGAAAAAGGAACAGAATTTCATAGGTTTTTAGAATTGATCGATTGGAACGATAGGGAAAAATTTTATAAAACACATCATATAGATTCATCTGTTGTAAAATGGATCGAACAATTTTTTCAAGCACCATTTTTAAAAGAGGTGAAACCAATTGAGATCTACCGGGAATACGAATTTACCGACGAAGGTAGACATGGTGTGATCGATTTAATGGTGGAAACAAAAGATAGATTTATGATTGTCGATTACAAATTAAAGAATATCGATGCTAAAAGTTACGATGAACAATTAAATGGATATCGTACCTATTTAAAAAAGATCACAGATAAAGAAATTAAATGTTATTTGTATTCCATTATAGATGGAATCTATCGTGAAATAAAATAGAACAAAAGAAGTAAAATATGATATAATGAATAAGTCAAAATAAAAGGAGTGATATCATGAATAAAATAAAAGAAAACGTCATTCTTGGAGTAAAGGGGTTTATCATGGGAATTGCCAATATTATTCCAGGGGTCAGTGGAGGAACGCTTGCTTTAACGCTCGGGATTTATGAACGATTTATTGGAGCGATTAGTCACTTCTTTTCTAACTTAAAAGAAAACATCAAATTCTTATTGCCGATTGCGATCGGACTATGTCTTGCGATCTTATCGATGAGTCGAGTGATCGATTATTCATATGAACAATTTCCAATCCCAACGACGTTATTTTTCGTAGGACTTGTAATCGGTGGCATTCCGATGTTATATCACAAGGTAAAAGGGAAAAAAGAAGGGAAACATATTTCTAGCTGGATCATCCTTCTTATGACTTTTTCACTTGTTATCGTAATGGCATTTGCAGATCAATTATTTGGTACGACAGCAAAAGTAAATTTGAATGGACTAGACCTTTGGGGATACTTGATTCTATTTTGCGTCGGAGTGATTGCAGCAGCAACGATGGTAATACCAGGGGTAAGTGGTTCTTTAGTATTGATGTTACTCGGATATTATTATCCTATTTTAAAGATTGTAAAAGCCCTTACGAAATTTGAAAATTTAGGAGAGAATATCGTGATTGCCGGAGTCTTTGGTGTCGGGGTACTCGTTGGAATCGTGCTGATTTCTAAAATAATTGAATTTTTACTCAAGAAGTTTGAAACGAAAACATATTATGGAGTGCTAGGTTTTATTTTTGCAAGCGTTCTTGCGATTCCAATTTCTACTTATAATGAAGTAGAAAATCTAGTATTTTCCATACCACAAGTTTTCATAGGAATCATTATGATGGCAATTGGAGGAATAATTGCCTATAAGTTAGGAGATGAATAACATGCTTTGGATCGAAGTTATTATTTTGGGAATCGTGCAAGGAATTGCTGAATTCTTGCCGATTTCTTCTTCTGCTCATTTGATTATTTTTCGAGATGTCTTTGGAATTGGAAGTGGAATTGGAAGCAATATTTCAATGACGTTTGATATCGCGTTACATTTAGGAACCTTACTTGCGATTTTGATTTACTTTTTTAAAGATTTCTGGAAGATTTTAATGAATGGATTTACAAAACCAAAAACGACAGATGGAAAACTTATGTGGTTTATCTTAATTGCGACGATTCCTGCAGCCATTTTTGGAGTATTATTTGAAGAGACGATCGAGGAATTACTCCGCGGTAACTTTATCCTAATCGCCTGTGCTCTTATCTTCATGGGAATTATCATCTATTTAGCGGATGTATATTTTAAGCAGAAAAAAACATTCGAGGATATGAAGTGGACGGATGCTCTCGTGATTGGGTGTGCTCAAGTATTTGCTTTAATTCCAGGTTTTTCGAGAAGTGGTACGACGATTTCAGCTGCTCGTGCGATGAAATTAAATCGTGAAGACGCTGCAAAATTTTCTTTCTACTTATCAGCCCCTGTTATCTTTGGAGCATCTTTCTTAACACTACTCAAAGATAATACAGTGTCACTTATAGCATCTAATGTTGGAATTTTTGCGATTGGAATTTTAGTTGCATTTATTACTGGACTTTTATGTATTGAATTTTTAATGAAATATATTAAAAAACACGATTTCAAAATTTTCATGTGGTACCGTGTTGCAATGGGAATTATCGTTCTTTTATGGACGTTATTCGTATTATAGAGATTGAGATAATCTCTTTTTTTGTGCTTGAAAACGTGTAAAAACAAAAGAAAAATCACTTGACAAATTTGCTTGGGGGGGGGGGTATAATTCTATTATAGAATAGGAAGTGTCAAATAGTTAGGGAGGTAACAATATGAATGATACAAAAGGATTTACGTTGATTGAATTGTTAGCAGTGATCGTGATATTAGCGGTAATTGCGTTGATTGCGACACCACTTATCATGAACGTCATTGACGAAGCAAGAATGGGTGCAGCAGAAGACTCAATGAATCATTATATCGACGCAGTTGAACTATCTCTAGTGAGAGCAGAGGTAACTAGCCAGGAGAATGGCAATAGCTCGATTGATGGACTTTACGAAACTAAAGACGGTAATTTATATATGGATGGAAATAAAAAGTTTGATGTAGAGGTAAAAGGAACAGCGCCAGCAGATGGTAGCGAAATTTACATCAAAGACAAAAAAATAGTAAATGCTCACTTTACTTTTTCTGGATATCAGATGAATTATACAAAACCTGGTGAAAACTTGTTATTAGGAACCAAAACAATGGAGCACAATGATGAAGTTTTTGTAATCGACGGAGAAATGATAGACGAAACTATGGATGGCAATAAAGTATTAAAAACCAGTGGAGCTTGGCGCGGCTATAAATTTAGATTTAATAAAGTAGCACCACGTGTTGGAATTAAAGTAGGAGATACTTTAACGTATTCAATTTATGTGAAAACAGATGCAATTCCAACGAAAGATGTTTCATTGGATTTTTATGTTTGGAATGATTCAAATAATAGTCTTACATATAGTGGAACAAGAATAAAAACGATTTCAATGGAAGATAGCATGCAATGGCAACAAATTAGTTTTACATTTGTCGTTACAGAAGATTTATTAGAAGCAACTGCCATGAGAATTGAATCGGATTATTATGAAAATGAGGATTACACTACTAGTCAAGCCAATGTATTGTTTAGTTCTCCTAAACTAGAGTTTGGATCAAAAGCAACTCCATAGTGTTTGGTTCAGGAACTTTAATTCTGTGAAATTTCACGGAATTAAAATTAAATGTATAGAGATTGAGATAATCTCTTTTTTTATGATATGATAAATGAGGAGGTCGTTATGGAAGAATATCGTAAAATAGAAAAAAGTATTATTAAAAAATATCGTCGTAAGTTATGGAGTAAATTTGTAAGAGCGATCAAAGATTATGAACTAATAAAGCCAAATGATCATATTGCTGTATGTATTAGTGGTGGGAAAGATTCTATGTTACTTGCAAAATGTATGGAAGAATTAAAACGACATGGGCAATTTGATTTTGATGTCAGTTACATTGTAATGGATCCAGGATATCAAGAAGAGAATCGGAAGAAAGTAGAAGAAAATTTGAAAAAACTTCATATCGATGCTGAAATTTTTCGCTCTGATATATTCAAGGTTGCGGAAAAAACGAGTGTCGAAAGTAATACACCGTGTTATTTATGTGCTCGTATGAGAAGAGGAAACTTGTATGCGAAAGCAAAAGAATTAGGATGTAACAAAATTGCCTTAGGACATCATTTTAACGATGTCATCGAAACGATTCTTTTAAATATGATTTATACGGGTCAATATTCTTCTATGTTGCCAAAACTTCACAGCGATAATTTTGAAGGAATGGAACTGATTCGTCCCTTATACTACATAAAAGAAAAAGATATCGAAGCATGGGTTCGTTATAATGAACTTTCATTTATCGATTGTGCATGTTCGGTTACGAAAAAGGGTAGCGGGAAAAGAGAAGAAATGAAAAGACTTGTAAAAGAGTTAGTAGATTTATACGAGGACGCGGATATTCATATTTTTAAATCGAGCGAAAATGTAAATATGAATACGATCTTAGGATATCGCTGGAATGGAGAAAAGCATAGTTTTTTAGAATATTATGAAAATGAGAAAGATGATTTGGGTAAAAAAACTACATAACTACTATCTTTTCACATATAATTGTGATATAATGAAGATGCTAGAGGGATAAAGATTAAGAAAAAACTCTAAAATATAACGATTGGGAATCTAATTGAAATACGGTGTTGAAAACTTGCCCTTGTGAGCAAGGATCCTAATGTGTTTCATGTGATGCCCACCTGGGAGACTGGGTTTTATCGTTAACTGTCCTTCTAGCATTTATATTGTATGTAACCTTATCAAGAGTGGTGGAGGGATAGGCCCTGCGAAACCCAGCGACCTACCATAGTGTGTGGTGCTAACCTACGGGAAACCGAAAGATGAGGAGTGCTCCTTAGTCTTTCTAAGGAGTTTTTTAGTGGAGGATAAAAATGAAAAGATTAGTAACATGCGAATCTGTCACTTGTGGTCATCCAGATAAAGTTTGTGATCAAGTTGCAGATGCCATTTTAGATGCATATAAGAAGGAAGATCCAGAGAGCCATGTGGCAATCGAGGTATCGATGAGTTATCGTCGTGTATTTGTCATGGGAGAAGTTCGTTCTAAGGCCAAGATTGATATAGAATCACTGATTAGAAAAACGATCTGTGAAATTGGTTATGATCATGATAATTTAGAGTTTAATGGAAATACAATTCCGGTTGTGATCGACATTCGTGCGCAGTCAGAAGATATTTCGATGGGAGTCGACCATGCACGTGATGTCGTAGGGCAATTAGGTGCAGGGGATCAAGGAATTATGTATGGATATGCTTGCTCTGATACGGAAAATAAAATGCCGTATCCATATGAACTTGCAACAAAATTAGCACACCGTTTGGAAGTGGTTCGAAAAGAACAGTTGATTCCATATTTAAGACCGGATGGAAAGACACAGGTAACGATGGAATATGATGAAGAGGAACCTGTACGCATTCAAACGATACTAATTTCAACACAACACGAGCCAAATATTGAATTAACACAACTGCGAAAAGATCTACTTACACATGTCATCGATCCAGTATTAGAAGCAAGATGGGATAGTGCTTCGATTCAGATTTTAGTGAATCCTACAGGTCGGTTTGTCCTAGGTGGTCCTGCTGCAGATAGTGGGTTAACAGGAAGAAAGATCATTGCTGATACCTATGGAGGGATTGGGCATCATGGTGGTGGTGCTTTTAGTGGAAAAGATGCGACTAAAGTGGATCGTACAGCTGCTTATTATACGAGATATGTCGCAAAGAATTTAGTTGCCGCCAATTGTTGCCGTAAATGCGAAGTCTCTGTAAGTTATGCGATTGGGGTAGCAAATCCACTCTCAATTTCGATCGATACTTTTGATACGGCACGATACCCGGAGGAAATCCTTCTTCACGTGATTGAAACCGTGTTCGATTTTAGACCGTCACAGATGATAGAATCTCTTTCTTTAGATAAAGTAGAATTTCAAAAGTTATCTAATTATGGCCATTTTGGATGGAATGCGAGTTCGTTACCATGGGAACAAACGGACAAGGTGGATGAAATCAAAGAAGCACTAAAAACGCTTTAATTTAAAAGCAGAAAGGCACGTGGGTGTCTTTTCTTTTACTATAAAACATGATATAATAAATAGCATATGAGTAAGAATGATAAGGAGGAATCAATTTGAAGAAAAATATTTGTCCTAACTGTGCAGGAACGATAAAACCTGGTAGTACAATTTGTAAGCACTGTGGATATACGTTAGAGCAAAAAGAATCGGTAAGACCATACGAGGAGAAATATCAAGAGGAAGAGACGTTTGAACAAGATCGACCTCTCGATAGCGATGAAAAGCGTCCGTTTATCAACTATGGAATTATTCGTGGTCCTTATTGTAAATGGATTAGCATTCCTCTTTGTTTATTATTAGGGTGGCTTGGAGGCCACAAGTTTTATGAAGGTAAATATTTTATTGGTATTTTATATGCATTTACTTTTGGTTTTTTTGGAATCGGTATTTTATTAGATCTGATACAATTATTTCAAAAGAAAAAATATTATTATGTATCAAGTATTCCTTTTGTCATGTAATAAAGAAATATATAATTGAGGTGAGAAAATGGATCAATTGAGTCGATTTGAATTGTTGATCGGTGAAAAAATGGAAAAGATTAAGAATCTGACGGTTCTTGTTGTTGGATTAGGTGGTGTAGGTAGCTATGCGACGGAAGCACTATGTCGTAGTGGTGTCGGAAGATTGATATTGATCGATCACGATACGATTGATATTACGAATTTGAATCGCCAATTGATGACGCTTCATTCTAATATAGGAAGATCAAAAGTCGAAGTATGGGAAGAGAGAATCAAAGATATCAATCCAGAATGTGAAGTGATTGGAATGCAAGAATTTCTAACATCTGAGACAGTGGAAGACTTACTTTTTCCTTATGGAATTGATTATATCGTCGATGCTTGTGATACCGTTGATGCGAAGCTTGCTTTAATCGAGTATGCACAAACACATCATATTAAGTTAATTTCATGTATGGGAACGGGAAACAAATTAAATGCGACCAAAGTGGAAATTATGGAGTTGAAACGAACACAGAATGATCCTCTCGCTCGCGTCATGAGGAAAAAAATCAGGGAACGAGGATTAAGCGACGATGTCATCGTCGTTTGTAGTAAAGAACTCCCATGCCCTAACGAGTCGAAAGTAATCGGATCGACTGCATTCGTGCCGAGTGTTGCGGGACTATATTGTGCAAGTTATGTCGTAAATGATCGATTGAACTGTGAGGGGAATCTATGAAAAAAGTAGAAAGAGAACTATGTAATATTGTAGAAAAATTAGAGGGGAATTTAATTGGTATTGGTCTTTCAGAACCAAAATTGTTAGATAGAATAGAAAAAAATAGTAAGATTACAGAATGTACCCTTTTGAATGATGAGACGGGTGCATTAAATGAAGAGAGCGGAAGGAGAACGAAAAAGTTAAACATTCGAAAACTTCGCAAAAAATTTAAAAAGAAGAGAATTGATACAATTATATGTGCGACAGAACAGATCGCACAATACACTAAGACGTTTGTAAAAGATAGTATCTTTATTACGAAGGGAACAATTTATTTTTACGGTGATGATTTCGAGATGTTAGAAAATATTCAAGAGAAATATAAACGATATCAAGTTAGTACGAAACAAGAAAAGTACGGACAATCGTATCTTTATGTCGTGGAAGTAAATGGTGCGAAAAATCATCGTATCAAAGAGATTGGATATTACGTAAAAGATACGGTGATGAATGGAGTCGATTATTTAAGTGACTACCTTGTACATTAAGGAATTGATTCCTTTTTTGTCGATTTATAGTATAATAAAATAGTTGAAATAGGTGATAGGATGTATTTAAAAGAAATTAAGGCACATGGATTTAAGTCGTTTGCGGATAAGATCAATATCGAGCTAGGAACTGGGATTTCTGGAATTGTTGGACCGAACGGAAGTGGAAAGAGTAATGTCGTAGATGCGGTTCGATGGGTACTTGGAGAACAGTCAGTAAAGTCTCTTCGTGGAGAAGGGAATATGAGCGATGTTATCTTTTCTGGTAGTAAATCGAGAAACGCACAGAATGTAGCGAGTGTTACACTTGTTTTCGATAATAGCGATCGATATTTAAATGTCGATTATACTGAGGTTTCTATTCAAAGACGCGTATATAAAGATGGAACTAACGAATACTTGCTCAATGGAGAACGTTGTAGATTGAAAGATATTACCGATATTCTATTAGATACGGGAATTGCGAAGGAAAGTTTTAATATTATTTCGCAGGGAAAAATTGAAGAAATTATCAGTAGCAAGCCAGCTGAAAGAAGAATCATTTTTGAAGAAGCTGCAGGAGTATTGAAATATAAGAAAAGAAAAGAAGAAGCGCTTCGCAAGTTAGAACGTACGCATGATAATATGAATCGTGTCGACGATATTATCGAGGAATTAAAAGACCAAGTAGAGCCTTTGAAAGAACAAAGAGAAAAAGCATTGCTCTATAAAGAAGTAAAGGGAAAATTAGAAAATACAGAGATCGCGCTTATCACACACGACATTACGACTTTAAATACATCGTATCAATTAAATAAAGTGAAAGTAGATGCACTGAACGAAGAAATTTTAAATATGGGTTCTAGCAGTCGAACGAGTGAGGCAGAAATTACAAAGTTTAAAGTAAGTTTGGATGCCCTAGAACAAAAATGGAGTCAAGTTCAAAAAGATTGGATAGAAAAAACGACAGAGTTAGAGAGAATCAATGGACAAAAACAAATTCTATTGGAACGAAAAAAATACGAAGTAGAAGATCAAAAATTACACGATGCTATACTGCAGTTGAAAGAGCAAGAATTGAAACTACAAACAGATTTACATGCCTTAGTAGGTGAACTTGCAAATAGAAAAACTGATTTAGAACAATCTCAAAAAGAAAGAGAAGAAAAAGAAAGGCAATTAGAACAGATTCGCAGTCGTAAACAGACGATACAATCACAGCTTTCTGATCTTTTCAAACAGCAAACTATGAAAATGCATCAGATTGATCAGTTGCGTACTTCGATCGAGCATAATAGTTCTCTACCGTATGCCGTTAAGAGTATTCTGGATCATCCGAAGTTAACGGGAATTCACCATGTCATTGGGAAGCTATTCGAGGTAGAAGAAAAATATGCGACAGCAATTTCGACATCTCTCGGAGGCGCGAGTCACTATTTGGTCGTAGATAATGAGGATGTTGCCAAAGCATGCATCAATTATCTGAAGCAAAATACCCTTGGAAGAGCGACATTTTTTCCAATCAACGTGATAAAACCAAAGGAGATCGATTCTAGCACTGCAAACAACATCTCTCATATGCCAGGATTTGTCGCGATCGCATCTACATTGATCCAGTATCATCCAATGTACGATGGGATTATGAAAAATTTACTTGGGAATGTAATTGTCGCAACGGATCTAGATCACGCTAACGAAATCTCTCGCAAATTGATGGGACGATATAAAATAGTAACACTAGATGGAGAGTTGATTCATGTAGGTGGATCTGTTACCGGAGGAAAATCTAAGAAAGTAAGCAACATCGTTAGTGAAAAATACGAGTTAGAAAGAGCATTGAAAGAAGAAAGTGCACTGACTGACAAGATCACTTCACTGGAAAATAAAATGAACGAAGTGGATCACGATTTGAAATCGGCAGAGGACAAGTTATATTTGATTCAAAAAGAGGTTGTGACAAAAGAAGAAAGTTACCATCAAAAACAAAGGCAACAAAGGGAAGTCGAGGCAAAATTAGAACAAGTACAATCAGAGAAAAAAGGAACTGGAAATATTTTAAATCAAACGCTTTCTGAAGAAGAAGACGAGATTCTAAAGAAATATTATCAGGTAGAGCAAGAAAAGAGCGACCTGGAGAGAACTTTGGAAAAGCTAAAGAAAGAAAAAAATGATGTAACAGAGCAACTAGGGGAGATAGAATTTTCTTACAAACAAGAAAACAGTCTATTGAATCAAAAGAGTAGAGAATTGAAAAATTTAGAGATCGAGTTAAACCGCGCGGATGTAAAGTTAGATACATTACTCTCATCGCTTTCTGAAAATTATGGAATGACCTATGAAAAAGCAATGACACTTTACGAATTAGATAGCGATGTTGAAAGTGCTCGCATGAAAGTAAGTCGCTTGAAAGCAAAATTGAAAGAACTAGGCGAAGTTAATTTAGGTGCGATCGAAGAGTATGAACGTGTCAGCGTACGTTATGATTTCTTGTTAAATCAAAAAGCTGATTTACAACAAGCAGAAGATACTTTGCTTGAGATTATCAAAGAGATGGACGATGTCATGGAAAAAGAATTTATTACGACGTTTGAAATAGTTCGTAAAAACTTTACTGAGACATTCAAGGAACTATTCCGTGGTGGGAATGCGGACTTATGTCTCACTGACGAAGATCATATTTTAGAAACGGGAATTGAGATTGTCGCTAGTCCACCAGGAAAGAAACTGACGAGTATTTCTCTTCTCTCCGGTGGAGAAAAGACCTTTACGGCAATCAGCTTGTTATTTGCTATTTTAAAATCTCGTCCAGTACCATTCTGTATTTTAGACGAAGTTGAAGCAGCCTTAGATGAAGCAAATGTAGATAGTTTTGGTAAATATATAGAATCTTTAAAAGAAAAGACGCAGTTCATATTGATTACACACAAGAAAAAGACGATGGAATATGCAGATGTACTCTACGGAATTACGATGCAAGAATCTGGTGTTAGTAAATTAGTGAGTGTAAAATTAGAGGATTTAGATAAAACTGTCTAAGATGCTCGAGATATGATAGAATGATTGACAACTTTTGGAAATTCCACTACAATGAAACTATAGTAATAAGTATAAAAGATAGAGAAAGGAGCATGGTGTTATGCGGAAAATAAGAAAACGTAAGACAAATCGAAATCTTATTTACGGAATCTTATTTTCAGCGATGCTCTTTTTAACTATCGGATATTCTGTACTTACGACATCATTAAACTTCAATATTACGGCGAATAAGAAGGCTGATACTTTTGAAATTAGGGATCAAGTGAAAGTATTAGGACTGCAGCCGACATTTCACGTTGTCGAAGTAGAGGATAATTATTTAAAATTGCTTTGTGATATCTCTGTTGGATATTCTTTATTTAGTTCATATCCAGTAAGTAGATTTGAAGATTCAGAGATGTATTATAAACTTCTTTCTGCTACTGCTTCTTGGAAAAGCGATATAGCGAGCGCTGGAGGGTTAACCAATTATTATAATATATATTTGATCAGTCAAGACGAACTCAATCAGTTGATTGCTACAAAAGCACCAGGAGTTGATACTACGTCCATGTTTAGTTTGATGGCGACGGATTTAGAATGGCTAGTAAACTACGCTTGGGAATGGGATAATTCTACTGGCGGATACATTACAGGTTTTGCAACTAGTACGATTGATTGGAGTAATGGTACTGCTAGGTTGATCAATCTCGTTACATATCCATCTACAGCTTCCGCTATGTATATGACGATTAACTATGGTTATAATTATGGTTATGGTTTAGATGTTCGTCCATATCTTACAATCGATATAGAAAGTGTAAAAAAGGCATAGTATGAAAGAGATGATCGTTGTAATACCAGCATACAATCCACCGAAGAGAATGGTTACGTATGTCGAGCAATTGATAAAGTTAGGGTTTTTAAAAATTGTTATAGTAAACGATGGAAGCGATGATTGCTTTCGACCGATATTTGAGCAAGTACAGAAATACAAAGAAGTTATAATTTTGCACAATAAGAAAAACAAGGGGAAAGGGTATAGCTTGAAAAAGGCCTTTTCCTTTATTTTAAAATCATACGATTGTATGGGAGTTATCACTGTAGATGCCGATGGACAACACACGGTATCGGATGTTAAAAAATTAACTAGATTGTTTTTAAAAGACCCAACTGAGTGTATTTTAGGAATCCGTGATTTTAGCGAGAAACAAGTTCCTTTTATTAGAAAATGTTCTAATCGCTTGACGAATTTTATCTTCGCACGATTTTATCATAGACAGATTCATGATACACAATCTGGATTTCGAATTTTTCCGCGCTCTGTTCTATCCGATTTATGCGAGTTAGAAGGGGACCGTTATGAATATGAACTTATGGTACTGATTGATTTAGTAAAGAAAAATTGCGAGATTCGAGAATATCCGATTGAAACCGTATATCATAGAGAAAAGAATGCTTCTTCGTTTCGACCGATTCATGATTCGATGATGGTCTATAAGATGATGTGGAAAGGAAAGAGTTGATGTTATGATATTTTGTTTTTTAGGAATATTTCTATTTATAATTTTACTTTCCTTTTCCACTAGCGTAATTTTAGAAAAGGAATTAAAATATACGATTCCTTTTTCTTTTTTCTCTATGATTTTATGGATGTATATAGGTGGTTTATTTTTAGATTTACGCCTTGTCTTTGGAATGTTTTTGGTCTGTTATGGAATCACTGTCGGTTATGGTATATATCGTATAAGAGGTAAATGGAAAACAAAAATAAAACAGTACTTATACGATCCGATCTTATTACTTTATTTTCTTTTATTTTTGATTTTCCTATCTTTTAACTTTAATCGACATATTTCTTATATTGACGAATATCGCCATTGGGGCGCTGTCGTAAAAGCAATGTGGGAATCACATCAGTTATCATTTCATATGGATTATATTATGTATCCATCTTATCCGCCAGCAATCTCTCTTTTACAATATACATTTCTATCTTTATGTGGATTTTATAGCGAGAATATTTTGTTTATCACGCTTTATTTATTTGGTACCTCTTTGATGCTACCATTTTTGAAAGTAACGAGAAAGAATTTCTTATTCTATTTCATTCTCGTCCTCTTCTTGCCAACGGTTTTATTTAATAGTTATTATAATTGTATTTATGTAGATGGATTACTTGGAATCTTATTTGCATTTTCTATGCTCTTTATTACAAAGAGAGTAGATAAAAATACGACGAAATTTGATTTGGCTATGTTGACATTTTCTCTCGTCGTATTGACTTTGTTAAAGGATATAGGATTCTATTTCGCACTGATCGCTATATTATATTGGGGGATTATCATCCAAATAAGAAAATTAGATCAATGGAAGAGCTTTTTCTTGCTTGCGACAGTCGTTATTTTAAGTCGATTTAGTTGGAGTTTATGTCTTTCGTTATTCGATACACCTCTTCAACATCAAAATGCTATGTCTTTAAAAGAAATAGGAAATTTATTTACCTTTCAATGGAACGACACGCAAATAACGATACTATCACAGTTTTTTAAGAATTTCTTTCAATTAAAAATTATTTCGGATCCGGTTACACTTGATTATATCTCTATCTTAATCGTATTCCTCTTGGGAGCTTATTGGATTTATCGGAAAGGTAAAAAAGAGGATCGTAAAGTATTAAAATATTTTAATATGTTTATGATCGGGGGAGCTATTTTATACCCATTTACATTATTGCTCATGTATTTATTTCAAATGGATCCATATGATGCTGTGAGACTTTCTTCTTACGATCGTTACATCGTCATTTTTATCAATTCCGTATTGATTGCAGGAATATTGCTGATATTTGAGCAATTTCAAAAGCCGAAAGATTATGTCATAGGAATTTGTATTTTTTGTTTATTTGTCCCATATGCACAAATATTAAGTTGGTTTGATCAACACGATTTGAACCTCGAATATGAGTGGAAAGAAGTAGGAATACTCGCAAAAGAACACGATGTTTTGATTTATGATCCGACCCTGTTAGAAGTTGAGTATGCAAAAGTAAGATACTATATGAATGTAACATCAAAAGAAAACTTCGAACATATTACAATATCGCATTCGTTTGATATAGATGATATAGAAAAGTATCAGTATGTTTATTTTAAACGTGTTCCAAAATCTTTGGAAGGAAGAATCGAAAAGGAAAAGGTGTATCAAGTGAAAAGTGATGGAACTTTGAAGTTGATTCATTCAGTTTGACAAATATAGTCGAGGGTGTTATACTACAACTCGTTTGGAGAAATGAGATATGGAAAAAGAAAAAGAAATGTTACCTGAAGATAGAGAAATTCAAGAAATAGAAATGATGATAATTTTAAAGAAACTCGAACTACTTTCCCTTCGTCGTCATCGATTTTTATCATTGGGTGGAGGAGTACTAGAAGTATCTGCATTAGCGTTGTTGATGCTTGCTGATTACGATCCTGTTTTGACGGCAGGTACTGTTTGTCAAGGGCTTAGTATTGCCTCTGTTTGTACGCATCACGCTTTGAAAAAGCAAAAAAAGAGAATCATATTGAGTTCGAGAGAATTAAGTAAAAATCAAAAGATCCATATTCATTATATTAACGCGACTGCCTTTTTAGCTCCTATCTGTACTGTATATGCACTCCAAAATGGCGCTAGTTTGCCATTGAGTGTCCTCATCTTAGTAAGTTCTAAATTATTATGCCAACTGTCTGACAACTTTTCTGTTTGGAATAGAGAGGTGAAAACGACGAAAGCTGATATTCAATCGTTGGAAGAATTGCGAAACAGTGAATTGGAAGAATGGAGCAAGCAAAAAGAATATGGGAAGCAAAAAAATAAGAACTGTAAAAAATTATAGTTCTTTTTTTGATGTTTTGAAACAGGTATGGTATTATAAATGTAGTAGGTGATAGAATGGGAAACGAGCTATTGAATATATTAAAAGATTATGCGGGAGCACCACGGTCAATGTTATACAATGCTCTCATTATTCTCGATAGTGAAAGTCGTTTTAACGAAGATGAATTGAACCGTTTTATTGCTGGATTCACTTTATTAAGTAAAGAAGAAATGACAGAGGAAGAATATCGAAAAATGATGTCTAACATAGATAAAGTCAGTCCAGATAAATTTGATAAACTAAAGCAAGATTTCAAACTGATGAATTCAGATTGGATCGGCGTTTCAGGGAAAAAGACAAATCAAAAGAAAAACATATTAAAAATCTATTTAAGTGTCGATAATTGTGATCTACACTATTTTGCAAATTTATTGATCTTACAATTATTAAAAGAAAAATGTGAAGATTATGATTTTAAGATCAACTATAATCAAGATATTAACAGGAGAGATAATATCGTAATCTATTGTAATAACGAAAACTTTGGAAAGTATGTTGCGATCGTACAAGACATTATAAAAAAGAATTCAAATATTCGGTGGAACTCGCCTAATTTACTAGGAATTCCTTACGATGAACATATCTATTGTGGCATAGATTCGGACGATGGGGAAAAAAGTTATACAGAGATGCTTTGTAACGGTATTTCTCTTGCAGTTCAACAAGGAAAAAGTGTGGAAGATATCGTAGATAATATGAAATTGAAACAATTACGCATGTCTGAAGAACTTCATACACTAGCTGCACAAACAGTTGGAAATGAATTTGGAAAAAGAAAATAACGATTTATGTTCGCACATGAGAGGAAGTTTAGGCGCGGATCATGTGCTTTTTTCTTTGCAATTGAAATAATTTATGATATGATGATAACGTTATCAAAAGAGGTGATAAGATGTTGAAAGTTCAAAACGTTAGTCTACGTTTCGGAAAGAGAACATTGTTTGAAAATGTCAATATGGAATTTACAGATGATAATTGTTATGGGTTGATTGGAGCAAACGGAGCTGGGAAGTCGACATTTCTAAAAATTTTAAGCGGAGAAATCGAGACGACGACAGGGACTGTAAGTGTTCCAAACGGAGAACGTATTTCTATTTTGAAACAAAATCACAACGAATTTGATGCGTACCCTGTATTGGAGACAGTCATCATGGGAGATAGTGAATTATACGATATCATGAAAGAAAAAGAAGCAATTTACATGAAACCAGATTTTAGTGAAGAAGATGGAATTCGCGCGGGTGAGTTAGAGGAAAGATTCGAAGCTAAAAATGGGTGGCAAGCAGAAAGTGATGCAGCAATTTTACTTTCAGGATTAGGACTTCCCGTCGAATTACATTCATCGATGATGGGAGACTTAAAAGATACGGATAAAGTAAAGGTGTTATTAGCCCGTGCTTTATTTGGGAATCCCGATATCCTACTTTTGGATGAGCCGACGAACGGACTTGATATTGCAAGTAAAATGTGGTTAGAAGAATTCTTAATCAATTTTAAAAATACAGTGATCGTCGTAAGTCACGATCGTCATTTTTTAAATAAAGTATGTACTCATATGGTGGATATCGACTATCAGAAGTTGACGATGTTTGTAGGAAATTATGATTTCTGGTTTGAATCGAGTGAACTGATTCAAAAGCAAATGAGAGATTCTAACAAGAAAAAGGAAGAGAAGATAGCAGAGTTGAAATCGTTTATTCAACGATTTTCTGCGAACGCTTCCAAGTCAAAACAAGCGACATCTCGAAAAAAAGCGCTTGAGAAAATTAAACTCGACGAGATAATTCCGTCTAGTAGAAAATATCCATTTGTCAGTTTTGAGGTAGAAAGACCGTTAGGGAAAGAAGTGTTGACACTTGAAAAAATAAATAAAACTGTCGATGGCAAAGTATTGTTAAAAGATTTTTCTTTAACAGTACGTCCAGATGATAAAATTGCTTTTGTCGGCATGAACGAGCAGGCAAAGACGATGTTATTTAAAATCATCGCAGGTGAAGAAAAACCGGATAGTGGCACGATCAAATTTGGAACGACAGTGAAATTATCTTATTTTGCAAAAGATCATAGCGAGTATTTTGAAAGTGAACTGAACTTAGTAGAATGGTTAAGACAGTATTCTAAAAACCAAGAAGAGAGTTTTATTCGAGGATTTTTGGGACGAATGTTATTTTCTGGAGAGGAAAGTTTAAAAAAAGTATCCGTATTATCTGGTGGTGAAAAAGTACGCAGTATGCTCGCTAAAATGATGCTAGAACAAGGAAACTTATTGTTGTTCGATGAACCGACCAATCATTTGGATATCGAATCGATTCATTCTCTCAATCTTGGAATGAAAAAATTCACAGGAGCAATCTTGTTTTCAAGTTTTGATTTAGAATTGATCGAAACGGTTGCGAATCGCATTATTGAGATCACAGATGATGGGAATTATATCGATAAACAGATGACATATGAGGAGTATTTAGAATTTCAAAATGACAAAGCTGATAAATAGACAAGAAAAAATGTTTTTTGCTTCCGGTATCGAGCGTTTAGGAAGAGGAGAATCTACTCATTTTTTAGATCCTAGGCAAAGTACGATCCTTTCACAAATGTGTAAAAAGAAAAGGATATCTTACCATGTTTTTCGACCATTGAAAGAAGCAGAGAAGGTAGTGCTATATTATGATGAACCTAGGGTTGTTTGCATTAAAGTGATCGCCAAAGAAACGGTAACGCACTCTCAGGTGTTAGGAACATTGTTTTCTCATCAAATAGAACCTGAAATGTACGGAGATATCGTCGTAATGGATAACGTCGTCTATTTGTGGATCTTGCGTTCTTGCTTTTCATATTTTGAACAATATTTTACACATATCGGAAAGGTACCGATTCAATTTGTAGAATGCCCACTAGACATAGTTGCAGATTACAAACCCGTAAAAATAAAAAAGACTTATCTTTCGTCAAGTCTTCGATTAGATGCGGTGGTTGCGGCCATTACCGGACTTTCAAGGAAGAAAGTATTCGAACTTTTCGATCAACAATACATCGTATATCAGTATCAAGAGATAGATAGGGGAATCATAGAGATGAAGGAAGGGGATGTGTTTTCTATTCGAAAATACGGAAAATATCAACTTCATGCGATTGTAGGGAAGAGTAAAAAAGGGAAGTATATTTTAGAAATTGCAAAATATCAATAAAAAAGGTGATTTTTAGTAAATCACCTTTTTCTATTATCTACCATAACTTGGATTTGGTAACATTGGATTGATATAACGTTCGTGAGTTTCTCCATCGTAAATAGGAGCGTTATAAGAAACATGATAAGAATCATCTGGGTTGTAGTCAGACATATCCATTGGAACTGGCTCATCCTTTTCATATAGTGAACTATCGTGAAAAGAAGAGTTTTCAAATGCCGAAAGATCGAACCATTTTACTTGCTTGGTTACTTGATCTGTATATAAGATAATACGATATTGAGTATCTACTGTATTTTTCAAATTGGTTTTAGAATCTACAAAATAACGCTCTGACCAACCACTCCACATTTTGTCTTTTGAGATCCAATCTCTTTTTTGATATTGGATGAGTTTCTTTTCTACGGCATCTTTTAATTTATCAAAATTGTTCATTTTTTCTCCTTTATGAATATTTAATCTAATAAGTCACATATAAATCTGTATCATATACAGTACCGTTAATTTTAAGGTAAATGTAGAATTTTCCTTTCAATCCTGCGTCATTGATATACTTTGTAACGGAAATTCCATTTTCTTTTTCTTCCTCGTTAAAGATATCGACACACATTGCAGTATATGGTTTTTTAGAAATAACCATGTCATATACTTTTTTGTTGAATGTATTATCTAGAATGATTTCAACTTTATCTGATTTTTTAAATGTTCCAGTAACTGAAAGGCGGTCTTTTTCTTTTATGATTTTGATATCGTGTGATTTATAAGTATCGTTGATTGATTTATTGATGAGACACAAAGTTTGCTTTCCACTTGCCTTAGTCTCTCCCATACTACCAATTGTTTTTCCTTTTCCAGTTTTGAAGACATTGTTAGCGTATAAACTCATTTTCTCTGCACGATAGAAATTTCCAGGCAATTGCATTTCAAAGATAACTTCGTCGTCTTTTACTTCTGTCGTAATGGAATTCATAGAACCAGCTTTTTGTATTCCTGCAGGCTCGTTATTTGGTTTTCCATCTTCGGTTTTAGAAATTCCTCCAGAGTGGATTAAATAGTGTCCGTCTTCAAAGTAGTCGACATCGGAAATATATGGAGAGTAAAATTCACTACCACGTTCTTTTCCATATTGCCATACTTGATGAATCGTTTTATTTTCTTTGTCTAATTGATAGATGACACCACGGCTATAATTGTTTTCTGCACTAACTGCATTTTCTTCTGTTTTAGAACGATTGTTTCCGTTATCGAATACAAATAGAGTTCCATTTGGTAAAATCATGGCAGCATGTTGAGACCATTGAAATTCGGTATTTGCATCAGGTTCAAAGAAGTATTTTTGCATCTCTTTGCTCCAACCATCTTTCGAACCGACAATCCAGTTGATTTCGTTTGTAGAATAATCCAAATTGACAACCGCATCTTGATGTCGTCCAGATAGAGTAAGAGAATTCGTCGCCGCATCATACCAAACTGAGTTGTTGTGGAACCAATCGTAATCTGTCGCATTCACATTGCGACCTTCCTCTTGTGGTAAGATTTTAGATAGATCGATTGTTTTTACAATTTCTCCAGTATTGCGATCCATTTCAACGATAAAGTCTTCTACAGTTCCATTGTCGAAATTATCACTTGCGATGATAAAATTACCATTATCTAACTCGAACACATCGTGATGATATCCTCCAGGTAATGTGTATTCATAGTAAACTTTTCCAAGTAGATCCATCTCCATCAGTCCAGTCATATAGTAGGGTGGATTGATTAAACGATTACTACTCAATAAAATATTACCGTTGTTGAGTCTTTGAATATCCCAAGTAAACATTTCTGTCAGATACCAACGTACATCGCCATTGACATCGTATGCAGCAACATATCCATCGGAAGATGGTGTCACAAAGTATAGGTCGTTATCGAGCTCTTGTTTGTTACTTTCTACTTTAGTAGGAATGGTGAGATCCTCTGGGAGTGGATCTGTCTTAATGTAAAAGACGTTCTTTTTTCCGTTACATTCAATCGTAATTTCATTGTTGGTATCTGGATATAATCCATAGATAGGTAAGATGTGTTTCTTCGATGGAGTAAACGTCTTGGTAAATGTCGTATTTTCGTCTTTTCCTTTGATCGTAACTTCAGGTGCTGTAAGATCACTTGTTTCAAAAATGACAAGTGCAGTAAGTGGAGAAATATCGTAAGGATCCAAAATAATGTTGGGATGTTCCATCGTATAATTCGTGTCTGCTAAAAATTTGTCTTCTAGCTTTTCCTGTTTTGCAATCAAATCCTCTTGAAATGTTACCGGTTTTGCTTTATCTACTTTGTAGTAAATCAAAATGGAACAAATGCATGCGAATGCAACGAGTAAAATTAGTTTGTATTGTGTTTTCATAAACCCCTCCTATATAAGACGAATTTCGTCTTCTCTGTAAAATGGTTTTTTCGGATCGATTCGATCGTAGAATAAAATACCATCTAGGTGATCGATCTCGTGTTGAAATGCAATAGAGAGTTCCTCTCGTGCACGAACGCGAATTTTATTTCCTTCCTCATCGTATCCTTCAATTGTGACACGAGCGTGTCTAGGAACATGTCCTTCTACTTCGCGATTGACACTCAGACATCCTTCTCCCACTTCTGCGGCGATGATTTCTTCCGATTCGCTTATAATTTTAGGATTGATTACGACGTAGTTATCAAAAGTTTCATCGTCGATTTCATGTACGATTACGATAATTCTTTTGTTAAGTCCCAGTTGGGGGAATGCTAGTCCCATACCAGGTCGTAGATCGTATTTTTTTTCATATTCTTCGATTTGACTATATGTTAAATGATCGATTGCTCTTTGAATCAATTTTTTATCTTCTTTTGAAAGAGGGAATGTTACTTCCGTGCTTTTTTTTCGAAGATGTGGATCTTTTTCATCCAATATATCTAATTTTTTAAACATGTTATCAACTCCATATAATATTGTAACATAAAAAGTAATGATTGAATAGGGAAGAAAATGAGTTCTATATGAAAAAAGCAGTATGTTTTCCATACCGCTTTCATTTATCTAGGATTTGGTCCAAAAGCACGGCAACCGATGACGATGACAAGCAATATGAATAAAACTAGAATGATTGCTGCACCATATCCAGTCCCACCGCCATAAGGATAGCCACCGTAGCAAGGTTGTGGTTGACCACATCCGTATCCTTGGTAACCTCCATAGTAATACATAATCCAACCTCCTTTACCATATTGTATGTATATCTGTGCAGAATGACTAGTAAAATTGACCTATTTTCAAAAAGATTAAACTATGGTATGATGAATAATAGGTGATCATATGAGGAAGGTTGTTAAAAGTATAAAACATATTATACAAGATATGGATAAAACACTATTGTTTGTCAGCATTGCTTTATTCGTATTTGGGTTACTTAATATTGTTACTGCTTCTAGTAGTGAAGCCGTCACCTCAGAGGCACCACTATATTACTATTTTTATCAACAATTAAAAATGTTAGTGGCCGGTTTTATCGTCAGTATTATCATTTTTGGTTATGATACAAAGAAATATAAATTACCAGCACTCCTCGGATTCGTTGCAATTTTAGGTATCTTATTATATTTGAGTATGTATGGAACAGATCACCGTGGAAGTCGAAACTGGATTGCTTTACCGATTGTTGGTAGGGTACAACCAAGTGAGTTTGCTAAACCAGTGATGATTGTCTGTCTAGCACTTTTATTTGAACTATTTTATGCACGACTTAGAAATAAGAAGATCAATCATTACGACATGATAGGAATCATTCTATTCGTAGGCCTTTCTTATCCTGCAATCGTCTTTTTGCAAAAGGATTTTGGAACGATGTTTATATTGTTTATGATCTTTTTCGTCATGTTCCTAGGTAGTCCGATTTTGAAAATAGATAAACTGAAAACGTTTGGTTTCCTCGTTGTACTAGCCATCTTTGCGGGGCTCGTGTTATTAAGCACAAAAGGATATATTTTATCTCCAGAGCAATTGGACCGCTTTAACTTTTTCAATCCTTGCAGTAACTATGAAGAAGGTGGGTATCAGACTTGTAATGGGTTTATAGCAATCAACGACGGGGGTGCATTTGGACTAGGTGGAGGAAAAAGTAAGCAAAAGTATTCTTACATTCCAGAACCACATACAGATAGTGTATTTGCAATTATCGTAGAAGAACAAGGATTTTTTAAATCACTCGTTATTTTCCTTGGATATATCATCGTATTAAAACGCATTTTATCTTTATCTTCGAAGGCAAACACACTTAGAGGACGTTATATATGCCTCGGTGTTGCAACGTATATTTTTATGCACATTCTAGTAAACTTAGGAGGAATTTTTGGAATTATGCCACTAACCGGTGTACCAAATCCATTCTTAAGTTATGGAGGATCGTTTACGATATCGCTCATTATCTCTTTAGCGCTCGTACAACGAATCCACATCGAAACGAAAAGACAAAAGATAAAAGTTTAGAAGATTCTTCGGAATCTTTTTTTTGTGGCAGGAAATAACGAGAAGGTATGGAACAATATCGATAGGTGATAAAATGAAGCAAAAAATGAGTATTGTAATTATCTTACTTGTCTTTATATTTTCGTGTATATATTTTAATGTGCATGCGGAAGCAGAAGAAGAGGTTGTTTTAGAATCGATCGATGAGAAACAAGATAAAAAAGAAAATAAAAAGATATACGTCGATTTAAAGGGGGCTGTGATCAATCCTGGGGTATATGAGTGTAAAGAGAATATGACTGTGATGCAATTGATTGAAAAAGCAGGAGGACTTAGGCAAGATGCATCAACAGAGTATATCAACCTAAGTAAAAGGTTGAAAGATGAAATGGTCGTCATTATTTATACGCAAACAGAAATCAACGAACAAAAAGAAGGAAGTACTAGCGTCAAAGTGATAGATCAGACATGTGTCTGTCCTAAACTAGAAAACGATGCATGTTTAGAAAAAGATAATACGATAACGAACGAAAAAGAATCACAGACAGAAAAGTCCGAGGAATCGCAAGTGAAATTTCCGATTTCCTTAAATCAAGCTTCGTTAGAAGAATTGATGGCACTTCCTGGAATCGGAGAGAAAAAAGCACAAGATATTATTGCGTATCGAGAGAGTCACAATGGGTTTCAAACGCTAGAAGAACTAAAAGAAGTGAAGGGAATTGGAGAAGCGTCTTACGAGAAAATCGAACCATATATCACATTATAGTAAATATATATGGTTTCTTTTGTTGGCCTCTATTGTGTATAGCACTATCATTCGCCATACAGCGCATTTTGTAGAACGCGAACAAACAATAGAGAAAACGGGAATTATTTTGTCGTACGAAATAGATGGAAATCTTTGGAAAGGAATTTTAGAAGCAGGGAGAGAAAAATATCAATTTTATATTACGATTCAGTCGGAGCAAGAAAAAGAAACATTAGAAAAGAATATTCATCTAGGAACGACCCTGACGATTTTGGGTACTCGTAAATTGCCCCTAACGAGTGGAAACAAAATATTATTTCAATATCGCGACTATTTAAAATCGATTGGAGTTTTTTATCAGATCGAAGGAATAAACTACCAAATTCATAAGAGAACGCCTTCTTTGATATATAAAGTAAAAGAGAAAATATACCAAAAATTAAATAAAGTTGAGGTTCCATATTTACAGGCATTGTTATTCGGAAATTTAGATAATTTGGAAAAAGAAGAGCAAGATGCGATCCAAAAAACTGGTATTCAGCATCTCTTTTCGGTGTCTGGATTACATTTCCAAGTGTTGATTATTGGAATCCGATATTTGATAACTTGTAAAAATAGGACTTTTCAAAACGCAATTATTTTATTTATTTTAACAGCATATTCTATGCTTGTTGGGTTTACGCCTTCCGTTCTCCGTGTTTTTCTTTTCTTCTTGCTAAAGTCGGTAAAAGAATATTTTCAAGTAGAGTGTAGTACTTTAGATTTGTTTTGTATGACACTTACTATCGTTTTATCGATAAATCCGTGGATCATTTACCATGTTGGATTTCAATTTAGTTTTGGAATCAGTTTCTTTTTGATATATTATGCGAAATATTTTAAATGTCAAAAAGGAATGTGGTGGAAACTACCCGTATTCGTCTTTTTTGTAAGTGCTCCAATCAGCATGTTTCATTTCTATGAACTTAACCTGTTATCGCCAGTTTTTAATATGATTTTCGTTCCATTTGTCACGATTATTTTATTTCCCTGTGCACTGATTACGCTCGTGTTTCCACCGATTGTTTATATTTTTCAACTTCTCCAAACACTGTTTCAAATGTTACTGTTAACGTGTGCGCAAATCGATGTTGGAGTGATTTGGTTTGCAAAACCCAGTATATGGTATATCGCAATCTATTATGCCATGTTATTCTATCATGTATATGCCGTTCGTACGCATCGATATTATGGAATGATTTTATTACCAATTTTACTAGGGTGTCATTATATGAAGTTATGGTTATCTCCGTTTACCCAAATACATATGATAGACGTTGGGCAAGGAGATGCATCCATCATCATTTTACCTCACTCAAAAGAAGCGATCATGATTGATACCGGAGGAAGGTTATCATATAAAAAAGAAGATTGGCAAGAGAGAAAAAAAGATTATGATATGGCTCAATCAGTCATCGTTCCGTATTTAAAAGCAATTGGAGTTAACCATATTTCTACATTGATCCTATCACATGGCGACTACGATCATATGGGAGAGGCTACCGAGTTAGTTTGCAATGTCGAAGTTGAGAGAGTGATATTTAATTGTGGTGAAGTGAATGAACTTGAGCGAGAACTCATTCAAGTATTAGATAAAAGGAAGATACCGTATTATTCCGGAGTGAAAGAATTAAATATAGATAATAACAAACTATTTTTTCTCCAAACAAAAGAATATGATAACGAAAATGATAATAGTAATGTTATTTATATGGAATTGAACGGATATCAGTTTATGTTTATGGGGGATGCAGGGATTGAAAAAGAAAAGGATATTTTAGAAAAATATAATATATCGAATGTTGATGTATTAAAAGTAGGACATCATGGAAGCAAGACAAGCTCTAGTAAAAGTTTTATAGACACATTGGATCCTAAATATTCGATGATAAGCGTCGGCAAAGACAATCGTTATGGGCATCCTGATAAAGCGGTATTAGATAATTTAAAACATTCAAAAATATATAGAACCGATCAAAACGGAAGTATTATGATTCGTATAAAAAAGAAAATACAAATAGAAACATGTCTACCGTAGAAAGGAGTTATATGAATTATTATTAAGTTGGAGTCGTTATGGTGAAGTCTTTTGATGAATTGGGTGAGTGGATTTGCATTATAATAAGTATATTATAAAATATTGTTCCGGTGATAAGCTGTTGCTCGAGAGCATGAATTAGTGTGATCGTCTACACAAAAGTCAGAAAGAAACATATTCTATGAATGAGTGATGTCGATACGAAGAAAAATTGGTTGTGAGATGAATATAACATTTCAAGTGTGGATATATTAAAAGTAGAACATTACTGGATTACGACTACGGCATGAGTTTTTAATATTTAATCGAAGTACATAGTGGAGGTGAAATGATCCGAACATACGAGTACGAAAAGCTCCAATATGCTTGGATCATAGCAGAGCCGCTAATCGCTTGTGGTTGGCGTTTATATAGATAGAGAAATAATTCTCTGAAAAAGCAAACACTTTACGTGTTTGCTGTTTTGTTGAAAGTAAGTGTTTACTTTTTTAATTCGAGCCCATACGTATTGTTTTGTGGATCGCGAAACAGACTTGATTTCGGAGGATCGTACGTTAAATACGTAAAGCATGCATAACTGATTACGATGAGAATTAGTGTTAGCACATTTAAATTTTTATAATCCTGGAAACGATTTAAAAGTTGAAATTGAATCCACTTTGTAATTGCGATTGCAAGAAACATCAGAAGAATCGTAACGATCATCTGTTCTTTGATGATAGAATATATTGGTAGGAAGATGAGTAAAAAGATCGGAATGATGAGTAAGGCAGAGATCCATAGAGAAAATAATTCATTTTTCGTATCTTGATGATAATGTTTTAAGAGAGGGTATTCAATAATACCGAAACATAGATAAGTCGTAAATAGCATCTTCATGTGTTCCCAGATACTTTCGTTAACTGGAAAGAAAATAGCGCTCACTGGATTTGGGAATATGTCGTATCCGAAGTGAAATGGGAATGCGAGTAAGAATGTACCAATGATATAAATCCATATTCTTTTCTTTTGTTTCATAAATTTTTCCTTTCTAACCATACTATCAACAGGTGATAATATGAAAATAAATTTAGGGTATGTCGCACTTCCAATTACACTCGATATTACTTCTTCCCATACGATGACGTATACGAGATATCAAATGTTAGGACCTGAGCTTGGAAATGCGCAGCTCCACAAAATCATCCTATCTAATTTTGATGCGCTCGAAAAAATTTTATACTATAATTATAAAAATAAAATTCATTTTTATCGGATGACATCAAATTTGATTCCACTAGCAACACACCCCGAAGTGCATTATGACTTTTACGAACAGTATAAAGAACGATATCGACAAATAGGGAAGATGATTCACGATTATCAAATACGTGTCGATTTTCATCCCGATCAATATTGTGTCTTAAATAGTGTTCGTAACGATGTAGTGGATGCGAGTATTCGGCTTTTAAAGCACCATGTAAAAATGATGGAAATGATGGGAATTGAAATGAAACTTGTGTTGCATTTAGGTGGAGGAACATATGGTAAGAAGGCGGGAATGAATCGCTTCATGAAAGTATTTCACTTGTTAGATTCCAACATACAATCTAAGATTGTTTTAGAAAATGACGATAAACTATATCATGCGGAAGATATTCTAGAAGTATGTCAGATGTTAGATCTACCAATGGTATTAGATTACCACCATCATATTTGCAATCCATCGAAAACTTCTATTATGCTTTTGCTTCCTAAAATTTATGAGACTTGGAAAAAAGAAATCTTACCACCAAAGATGCATTTTTCGTCTTCTGCTTCGAAACGTGATTTTAGAAGTCATAATGATTATATCGAGATAGGACATTTTATCGATTTTGTCGAGTTATTAAAACAATATGAAAGAGATGTCGATCTTATGATTGAGGCAAAAAAGAAAGATGAGGCATTGTTTCGGCTTGTTCGTCAATTACGTTTTCATAATTATATATTAGAAGGAACAACTTTATTTTTGCATTACGACAAAAAATAATAAGATTGTTCTTTTTTTTCATCGTTACCTTGTTTTTCCTTTGAAAAAGGAAAGAATAATGTTATAATAGGCATGTTTTTATTAAAAAAATTAAAAATATATGTATAAAAAAAGGAAAATGAGTTTTTTTGTCGTATATATATAGTATGGGGGTGGAAGTATGCTGCAGACAGAAGAAATCAACCAGATTCGTAGTAGCGTCGATATTGTCGATGTCATTTCTGGCTATCTTCCACTGACACAAAAAGGAAAAAATTTTTTCGGGGTATGTCCGTTTCACGATGATCATTCACCTAGTATGAGTGTTTCTCGTGAAAAGCAGATTTATACATGTTTCAGTTGTGGTGCGACGGGGAATGTATTCAAATTTCTAATGGATTATGAAAACATAACGTTTCCTGAAGCGGTACAAAAAGTTGCTGACAAAGCTGGAATTGCAGTCGATCTACATATCAAGAGTCATCATGTAAAGACTGCGAATCAAGAGCTTTATGATATCTATGACTATGCTTTAAAGTGCTATCAAAATCACTTGAATACGGAAAGTGGACAAACTGCGAAGGAGTATTTACACGATAGGAATATTAGCGACGAAGTGATGAAAGAGTTTAAGATAGGGTATTCTTTTCAAAAAAGAGAACAACTTACTAGCATGCTTCGCAAAAAAGGATATTCCGATAAAGATCTATTGCGTAGTGGCCTTGTAATACAAAACGAATATGGATATACAGATATTTATTATGATCGTATTATGTTTCCACTTTACGATATGAATGGAAGAGTAGTGGGATTCTCTGGTCGTATCTATAAACCTGGGAAAGATTTTAAATATATCAATACGAAGGAAACGGAGATTTTTAAAAAAGGGGAACTACTTTATAATTACCATCGTGCGAAAGATATTGCGAGGCAGAAAAATCAAGTGATCGTAATGGAAGGATTTATGGATGTCATTCGAGCATTTACGATCGATGTGAAAAATGCGATCGCAACGATGGGAACAGCTGTTACGAAAGAACAAGCGCTGGCCATTAAGAAGATGGCGAAAGAAGTGATCTTGTGCTTCGATGGAGATCAAGCGGGAGAGAAAGCAACCTACGCTTGTTCTAATGAACTTTTGGCAATTGGGGTTGTTCCAAAAATCGTGAGACTCGAAGAGAATTTGGATCCGGACGAATATATTCAAAAATACGGGAAGGAACAATTCGAACGAAAGTTAGATCAACCGATGAACGTATTGGATTTTAAGATGTTATATTATAAACATCACAGAGATTTACAAAACAGTATGGATCTTGCAAACTATGTCAACGATATGATTGAGGAAGTATCTAAAGTAGAGGATGAGGTTCTAAGAGAGTTAACGTTACAAAAAGTTGCTGATGATTCTGGACTGACGGTAGAGTTTTTAAAAGAAAAATTAGAACAAAAAGAAAAAACAGTTACGTTAACAACAGTAAAACCAAAGTCTTCAACACGAGAGACGAAAAAGATGTCCAAGACGGAACAGGCAGAGCGAAACTTAATCTTTTACATGTTACGTAGTGCAGAAGTGATCAAGATGTATCAGAAAAAAGTAGCGTTTATGCCGACAGAGGAATATCGTTTCTTAGCAAGAGAAATTAGTTTTTATTATAAGGCATATCACGAGATGAACGAGGCAGATTTTTTGACGAGTATCGCAGATAAGCCTAAACTGATGAAGACACTTGGTAAGATTTCGTCGTTAGAACTAAAAGAAGACTACACACTAGAGGAAATTGAGGATTATATAAAAGCGATTCAACAATATAATATTCAGTATGAGATCGACCGTATGAAGATTCGTTTGAAGGAAGAAGTCGATCCGATGAAAAAAGCAAAGTATGCTGAGAAAATCGTGGAGTTAAAAAGGAAGGAAGAGGCAATATGATAAATGAAATTAAATCGTTTGAGGAAAGAAAAAAAGAGTTAGTAAGAAAAGGAAAAGAAAAAGGGTTTATCACTTATGAACAATTAGCGCAAGCCTTAAAAGGACTCGATTTAGACGCAGACTCTCTCGATGATCTTTATACGGTGTTTAGCGAAAATAGCATTGCTATCGTAACAGAAGAAGAAGCTGGAGAAGGTGGAAGTAAACCGAAACAATCATCGACAGATCAATTGTTATTGGACGATAACACATTGACAAAAGACCTTACGATCAACGATCCTGTTCGTATGTACTTAAAAGAAATCGGACAAATCAAATTGTTGACGATGGAAGAGGAATTAGAGTTGTCAGACCGCATTGCTGCTGGTGACGAGGAAGCAAAGACAATCTTAGCAGAGGCCAATTTACGTCTTGTCGTATCGATTGCAAAACGATATGTAGGAAGAGGAATGTTGTTTTTAGACCTGATTCAAGAGGGAAACATCGGTCTTATGAAGGCAGTTGAAAAATTCGATGTCACCAAGGGATTTAAATTTTCTACGTATGCGACTTGGTGGATCCGTCAGGCTATCACAAGAGCGATTGCCGATCAAGCACGTACGATTCGCGTTCCTGTTCACATGGTAGAAACGATCAATAAACTCGCTCGAATTCAAAGACAATTAACGTTGGAATTAAATCGTGAGCCGACAGAAGAAGAACTTGCAAAGAAGATGAATATGTCTGTCGATAAGATTCGCGACATTTATAAAATCAGCCAAGAGCCAGTTAGTTTGGAAACTCCAATCGGGGAAGAGGACGATTCTCATTTAGGAGATTTCGTACCAGATGAACACAACATGAGTCCAGAAGAATATGCGACAAACGAATTATTAAAAGATGAAATTGCAGAAGTATTACTAACTCTCACAGAACGTGAAGAACGAGTGATTCGCTTACGTTTTGGACTAGAAGATGGAAAAAGTAGAACGCTAGAAGAAGTAGGACAAATGTTTGGTGTTACAAGGGAACGTATTCGTCAGATTGAAGCAAAAGCGTTACGTAAATTGAGACATCCATCTCGTTCTCGTAAATTGAAAGATTATATGGGAGACTAGATCTCCTTTTTTTGTTAAAATTTTGGGTGGGATAGGATTGTAAATGTTAAGTCGACGATAAAGAAAAGCAGCAATAAGAAAAAAATCCAGTTTGGAATTTTTCGGAGCCATTGATTTAATTTCGGATCGATGATGTAAATGAAAAAGATAGAAGCAATGCCCCACATGAAACTCATAGTAAGGGAGATGTAAGGACCTAGATGATACGCATGATTGGAATAATCCCAGAAATGCGTGTGAAATATTGCCTCAATTATAACGCCACCCAACCACTCTAGAAGAGTGAGCAAGATTGTTACTGTAAAAAATACGATGATTGTTTCGATGATGCGATTTCGATGTAGATGCAGGAACAAATATTGTGCTAAAACGTGAATTAGAATGGCGCCAAATCCATAGATGGGAGTCCAAGGACCAAATAAAATACCACTTTCAAAATGCCATCCACAGATACAAGCAACACTGCTTTCTAGTAGATATCCTAAAATAGAATAGATGAAAAACATTTTAATATAGCGCATAAAAATCACCAATATTAGTATGGCTAGATCTAGTAGAAGTATGCTATAATGAAAAAAATGAGGTGTTCTATATGAAATTATCAAAACGTTTAAAGACAATTGCTAATATGATACCTATAAATACTAGAGTTTTAGATATTGGATGTGATCACGCGCTACTAGATATTTATTTAACTTTAGAAAAAGGATGTCGTTGTGTTGCAAGTGATATCAATGATCGCGCATTAAAAAGCGCAAGAGACAATGTGATAAAATATGATTTGAAAAATAAGATTGATATTGTTTGTGCTCCAGGATTAGATGGGGTAGAGGTGACGGAAGATAGTTATGTCGTCATTGCCGGTATGGGAACGATGACGATTTTAGATATTTTGTCGTCGCCACAAGTGAATAAAATTCAACATTTAATACTGCAGTCTAATCGCGAATTAGAGACGCTTCGCAAAGAGGTAACACGGTTAGGTTTTTATATTCGAGAGGAACATGCCATCGAAGAAAAAGGCATATACTACGTGATCATTTTATTAGAAAAAGGAGTTGTTAGCTATCGAGAGATGGAGTATCGATATGGTCCTTATCTATTAAAACACGATCGTTCTTACTTGAAGTGGGCATTGGAAAGAGAAAGAGAAATGCTTGCTTGTTTGCCAGAGATATATGTCGAAAAAAGAAAGAAGCAAGAGCAAAATATTCTATTTTTAGAGGCTTGTATAGGTTGTCAAAAAAAATAAAAGACACCATTTGGTGCCTATAAGAAAAAAGTTGGTTGGTTATCTGTAGTCGTATTAGAAACAGAAGTATTTTTAGAGTTAGAAGAAGATAAAGATGCAGTAGAAAGAGGAGTCGATGTCGTAGGATGATCGACTTTTTTAAATTCGTTCATCACTTGAAACATCGTTTTGGCATTACGCATAACAGGTGTGATTTGTTTGACGACAGGAATTGCCTGATTGATAATTCCGAGAGTCCTTTGCGTATTATTTAAAATAGAACTCCAGTTGATTCCTCGCGTTCCTTGAAGAAGTCCGCGGGAAAGTCCACCACGCATTGCATTTGTTCCTGCATATGGAGCCATTGAAAAATAGGGATTGTAAAAATTCATAGGCATACTCCTTTCTAAATTATTATATGTTTTTTGAGGAAAATTGTTTTCTATTTTTCGAAATTATGTTATAATTTAATATAGTAAAAGAATAGGAAGATAGGCAGGTGTTTTTATGGCAAATAAACCAATCATATTTTGGCCTTGCATTCTTGTATATAGAGTGGTTTATTACGCTTATGTTGGAACACAGGTAACAATATATAGTATCTTACAGTTGATCCGGAATTTCTTGAGATATGTACTGATTGGATTTATTGTTTGTTGTGAAGGGGTATATCAAATAGTACGTATACTTGGAATCGTACTATTGCATTTTTGGAAATATGTATACTTTGGAATATTAGCGGTTGGACTCGCAGTCCAAATTGGTTATTTGTTCTTGTACGATCATACATTGCGTAAATTCGTCATGATCTTAATTGCAAATCATCAGGAGAGGCTTGCTAGAAAAGATCGTAGATTGCGTGAATTAGAAGCACGTCGTCGTGAAAAAGAAGCGTTGAAAGAGCAGACGAGGTTACACAATTTATCAGTTGTAGAAGAAGCACAAAGAATTGCTGAAGAGCAGAGAAAAGAAGCGGAAGAATCCGAGTTAAGAAAGAAACAATTTATCGAGGGATTAGAAGACGAAGCTGCTGTTGAAGCAATGTTGGATTCGAAACCAAAGAAGACTTTCGCACAGCGATTGGAAGAATTCTTTAAGGCACTAGGGGCGCTTCCAGGTAAGATTGTAAAGGCGTTAAATAGTCCGATCGGAGCTGAGAAGAAGGCGTTGAGAGAGGCCGAGAAACACGAGGCACTTTTAATCGACTTAGCGAAAGAATCCGAAGAGAAAAGTGATAAGAAAATTCTTTTCGAGTATGTTGCAAAAAATGAAGATGGAAAGATCGTAAAAGGTTATTTCGAAGCTTTTTCTAAGTTGGAAGTACATTCATTTTTGATTAGTCAAGGTTTTGAAGTTTATAGTATTCGTAGTAGTAAGTGGGTTACATTTCTACATGGAGATTCAGGATTTGGATCTGTTAAGATTAAAACGAAGGATCTCATCTTCTTTATCACACAGTTATCAACTTATATCAAAGCCGGAATTCCACTGGTAGATAGTTTAAAGATATTAACGAGACAGTATAAGAATCCGGGATATCAGAAAGTATTCCGTACGATGATGTACGATTTAACGATGGGAGATAGCTTTAGTACAGCGTTAGAGAAACAAGGAAAAGCGTTCCCAGGTCTTTTTGTCAACATGGTAAAATCGAGTGAGTTAACAGGAGAACTTCCTGAAGTGCTCGACGACATGGAAGAGTATTACACACAGACGGAAAAGACAAAAAAACAGATGATCAATGCATTGTTATATCCATGTATGGTATTATTTGTAGCAATCGTCGTTATTATCTTCATCATGGTATACGTTATTCCACAGTTCGTTGAGATCTACTCAAGTATGGATCCGACTGCAATTCCTGCATTTACATTATGGATTTTGGATTGTAGCCATTTCTTACGTGATTATGGTATCTTTATATTGATTGGAGTTGTCATTTTCTTTATTATATATATCTATTTATTCAGAAAGGTACAACCGTTTAGAAAAGCAATGCAAACGGTACTTATGAAAGTCCCTGTATTAGGAGATGTCGTTATATATAACGAAGTAACACTCTTTACAAAGACCCTTGGATCATTGATGGCACACAACGTATTCATTACAGATAGTATGGAGATTTTGAACCGAATTACATCGAACGAAATTTATAAAGAGATGATCAATAAGACGTTGCAAAATCTATCGACTGGAGAGAGTATTTCGGCATCGTTCAAAGGACATTGGGCATTCCCAGTTCCTGCCTACGAAATGCTTGTAACAGGAGAAAAAACTGGAGAACTTCCAGAAATGATGCAGAAAGTATCATCTTATTATCAAGAATTGCACGAGACGGCAGTAGCTCGTATCAAGACATTTGTCGAACCAATCTTAATTGTCTTACTAACTGGAGTTGTTGGTGTTATCGTTCTTGCAATCGTAATTCCAATGTTCAACATGTACAATACAATTCAAGAGTAGGAGGAATCAAATGGAAGTATATTATATCGTTATCTTCTTCATATTAGGAACGATTATGGCATCATTTTTTAACGTCGTTGGTTCTAGGCGTGCAAATGGACAATCTATTATCTCGCCTAGATCACACTGTACGAAATGTGGACATGTATTAAAACCGATTGAATTGATTCCTATCTTTTCTTTTCTAATACAAAGAGGGAAATGTAGAGCGTGTAAAACGAAGTTATCGTGGATTTATCCAGTTCATGAGTTTTGTACGGGAGCTTTATACGCACTTAGTTTTTATCAATATGGATTTTCGATTGATTTTGTAATCGCACTTACATTTGTTTCGATGTTATCTATCGTATTTATAAGTGATTATGAATCGATGATCATTTTAGATGAAGTATTGGCAATAGGATCGATACTACTCATCATCGAGTATTGTATACGCGATGGAATCAACGACGCATGCTATTATATTTTGTCTGGATGTATCGCTTTTGGAATCATGTATCTATTAAAATTATTTGGCGACTTTTTATTCCAAAAAGAATCGATGGGTGGGGGAGACATCAAACTTTTATTCGTGTTTGGTCTCGTCCTTGGATTTCAAATGTCAGTCGTTACGATTTTCTTGGCTGCTTTAATCGGCCTTCCAATCGCTTTGATTGTCACATATAAAAAGCAGACGAATATCATTGCGTTTGGCCCATTTTTAATCGTTGCAGCTTTGATGATATATTTTACACATTTTAGTTGGAATCAATTAGTTGCATTTTTAATCGCATAGAAAAAAACCTCATGAAAATGAGGTTTTATTGTACAAAAAAACATGGTAGAGAGCCATGTTTTATAAATCTAGAATATCGATCTTATCATCGATCGGCGGTTGTGTAGTTGTCGGTTGTGCTGCTTGTACAGGTGTTGTCGGCGTAGTCTGTGTCGTTGTTTGTACAGATGGAGCCATCTGTTTGTCACTATTATTCGCAGCAGCTAAATGCCCTATATCTTCTTTTACTGCAATACCAGTATAGGCAAGAGCAGCTTCTAGTCCAGATTTTTCTTTTTGATCATTTCCGAGAGACTCATCATCGTCAAGTTCGATCAATTTCAAAATTTCTTCGATCGTCGTATAACCATCTACTACTTTTTGAAGACCATCTTGTAACATTGTCGTTACATCAGAACCATATACCATCTCTCTTAATTTTTCTTTCGAAACGCTACTACTGATGGCATCACGAATTTCTTGATTGATTAGTAGTACCTCGTGAATTGAAATACGTCCTTTATAACCAGAACCGCATTCCTCGCATCCTTCAGCAGTTTTTACTTCATTTACTTCTAAACCGAGTGCTTTTTTAAATAATTCTTTCTCATATTGATTTGTCGGTCTCGTTTTTTGACATTTCGTACAAAGGCGACGCGCCAATTTTTGAGAAATAATACCCGTAAGGGAAGCAGATAACAAGTATCTTTCTACATCCATATCGAGTAGACGTTCGATTGTGTTTAACGAGTTGTTGGTGTGGATAGTAGATAATACTAAGTGTCCTGTAATAGAAGCACGAACGGCAATCTGTGCAGTTTCGTTATCACGAATCTCTCCGATCATGATGATGTTCGGGTCTTGACGCAAAATAGAACGTAGAGCACTCGCAAAAGTCAAACCAATTTCACTATTGGTCTGTACCTGATTGATTCCTTCGATTTCCATTTCGACTGGATCCTCGACGGTAATAATATTGACATCTTCACGATTTAATCTGTTTAAAATAGAATATACTGTCGTTGATTTTCCGGAACCAGTTGCTCCAGTAACTAGGATAATTCCATTTGGAACAGCGATCATTCTAAGTACTTTTTTAAGGTTATCTTGGCTGAGTCCTAAAGTTTCAAGTCCTGATATACTCATTGAATAGTCTAAGATACGAATAACGACTTTTTCTCCTTCTTTTGTAGGTAGGGCAGACACACGGAGATCTAAAGGCATATCTTGGATCTTCTGTTTGATTGCTCCATCCTGAGGAAGTCTCGTCTCTGTAATATTCATTCCGGCTAAGATTTTAACACGCGTTACTAAGTTTTTCTGCATGACGCTTGGAACATCAGCATAATCGACTAAAGCCCCGTCGATACGAATTCTAATTTTCATGCCATCTGTACGGGGATCCATGTGAATATCACTAGCTCCTCTCTTGGCCGAATCTACTAATATATCGTTTAAGATTTCTGTAATAGGTATTTTATTAAAGTCATATTTCTTAAGCACATTTTCAACCCCTTTTATATTTTTGGACTAGCTTTTATCCTGATAATATTATATAATAGTTTTATGATAAATACAATAATAAAGGAGTCAGTTTATGAAAAAAAAGAATAACCTGGGGTTTTCGTTGATGGAAACATTGATTGTATCAGTGTTCGTTACATCATTATTAGTATTTTTATTTGTTCAATTTCAAAAAGTAAATAGTAGTTATGAAACGACATTTTCATATAATACTGTAAATGCATTGTATGGTGCGCAGAGCATCAATCAATACATTCAACAAGATGGATATGATCAACTTATCAATACATACGAAAACAATGTTTTAGATGGTGTTTTTTACGTTGATTTCTCCGATTGCTCTAGCGAGTACTTTGTAGAGACTGCGTACTGTCAACAACTGCTGCTTTCTCTAAATGTGGAACACGCATATTTTACTGGTAGCAACGTAACAAACTTCTTAAAAAATTTAGAGTCTCACGATATGAACGAAGAGACGAAAGAATTTGTACGTTATATCAATACAGATAGCACGTCCGATGGATATCGATTGATCGTCGAATATACGAACGGTGAGTATGCGACTTTGAAAATGGGAGCTAATACACTCACTTACCAATTTTACTATACGGGAAATTATCAAACGTTTATCGTTCCAGAATCCGGGTTATATCGAATTGAGACTTGGGGAGCTGCCGGAGGTGGCGAAGAAGGTGGACATGGAGCGTATGCTGCTGGATCTGTCTATTTAAATAAAGGAACAAAATTATATGTTTACGTCGGTGGAAAAGGTGCCGATAGCAGTCGAACGGATAGCTTTAACGGCGGTGCTGGAGGAAGTGGTTCTAAACGTGCCGATGGTGGAAATAAAGATCAAATGATCGGAGCTGCCGGAGGCGGTGCAAGTGATGTAAGGTTGTCTTTAGGAGATAACACATTCGCCTATGCAAGTAGAATTATCGTCGCTGCCGGAGGTGGTGGACAAGGAGCTTCTAGAAATCCTGGAGGAGCCGGAGGTGCCTTGCAAGGACTTCCTACAAGTTCTTCATCTGCTTCCGATATTACGAATGGTAGATCAGGTGTCGGTGCGACAGCAACGAAAGGTGGTGCCGGAGGAATCGCCGCTTCTGCTTACGCTTCTAATGGTCTTACTGGGAAGGCCGGTGTTTTAGGAGTAGGAGGACATCCTGTTGAAAGCGATGCGATACAAAATGTAGCTGGAGGAGCCGGAGGTGGCGGAGGTGGCTACTACGGTGGTGGTGCCGGAGGAGCTGGTGCCTATGGAACCGGTGGCGGAGGAGCCGGAGGTTCATCTTTTATCTCTGGATATAGTGGATGTAACTCCCTTGCTTCCAACGGAACACATACAGGATCTCCTGTGCATCCATCCGCACTAGTATTTTCTAATGGAGTTATGATCGCTGGAGACCAGTCGATGCCAAATCCAAACAAAACAGGAATGGTGACTGGAAATGCTGGAAATGGGCAGGTCAACATTTCTTACATTTCGACATTTTCTAAATAACGAGGAGGAATAGAGATGAAATTATTTCAAAAAGATACGCAAAAATTAAATCAACGAGGATTTACGGTCGTAGAATTGGTTGTTTCTTTTGCTCTTGCAATGATCGTTATCGTCTTCTTATTCCAAGTCCTCATTCAAGTAAAAGAACTATATGTCTCTGGAGTATTCAAGACAGAACTCTTAACGAAACAGACGAATATTACGAAGGCAATCAGTGATGACTTAAGCAATAAAAAAGTACTCTACGCAACGAATTGTGGAGAATACTGTCTCAATTTTACATTTGATGATAATACGACAAAACAATTCAAAGTAGATAAAACGAATAAAGTTGTGCGGTACGGAAATTATGCAATCAAATTAGCAGATGGTAGTAAAATTGGAGAGATGCACGTTACGACGGAAACACCAATGACAAGTCCATCGGCTGCCATGATGGGAAACAATTCATTTATCCGCATCGACGTACCTATCACTCACCATTTATTTACGGGAGACAATTTTGGAATTCGTCTCGTATATCAATACAATAATCAAGAGACTGCATTAAATAATATCGTTTTTGAAGGTAACGGTCAGACGGAACATTTATATTTGCGCGGATTAGAAGAGATGGTGCTATATGATACGATCGCATATCAAGAACCAGGTTGGTTTGTCATCGACGAAGATGGAAACATGATCGAAAACGATAGTCGTGTCAGAACAAATTGCGCCGTCGGAAGTACAGTAGGACAAACTTACACATGTGAATATTCTTTTTACGATAACGGAGTCTTGGTAAATCAAAGAACACGTCGCGTTACGATCGTACCTGCAGAGACAGACTATCAATATACAGGTCAGGAACAAATATTTATTCCTCCTGTGAGTGGAACTTATCAAGTAGAGCTTTGGGGCGCACAAGGTGGAGGGCCATCCGGAGGTAATGGTGCATATACAAGTGGAACGATCAATTTAACGTCATCAGATACACTTTATGTTTATGTTGGCGAACATAAAGAACGTGGAGACGTTGCCGTTGCTTTTAATGGTGGTGGTTCTGCAATGTTGGAAGATTCTCAAGCAAATGATAGTAATCGTTATAATAGTGGCGGTGGAGCTACGGACATACGTCTTGTCGGTGGTGATTGGAGTAGTTTAAACGGATTACAGAGCCGTATTATGGTTGCTGCCGGAGGTGGCGGAGGTTTCAAATCATCTACAAGTGAGATTCTAGGTGGTGCCGGAGGAACACTTACTGGAATCGATGGAAAAATTTTGGGACCGAGCGCTGTGACTGTAGCAAAAGGCGGTACTCAGACGGCTGGGGGAGCTGGAGGAAGTGGTCCTTATGCAAAGGGAGATCCAGGTGCATTTGGTCGCGGAGGAAACAGTGGATCTAAATTCCTAAGCGGTGGTGGCGGAGGTTACTACGGAGGAGGTGCTTCCGGAGTAGCCACTGATACTGCTGCAAGTGGAGCTGGAGGTTCATCCTTTATTTCTGGCTATACTGGGTGCAATGCAATCGATAAAGAAGGAAAACATACAGGAAAGCCTCAACATTATTCTGGGAAAGTTTTCTCTAATGGAAAAATGGTTGCCGGAACAGGTTCAATGCCAGGATATAATGAAGCTACAATACCTGGGAATGCAGGACATGGCTATGCACGTTTTACGTTAGTTTCAATCGTAAGCTCTAATTAGATGATTAGTATCCAGTAATCGAATAAGAAGTAGACGAGAAAAGCAGCGATTGATGCGTGAAGAAGTCGAGCTGTAAAAAACGGCAGGTATTTAATCTTAGTATCACTCAAAATACCGATCATCTGCATATGTACAGATAATCCACCAAATGATAATATCATCGCGGTGATCGTGCTTTTGAATTTTAATGGAATATCAAGTAAACTTACATATTTTAATCCTTGTGTCATCTCGATGAATCCATTTAAAATACTCTGGTGATAACTGTTGATATTTAAATTTTGATCGATCATCGTCGTGATAACTAAAAACATCGTCACGACACCTAGGATCAACAATAATGTTTGAATCGCATTTTGTAAAGAATTTGTAATGATTTTGCCAAGGCCGGAATGATTATGAATTCTTTTTTCATGCATCTTCAAAATAGCACGTTTGAAGGAAACTTTCGTGTGATCTTTTTTACTTGGTGCATAGTCTCGAAAGATCAGCCCGATGATAATGTTTGTGCTATAGTGACAAAGTAAAATAAGAAGACCTATTTCTTTATTGTTTAAAAAAAGAAGAGCGACAGTTCCCATGATAAAAAGAGGGTTAGAAAAGTGTGTAAATGTAAGAATTTTCGAAGCTTCACTTTCCGAGATGGTTCCATTTAAATAAAGTTCACGAGTGTATTTGGCGTTTGATGGAAATCCTGATATAATACTCATAATGAAGATAAAAGCGCATTCTCCTTTGATTCGGAACAAAGACTGCATCAAAGGGCGCATTAACTCTCCAACGAGTTCGATGAACCCGTATTGGGTTAAAATCTCAGATAAAACGAAAAACGGGAATAAGGATGGAAAAATATTTTCCTGCCATATTTTAAAAGAAAAAGAGACGGATTCCATGATGTATTGAGAAGAGGTTAAAATCTCAATTGCAATAAAAATTAAAACTGTCATTATGGCAATACTTGTACATACTTTTTTCATAATACCACCTGTTTTTCTATAGGATAAAGTAGAAAGGAGAGATCTCGTGATCAGTAAAGTATATGATAAAGTAAAACAAATCATCAAAGAAAATAGAATTTTCTTTGTTACCCTTATCGTAACAAGTATAATATGTTTAATTCCGTTCCCATATTATATCAACGCTCCAGGAGGCGTAATTGATGTTTCGGATAAAATTGAAATGGAAGGAAAAGAAAAGACGAGTGGGAGTTTAAATCTCGCCTATGTCAGCGAATATCGAGCGACGATTCCAACGCTACTTTATGCGTTGATTCATCCCAATTGGGATATTTTAAAAAAAGAGGAAGTATTATACGAAAATGAAACGATGGAAGATGCTTCATTTCGAAATCACATGCTGCTAGAAGAAGCCAATCAAAACGCGATCATGGTAGCGCTTTCGAGAGCGGGGAAAAGTGTAATCATTGAGAAAACGAAACTATACGTAACCTATATCGATCCCAATGCTGATACGACATTAAAAGTACGGGATCAATTGTTGACATTTGAAGGAAAAGAGATTTGTTCGAAAAGTGAATTATTAAGTGATATCAGTACGTATCCAGCAGGTTCACAAGTAAAATTCACGGTAAGACGAGACGGAAAAGAAATTGAAGCGACAGCAACTTTGTATAAAGAAGATGATCGGATACTCGTAGGAATGATGGTATCAGAACAGAAAAAATTGGATCAAGGAGAGATCGAATTTCATTTTCGATCAGATGAGTCTGGACCAAGTGGAGGCTTTATGATGACACTTGCCTTATATCAAACTCTCGTTGGGGAGGATTTGACACATGGTTTAAAAATCGTCGGAACGGGAACGATCGATGAAAATGGATCGGTAGGAACGATTGGAGGCGTAGAATATAAGTTGCAAGGTGCTGTAAAAGAGAAAGCTGATTTGTTCTTCGTACCAGCCGGAGAAAACTATGAAGAGGCAAAAAAAATCAAACAAGAACATAACTATAAAATCAAATTAGTCGAAATATCGTCGATTGATCAGGCAATTGAATATTTGGAAATGTTGTCGTGAAAGGATAATTTATTTGCAAAACTTAAATGTATAGATTATAATATAGGTAGTAAAATACAAGTAGTAAAGAGGTAAAGATATGAGAAGAGTAGGTCGAAGAAGAAATACAAAACAAAGGTGGATTATCGTAGGAGTACTATCCGCATTGTTTATTTTTAGTACGGGGTACGCTTTATTGGCGACACGATTAAATATTCGTGGAACGTCGAATATTAGTTCAGATCTCAGTATATATATATCAGATATACAAGAAACTACTTTATATCATGCAACGACAAACACTGCGGAAATTGGAAGCGATAGATTATCTGCAAACTTTGACGTTTCTCTAGAAATGCCAGGAAGTTATGCGGAGTATACGATAACGGTTAAAAATGATAGTAATTTTAATGTAAAATTATCGATAGGTAACAATTCTTTTTGGGACGGCATCAACTATGAAGAGGAACCTTATGAAATTTATTTTTCGACAAACGGAATTACCGAAGGAGAAATACTAGAGGCAGGGGAAACAGTAGACTTCATTCTAAGAGCTGATTTCGATATCAATGCAACTAGTATACCGACTATTAACCATAAAGATATATGGTTACAATTAAATTATGAACAAGTAAGCGGAGAGGCATCGATACCGACGGAAGATTCTTGCTTTGCGATAGACGGGGCAAATAATGTGATTTTAGAATATAATTGTAATGATACAGACATTATTATTCCAAGAACAGTGAACGGGTATCCAATACACGAGATCCAACCAAATGCTTTCGCATCTGAAAATCTGACAAGTGTAGTAATTCCAGATTCGATTACCACTATAGGAGCAACCGCATTTGCTAACAATAATCTTACAGAAGTGACGATACCAAATTCTGTAACATCTATGGGATCTGGTGCATTCTCATATAACCCAATCGAAAAGTTAACGCTTTCGAGAAACTTAACGACGATACCAGAAGATGCATTTTATGGTTCTAATTTAACGGAGATAACGATATATGAGCAAGTAACGTCGATTGGGAAAAATGCCTTTGGAGGGCTAACAGGCACTGTAGAAGTTAGTAATCGACCAGCGCTAGGATTTAACTGGTGTGAAATTTTCTCTTTCGACGACCTGGGTCCAAATAATTATAATGAAGATGATTGTTGTATGCCTGCTGGAGTTTTGGGAGTAAATGGATTAAATGTTTATATAAGCGAATATTAGTAAAAGAGCGTATGCTCTTTTTTCGCTTGTTGCAATTTCAATTCATCTACGATATAATAAACGATTAAGAAAAGGAGAGTGGAAGTATGCCAAGTGCGATGACACATGCTTATTTTGCAGAAGATGTATATCGAAAATTACCGCCTCGTGTAAAACAGAAAATAGAACGCGATACGATGCGTGTATTTGCACAAGGTCCCGACGTATTTTACGCTCACTTCTTTTCTAAAAAGACACGTTTGTTCGGACGTGAGATGCACGTTCATAAGACAAAACGATTTTTCGAAAATTATATTGAATATATGAAGAGATATCGACTAGAAAAAAAGAGAGAAACTATTTCTGCTTGCTATGGATTTTTACTCCACTACATATTGGATATGAGAACGCATCCGTTAATTTTTTACAAGACTGGATCTGCTTCTCAGGATAAAAATTCTCATAGAGAAATGGAATTATTATTAGATCTTTACTACATGGAGAAGAAGGAGAAGAAAACTCCTGCAAGTATTCGACAGGATCGGTATTTATTCCAGACTTGTTCTTTTAGTGCCTCTTTAGAACACCTTTTAGACGATGTTTTGATGAAGACTTACCAAAGAGAAAATATGGGTAAGGTATATATGAGATCATTGCGGAAGATGAGATTTGTACATCGCTTTTTCTCTTATGATCCTCATGGCGTAAAGTTAAAACTTTATCGCATTGGTGATCGCTTGAGGACGAACAGAGGGAAAAAGTGGCAGTATATATCGTATGCGAACGATTTACGAAGCAAAGCGGCATACTTTAATTGTGAGCATAATAACTGGTGTTACCCGGTAGATGCAACGATTAGGAAAACGGAGTCTTTTTTCGAGTTATATGAAGAGGCGATCGAAGAAGCGGTGATGTGGATTTCAAAGTTTCACGACGTTTTTGTTGGAAAAGAAAACTTGAAAGAATGTATGAAAGAGTTCCCATCGAATTCTTACTTAACGGGAGTATCAGAATTTAAAAAGGCGAAGATGAAGTGTTTTGAAAAATAGAAACCTATCGAATTTACGATAGGTTTCTTTGGAAATATCTACCACATACGTGGACTTGCTTTTTAATTTTTGTTACAATATTAGATAGGTGGTCATATGAAAAGAAGTGAAGTTGATCGGAATAAAGTAACACCGATGATGAAACAGTATTTAGAAATCAAAGACGAAAATGAAGATATTTTACTATTTTTCCGCCTAGGTGATTTTTACGAAATGTTTTTTGAAGATGCGATTACGGCATCTAGAGAATTAGAACTTACATTAACGGGAAAGAATGCAGGATTAGAAGAGAGAATTCCGATGTGTGGAATTCCTCATCATGCAGCTAATATATATATCGATAAACTAGTAGATAAAGGGTACAAGGTAGGAATCTGTGAACAATTGGAAGATCCTAAAAATGTAAAAGGAATTGTAAAAAGAGGGATTATCCAAATTATTAGTAAAGGTACGATTATCGATAATGAATCTTTATTAGAGTACGAGAATAATTACATTGGTGCTTTAGTTGATTATGGGCATGCATATGGACTTGCGTATGGTGATATTTCAACGGGTGAGATGAACGTCAGTATAGAAAGTCACAGTGCAACGAATATCGTAAGTGAGATTACTAGCATCGGTATCAAAGAAATGATTATTGCAAGCAATGTCGATAAAGCGATCGTATCGCTTTTAAAACATCAATTTCACATGAGTGTAACGATTACGGATGCAAACGATGTTCCAAAAGAATACGAGAGAATCTATCGAGATATTTCCGATGTTCGCTTGATCGATGCTTTAAAGCATTTACTTTGTTATATATTAGATACACAAAAAAGAGATCTTTCTCATCTCCAACCGGCAGTTGTAAGAGAAAAGAAAAAGTCGTTAAAGATGGATATTCATACGAAGCGAAACTTAGAACTTACGGAGACGTTACGTTTGAAACAGCGAAACAATTCGTTGATTTGGCTTTTAGATAAAACGAAGACGGCGATGGGATCTAGAATGTTAAAACAATTTATAGAAAATCCCCTTGTCGATATCGACGAGATCGAGCGACGTTATGATATGGTAGAAACGTTACTGAAAGAATTTCTCATCAAAGCTGATTTGCAAAACTTACTTTACGAAGTATACGATTTGGAGAGATTATCCGGTCGAATCGCTTTTGGAAACGCGAATGCGAGAGATTTATTACAATTAAAAAACTCATTGAAAGTACTACCGGGAATTCATGAGATCTTAGAACAGATCGGCTTTTATAAAAATGTCGAAACACTTCCGGAGTTATACCGATTACTAGAAGACAGCATCTATGAGAATCCCCCTGTATCGATTAAAGAAGGATATTTAATCAAAGAAGGATATCATAAGGAACTGGACGAATTAAAAGATCTTCGTAAAGGTGGAAAAGACTTTGTTGCGCGTTTCGAAGCAGAGGAAAAGGAACGTACTGGAATTAAGACTCTAAAGGTAGGTTATAACAGAGTTTTTGGATATTATATCGAAGTATCGAAAGGACAGACAAATTTAGTAAAAGAAGAATATGGTTACGAAAGAAAGCAAACTTTGAGTAATTGTGAACGATATATTAGTCCGATATTAAAAGAAAAAGAAGCGTTAATTTTAAATGCTGAAGAGAAGATTATCGATTTAGAGTACGAATTATTTATACAGATTCGTGATAGAATAAAAAAAGAAATACCAAAATTACAGGCGATCGCAAAGGTCATTAGCGAAATTGATGTACTGCAGTCTTTTGCGACAGTGACAGAAGAGAATAATTATGTAAGACCTGTTTTGAATTCGGAACATAACGTGGCAATTTACAATAATCGTCATCCGGTTGTCGAGAAAGTGATGTCGGATGAATTTGTCGATAACGATATCATTATGAATCAGAATACGGATATTCTCTTGATTACAGGACCGAACATGGCTGGGAAATCAACTTATATGCGGCAGATGGCAATTACTGTAATCATGGCGCAAATTGGATGCTTTGTCCCAGCGAGCAAGGCGACACTACCGATCTTCGATGCGATTTTCACAAGAATTGGAGCGAGTGATGATTTGGTAAGTGGAGAATCGACATTTATGGTAGAGATGAAAGAAGCAGATCGTGCGATTGAAAATGCAACAGAAAACAGTTTGATTTTATTCGATGAATTGGGACGTGGAACCGCAACTTTCGATGGAATGGCGCTCGCTCAGGCAATCATTGAATACATTCATAATAAAATTCATGCGAAGACTTTATTTTCGACGCATTATCACGAACTTACAGATTTAGAGGAAAATTTAAAACATTTAAAAAATATTCATGTGAGTGCATATGAAGAGAATGGAACCATTACATTCTTGCATAAGATTAAAGAAGGAAGTATCGATAAAAGTTATGGGATTCACGTGGCGAAACTCGCTCATTTACCATCTTCTTTAATTACGCGTGCTAATCAAATTTTGTCTGTATACGAAAAGACAGAAGCAAAACGAGATTTAAAAATACAAGAGGCGCTTCCGATCGATGAATTGATTCCGAAGGAAGATTCAAAGTTGGAAAAACGACTCGACGAAATCGATCCACTATCAATCACGCCATTAGAAGCACTGAATTTATTAAATGAATTGAAAGAGTTAAGAAAGGAATAGGGGGATAAAATGGATTTATTAAAAAAAGAATATTGGTGGGTATGGTTACTTTTGATGATGATTACGCAGGGACTTGCGATCTTTGCACTTGCTGCAGCCCTTCATGCCTACGATAAAGAAGCGTGGTACACAAATTGGACGTATTGGGTAATTGGCGTGATTTGTTGCTTCTTTCCAGCACTCATCATGCTGACAGTATTGATATTTCAACTGATCGTCGCAATTGCAGATCGCTTGGAAGTTCCGGGTAGAGAAGTTTATACATCTCCATATACGTGGATCTTGTGCCTCGTTGTACCGATTTTAGGGTGGACGTTATTTATCGCTATGGAACTTTATTTAGCGATCGAAATTTTAGTTCAACTTTATCGTGGTAAGGGAGAACAGTATATCTAGGGCTCTTATAAGAGCTTTTTTTGTTTGACTTATACAATAATATTCTATATAATATATGGCAATTGGAGGCGGTAAGAAATGCATCAACCTAAGATTCAAGTAAATATTAGTGGAGAAGAGAAGAATAAAAGTGAGATCGTATACAATAACGTCATCGACCAGATGGAAGATATGAAGATGACGAAGGCAGAACAAGTTCAATATTTAAAGACAAAAGTGGCTGCTCTTGAAGTCGAGACGAGAAACAAGCTTACGATGTGGGCTTTGATTGCGATCGGGTTTGCACTTATGTGTTTAGGTCTATTTTTCATGTACATCGATTATGATATTCTTGGAATTATTACAGTGCTCGGAACGTTCGGTGGAGTCATTTATAAGTTATTTATGGTATTTAAAAGCAATATGAATATTGCGAAAGACGATAACTATGATAAGATCGAGCAATTGCGCCGTATGTTAAGTGGATATATTAAATAATAAAATCATTAGAAAAAAGGAAAATACGTTACTATTTTCCTTTTTTTTGATATAATGGTTTCAGGTGATTTTATGGAACAATTAAACAGAAGCGAATTACGCAAAAAAATAATGACGATATTATATCAAATGAATACCTATCAAAAAAATCATGTTTCGTATCAAGTAGATGAGATTATGAAAGAAGTAATGCCGATCGAAAATGAGTTTGTAAAAGATATTGTCTATGGAGTCATAACATATCAAAACGAGATCGATCATATTGCTAATACATATTTGAATGATTGGACAATTGATCGTTTAGGAAATACAGATGCAGCAATTTTAAGAATGGGAATCTACGAACTAAATTATACAGATACACCACCAGTGGTTGCGATCAACGAAGCCATTGAACTTGCAAAAGCATATAGCGATACGGACGTTAGAAAAATGATCAATGGGGTATTAGACAAAATCTATCACGCCAAAATAGATCAATAGTTGTTTTTACAACTTATTTTTTTGAAAGCGATTGACGAACAACAGTTCGCTGTTGTATAATAGGTTAAGATAGAATTGAGGAATGGATGATGGATCAAAACGATAAATATTTGACAGTCAGTGCTATGACGCGTTATTTAAAACATAAATTCGATACAGACCAAAATTTAAGACATGTGTTTTTAAAAGGAGAAATATCTAATTTTAAAGCGCATACGACGGGACATTTGTATTTTTCAGTAAAAGATGAATCGAGTAAGATCAATGCCATTATGTTTGCGAGTAGTGCGCGCAAGTTAAATTTTGTTCCGATGGATGGAACGAAAGTGTTGCTCGTTGGAAGAATTAGTGTTTACGAGGCAACTGGCAATTATCAAATTTACGTCGAACAGATGATGGAAGACGGGATTGGAAATTTATATGTCGCCTTTGAAAAGTTAAAAAAACAATTGGCAAGCGAGGGACTATTTGCAAAAGAGCATAAAAAACAGATTCCGAAAATTCCAGAGCGCGTTGGAATTGTAACTGCGGCAACTGGGGCAGCGATTAAAGATATTCTATCTACGATAAAAAGAAGGTATCCTATTTGTGAAACGATTTTGTTTCCGAGTTTAGTCCAAGGAGACGCAGCAGCGGAGGATATCGTAAGAAATATTAAATTGGCGCAAAGTTATGATATCGATGTATTGATCATTGGTCGTGGTGGAGGATCTATCGAGGACTTATGGCCATTTAACGAAGAGATCGTAGCAAGAGCTATTTACGATTGCCCAATTCCTACGATTAGCGCCGTAGGACACGAAATAGATTATACGATTGCCGATTTTGTCGCTGACTTAAGAGCACCGACGCCAACAGGAGCAGCGGAGATGGCGGTACCTAACATGGCGGAGTTGCAAAAGTTATTAGCACAATTACGCATTCGTTTGAATGAAGGAATTTACAAAAAAGTAAACTATCAAAAATTATATTTAGAAAGTGTTCAAAATTCATTTGTACTTAAAAATCCTATGATGATGTTCGATGGAAAAAAACAAGCTTTGGATTATTTATTAGAACGAGCAAACAGTAGCATTTTAAAGAAAGTAGAACAGATGAGAACGCGTGTGGATCACATGATGCAAAACTATCTATTATTACATCCAGAAGCGCTATATAAAGAGGGAAAACTAAAATTAGGTACACTGATGGATAAATTGGAACTTGTAAATCCAATGAACGTATTAAAGCGAGGATATACTTTAACTTACCTAGATGATCATACGGTAAAAAATGTGAAAGATCTATCAGTTGGAGATCAAGTCAAAATTAAGTTTTACGATGGTACGATACTATCTACAGTAACAGGAAAGGAAGATTAAAATGGAAAAGAAGGAACCAAAATTTGAAGAGAAGATTGCTGAATTAGAAAAAATTATCGATGCTTTAGAAAATGGGAACATCGATTTAGATGAATCCATAGAAAAATATACAAAAGCGATGAAGTTAGTAAAAGAATGTGACGAGAAGTTAAAATCGATCGAACAGCAAGTGAATCAAATTGTAAATGAAAATGGAAAATTAGAACCATTTGAATTAGAAGACGAAAAATAGTGAGATGCTATTTTTCGTTTTTTCTTTACTAAAAATTAAGACGATGTTACAATAAAAATGGTGAAGCATATGAAATTAAAATCGGGAAGAAAAGTGGCGTTCAAAAGAGAACGTTATATATTACTAGGGTTACTCGCTTGTATGTTTTTATGTACTGTCGGATACGCGATATTATCTCAACAAGTAAATATTAGTGGCGTTTCAAATATTTCTACGAATTTTGATATTTATATCGAATCGATTACAGAGAGTAATTTGTATGATGCGGCGACCGTTGGAGAGCCTTCGATCATCAACAAGACTTCCGGAAAGATCGAAGTTGATTTAAATAAAAAGGGCGCAAAGGCAATTTACAATGTAACTGTAAAGAATGCTGGGAATGTCGATGCGCTTATTACATCAATAGAAGGAATTGCGGAAGCGAATGCGCAAGAGCCGATCGATATTATGTTCAGGCAAACATCGTCGCACATTACAAGAAAACTGATTCTGAAAGTTTAGAGTCTCCTATATGGGATAAAAAATATTCATTAGTAGCGGAAGAGACAAAGGTTGTTAAGAATACTTCTAATTTTAATGTTATCGTTCCTGTTACTATCGATTATAATGCGTTTGCAAGTGAAGTTGATGCATTTATACGCCAGTTAGGGCTTTCTGTGGATGCAGAGTTACAAGTAAACTTAATTGTAGAAACAGAAGGTACGAGCGTAAGTGGAGATCATGTATCACACTCTGATAAAGTTGGTCTTGTAGTACCATTAAATCAAGATGTATTACAAATTGCACGCGATAAAAATGTAGTAGCTGATAGTACAAAACAAATCGATACAGAAGTGGTAAATAAAATGGATACAACTTCTTTGATTATTGGAATTGCTCTTTTTGTAGTAGCGATTATATTTGTAGTTGTGCTAGCATCTGAATTATTCAAACGTACGCATAAGTCAAGATACTTTACTGAAGTTCGTAAGATACTGAATGATTATGGCGAAATCATCGTCGAAGTGATTCATCCATTAGATCTTGAACATAAAGAGAAAATCATGGTGAAAAACTTTAACGAGATGATCGATCTAGAACAAGAATTACGTGTTCCAATTTTATGTTATCAGGACGAAGTATTAGGACAGACGACGTTTGCTATTATGAATGAAACACGTTGTTATGTATATCTTATTAAACAAAGTGAAATAGATCACTAAAAGCGCAAATAAGCGCTTTTTATTTTTTTAAAAATTGGCAATTTGACAGATTTTATATCTCATAATCTCTTCTTGGTTTACCATAATAATAATGTAGTCTGTAATACATAAAGGAGATGTAATTGTGAATTTTAAAAAATTAAAAAAATTTTCAGTTGCCTTTCTTCTTATATTATTTAGTATACCATTTCCTATACTAGCTTATTCAGATTATGTGATTCCTGGTGGTGAGACGATCGGAATTGAATTAAATACAAAAGGTGTTATGATTGTCGGAGTCTATAAAGTAGGTGAAATATATCCGGCAAGTGATGCAGGATTAAAAGTGGGAGATACGATTACTAAAGTAGATGGTACCACTGTACAAAATATCGATGATATGGTTAAAAAAATGAATACGTCAAATGGAAGTGTAACAATCACTTATATGCGAAGTGATCAATTAAAAGATACGACATTAAAATTATATAGAGATGAACAAAATGTATATAAGACAGGATTATATGTAAAAGATAGTGTCATCGGTATAGGAACGCTTAGTTTCATCGACCCGAATACAAAAAAATATGGTGCATTAGGGCATGAAATTACGGAGAAAAATACTGGTCAAATATTAGAAATTAAAGATGGACATATTTTTGAATCCGAAGTAACTGGCATTGAGAGAAGCGAGATTGGAACGCCAGGTGAAAAAAATGCGAAATTATATTCTGATCAAGTAACTGGTACGGTTTCTGAAAATACTAGTCAAGGGATATTTGGTACTTATACGAGTGATATACAATCAAGAAAACAATATAAAGTCGCTCAACCTTCTGAAGTAAAATTAGGTACCGCAAAAATGATGACAGTTTTGAATGGAACAAATGTAGAAGAATACGAAGTTAATATTGTAAAGATTAACGAGGATTTCTCTCAAAAGACGAAAAACATCATGTTTGAAATTACAGATCAGAAATTATTAGATCAAACAGGTGGAGTGATCTCTGGAATGAGTGGAAGTCCGATCGTTCAAGATGATAAAATTGTCGCCGTCGTAACACATGTTGTCGTCGATAATCCGAAAAGAGGATATGGTATTTTTATTACAAATATGTTAGAAGAGGCTGATCAAGCGAAAGAGTAGAAATACTCTTTTGTTGTTTTTTCTAACCTTTTTTGTTATACTGAACCTAGAGTAGGTGAGAAGATGAAGTATCAAATAGTTCGTGGTAATTCCAACGAAAAAGATTGGGTGATCTCATTTGGAGACTTTTGTTTTAATTTTTATGGATTACATGCCGGATTTTCCTATATCATGCCCAAATTATATGGTTCTAATGTAGATACGATGAAATATCATTTTATTTTAAAAGACGATGATTGCTATGTTGGATTGGCAGGTGTGTTTCCACATCGATATCAAGTATTTGACGATAAGCTAAATTATGCAGGAATTGGTACTGTTTGTGTACATCCTAAATATCGAAACCAAGGATGTATGACGTATTTATTGAATAAAGTTAATAAAGAGTTAGTAAAAGAACAATATGATTTTGCATTTTTAGGTGGATCAGAAACGAGATATGCTCATTTTGGATTTTATCCTTGTGTAGAAGCAAATATATACGAATGGACACAGCATGCTCAAGACAGATCATACGAATTTAAATTACTACAGGATAAAGATATCGCTGATATCGAACAATGTTATCAGTTATATACCAAAAGAAAAATACGATGCAATCGTACTCTGGAAACTTTTTATAATATCGCAACGACATGGAAAAATAAAATATATTCGTGTTATATGAATCACAATTGGATCGGATATTTCATTTATTCAAAAAAGCACCAAGCAATTACAGAGATCGAATTATCCGATATTTCGCTTTTAAACGTAGTTATAAGCAATTTTTTAACCTGGTTGGATCAAGATACTATCAATATTGAATTGCCTCTATATGACGAAAAAAACGGGATATTAGCGAAAAATGCAAAATATGTATCAAAACGAACGGTAGAACTATTTCAAATTCTATCTTACGAACGTGTGTTGAGTGTACTTTTACAAGGGCAGATCAAACTTAGAAAGTTGATCGATGGACAACTGACGGTTCAAGTAGAAGATTCATCGCCATTTACTTGTATTGTCGCTGATGATCAGGTAAAAATATTAAAAAACACAAACATACCGATAGATATACATTTAACGAAAAAAGAAGCGCATCTTTTATTTTTAGGTGATTATCCTTATGATAAGTTACCTTTAAAAATAAGAGAAATATGCAGAGATTGGTTCCCTTTACCACTTTTTATTTCAAGTAGCGATCAAGTTTAAAACAAACAAAAAAGTTATGAAATCATAACTTAAATATAAATGACTGACGCAATAAATGATCCAATCATCGCTATTAAAAGAAGAATCGCAACGATTTGTTGTCCATTGATTTTTCTTTTTTTATGTATTTTCTTTTTCTTTTCCATGTTAACACCTCGATATCATTATAATATATTTTTTTAAAAATTGGAATATTGATATTAGGAAAAACATATCTTTTATTGAGGTGAATTATGAAACTAAAAACGGACAAACTAAGAAACAGAGTAGGGAGAAATCAGAAGATATTATATTTTTTACTTGGCTTATTTATCATTGGAATTGGATTTGGAGCATTACTTACAGTTATGATGAAAGCAGAGGATCAAACACTTGTTGCAGATTACCTCAATCAATTTTTTACACAATTAAAGGGGAACGATCTTAATTATGGATCTGCGTTCATCCAAAGTATTCTTTCGAATGTATTATTTATTTTAGGAATTTGGCTTCTCGGCATATCGGTAATTGGTATACCTATTATGATTTTCATGTATTTTAGCAAAGCGTTTATTTTAGGATTTACGATCGCTAGTATGATACAAAATTTTTCTTGGAAAGGAATTGTACTAGCACTTTTCTATACTTTTCCGCATCAAATATTAGGAATGATCGTATATACAATTCTAATGATTTATGCTATGACACTCTCGATGACTTTGATTAAAGCATTCATGCAAAAGAAGACTATAGACTTTAAAAAAGTAATCAATAAATATTTATTCATCTTAGGAATATGTTTCATAGGTGCGCTTTTCATGTCGTTATCCGAAGTATTTTTAATGCCGTTTCTAATGAAATTCGTCGTATCATAATGTAGAATATTATCGATCGCTCTATCACATAAAACCGTATATTTTTCAAGGGAAAACGCCATTTTATAAACAGAAGTACTTAGTGTAAATTTGACAGAGTGGACATGTTATGATAAAATTAGACATGTTTTCCGGAAAAACAATGAGGTGAAAAAGTGAAAACAAAACGGTTAGTTATTAGTATTTTAGGTATGTTAGCCTTAACTGCAGGAGTAAGTGCAATTGGGGGATATACAGCTTTGACAACTTTGACATCAAATAAGAAAGATACAGTTGAATTAGTTGCTGCACAAAAAGCCAAAAATACGAAAGAATTATCAGTGAAAAATGACTCAGAAGAGGAAAAGAATAAAACAGAAGATACAAGTGTAAAAGAAGAAGAGGAACCAGCCTCGGAAACTGAACAGGTAGAAGAAACAACAAATGAAACGGATGCTAGTACAGTTGTTGCTACGACTGAACAAGTAGAACAATTAGCGCCAGCTATCGTCTACGATGGTATGACGATGGATCAGTTGGTCGCTAAATTGAATCGTTCTTTAAATTCTACTTTAGCAGGACAAGGATACGCTTTTGCAGCTTACTCATTAGAGTTAGGTGTAGACCCGTATGTTGCAGTTGCGATTGCACTTCACGAAACAGGATGTAAGTGGAACTGTAGCACACTTGTAAAACAATGTAATAACGTTGGTGGTATGAAAGGGGGACCTTCTTGTGGAGGTGGAGCTTATAAAGCATTCCCAACGTTAGATGCAGGAATTAGAGGATATATTGAAAACTTATCTAGAAACTATTATGCGGTAGGGTTAACAACCCCAGAATTGATGAATTCTAAATATGCATCTAGTCCTACGTGGGCAAGCAAAGTGAACGCATACGTTTCTCAGATACGTGCTGCATAAGAAGCAACTTCGGTTGCTTTTTATTATGGAAATTGTAAAAAATAAGAAGATATAGTATAATAAAGAAAGTTGGTGATAAAGTGAAAAAAGTAGTAATCGGAATGAGCGGTGGAGTTGATAGTAGCGTTGCCGCAATCGAATTAAAAAAGCAAGGATACGAAGTCATCGGACTATTCATGAGAAATTGGGATAGTGCTTTAAACAATGATATTTTAGGAAACCCAGATCTTAATCAAGGGGACATCTGTCCACAAGAGCAAGACTATAACGATGCCTTGAAAGTATGTGAAAAGATCGGTATCCCACTACATCGTGTCGATTTCGTAAAAGAATATTGGGATTATGTATTTACCTATTTCTTGGAGGAACTCAAAAAAGGAAGAACACCAAACCCAGATATCATGTGTAATAAATATATTAAATTCGATATGTTTGCTAAAGAAGCAAAAAAATTAGGAGCAGATTATATTGCAACAGGGCATTATGCACGCATGAAAGATGGAAAGCTATTGCGTGGGGTCGATAACAATAAAGATCAAACATACTTTTTATCCCAAGTTTCAAAAGAACAATTAAAAAATGTACTATTTCCAATCGGTGAGATGGAAAAACCGATGGTTCGTAAGATTGCAGAAGAATATGGATTGGCAACTGCCAAAAAGAAAGATTCTACAGGAATTTGCTTTATCGGAGAGAGAAATTTTACTCATTTTTTAGAAAACTATTTACCGAATCAACCGGGAGATGTCATCGATATTGAATCTGGAAAAAAAGTTGGTAAGCACATTGGTTTAATGTATTACACAATCGGACAACGACGCGGTTTAAATATTGGTGGAAGCAAGGAGAGAATGTTCGTCGTTGGAAAAGATTTGAAAAAAAATGTACTCTATATTTCTTATGGTAAGACAGAATATCTGATCAGTGATGCTTGCCTTATCGAAAACGTTAATTTCAACTGTGATGAACGTCCAACAGAATGTACAGCGAAGTTTCGTTATCGTCAACCAGATAACAATGTAACGTTAGAATATTTGAAAGATGGCAACATACTGGTAAAATACCCGCAAGGAGTATCTGCTGTAACTCCAGGGCAGGCTTGTGTTCTTTATTTAGGTGAACAATGCCTAGGTGGCGGTATCATTAAAGAAGTATACAAGAAGGAAAAGAAGTTGTGGTATCTATAATATAACCTTATATTATACTTTTACTTTACACTTGACATTTGACATGGACATGGTAAAATGATAATAGGAGGTTTTAAAGATGGATCGCTTAAACGAAATATTACATGAATTAGGAATTTCAAAAGTAAAATTAGCAAAGTATTTAGGAGTGTCTAGACAAATGATCTATAATTATTTGGAACTAGACGATATCAATAAATGGCCAAAAGATAAAAAGGTATTATTGTTAAATTTGCTAGGAGTAAAGTCAGCAGATGAAATTGATCATTTAAAAGTTGATACTGATTATATTATGAACGTTGAGACGAGAATCAATAGTTTATTTGAAAATCACGAAGAAAATGAAGATGGAGTCAATACGAGTGTATATCGTGGTTTAGGAAAAAAACAAAAGGAATTAATGCATAATGTCATTGAATTAATTCACGAAAAATTAGAAGATGACAAAGATGAACAATCGTACATGGCAATTAAATATGTATACCATCTATTACAATCAATGGATACAGCGCCTGAATTAAAATATATGCTGGGATATATATCAAAGGCAACTGGTTTTGTAAAACCTCTTGAATTTGCTTTTGATGAAGAACAACAATTCATTTTTGAAAGTATTATGTTCTCTGCGATGACTTTATACAATAATGGTGGTGCATCTCGCTCTAAGATTGCTGAATCTCACCGTAGATTTGTAAATCAAATTGAGCACAAGATCGAAGAAAAAATGAGTCGTACATTAGAATTAAATACGATTAAAGTACAAGCTTTAAAAGAATTAGGATATAATGAAATCAACGAAAAGAATGCTGCAGAAGTATTCGAACGGATTGCAGAGATACAATCTAGAAAGGTAGGGAATTAACCTATCTTTTTTATTTGATTTGACAATGCCCATTCCCTGTGTTAAGATAACGTGTCAAAAGGGGAGAGTAACATGGACTTTTATAGAAGATCAGAATCGATCAAATTGTATACCATAAAGAAGCAGATAGATGACGAATTGATGCAAAATGGGCAGTATAGTATCGATATATTACTTCTTTATTATAAAATGGATGATGTTTTAGATCTATTGGAGACATATTCTAGAACTTATTATGAAATAGTTAGAGAAGATCGATATCAGAAAAAATTTTTATTTCTATACATGCAGGACATAGTAAATTTTTACAACAAAGCATTATTATTAGTAGACCGACAAATTTTACATATGTTAATTAAAAAATCAAAACTTCCTTCAAACCGCTTATATAAGAAAGAAAATATCAGTTTTATAAATAATCAATCAAGAGAAGACCGACTATTAGAAATTTTAGATCGTTTAAAACGATGTGTATTGTTGTATTATAACGTCTATAATAAGAAAAAAATAGAGTTAGAACTTTCCGATAAGAAGAAAATAAAAGTGCAATTTTTCGAACATAATTTGCCGCACATATTAGGTATTACCAAACAACAAATTTTATCTAATCCGGAAACAATGTCTATATTGAATTTGAAACATACAGATAGCGCTATTGATATTCTTTATAAGATTATTAATGATTTTGATCGTTCTCAGCACATTATCGAAGAACAAACTAAAAGAAAACACATCGTAGATCAACAATTTTTAAATCCTACGTGTTATGAATTACTTCCATTTGACAAAATAGACTTAAAAACAAGAGCTTTTATGAAAAATAGCCCATATACTCACGTCACAACGTTCGTTTCATTGGCTCAAGGTGAGAGATTAACAAATCAGAATGACTGGGCGGACCAAGTTCAAATAGCACGGCGCCCATTAGTAGATTATGGTGATGGATCTCCTACTATAGATGATTATATTCTCACAGGATACGGAGAAAATAAACGCTTGGCTACACATGTTCCTATCAGTTCTATTGTCGTAGCACAAGAAAATATTAAAAGATATAGAAAAAAATTTAAAAGCCAAAAGCCGCATACAATTATATCTGTAAAATGTCCTGCATCTGATTACATAAATATTTTTTCACCAAAAGAACAGATTCAAGTATATTATCAATTATTAGAAGATTTTGGTGGAGATGATGGAATGGATTTATCAGAACTTGGTAGAGAAATTTTAGAATTTATTAATAGTTATGAAGATAGGGTAGAGAAGGAATATCAAAAGCGATTAGAAATGAAAAATTTATATCATCAATATAAAAAAGGATAGAAGCAACGTTCTATCCCCTTTTTATAATGTTATAACAATGATCCTAAGCCAAACACACTTGTTATAATGAATACAATAACACTAATCAATAAGCCTGCAAAAAAACCTCCCAATGTAAAAAGAAACCCCATTTTAAAATAATCGTCTCCCATTGCTAATATACCTCCTTACTATATATCTTTGCGTCGGATGCTTTCGCTTGTAATATATTGCTTGGTTTTTTTATTTTGAAACAAAATTTCGTAATTACAAGTTTCGGCAATTTTTTCGATTGTTTCAAAAACAGGCTGAATCGTTCCAGTTTCATATTGTGAAATCGTATTACGAGCGATTCCGGTTTTTTTACCAATTTCACATTGATTAAATCCACTTTGCTTTCTCATGTATCTTAAAATTTGCCCAATCATATAACATCCCTCTACAGTGATTATCTCAAATTCTTCCGATAATTTCCAAAAAAGTCTGAAATCCGGACATAATAAACAGGGGAGAGATTGAGTCAAAATCGAACTTCAATAAACAACATAAGCCAATATAAATTTTAACTTTTACGTTTCCTCCTCTTTGACCCAAATAAATTAATAATATAACAAGATTGGGGCATCATAAAAATAGATGGAAATCAAAAGGCATATGATTTCTTAATCATATAAAGAAATAAGTGATGTTGGAAAATTAGTCCTCTTCCCCTATTCGCATGTTAAAAAAATAGAGAAGAGGTAATGATTAAAAATGTAGAAACGCTCTAAAATGAATCGAAATAAAAAAAGACGTATAATTGATCGTCCGATTTAAAATAATGAAAGAATATAATATGATTATAACTTCAAAATATACCAAATTAAGTTATGGTAACATTATAAAATGATGATTAATGAGCAACAATTAAAAATTTAAATCGCATATAAAATTTATATCAGAAATAAATTCATAGAGTAATGTTGATATAAGATCTTTAGAAGTGTATTAGGAACAAAAAGACGTTACTAAATTATTAAATAAATGGATAACTAATAATATATCTTATGTTTCAATACAAAACGCAGATAATGTATATTATGTTAACTTCTCAAAATAGATAAAATGAAACTAATAGAAGTCCACCTTACCTCTTTTAAATAATTTTTAACGATTTATAAAAATTCTCTTGTGAATTAGGATTTTGAATAAGGGACAGTTTTATATCTAATAGAGTTAATACTAATTCTTTCGTTTTTTCATTGTCCGAAAAGATTTTTTTCCAGATAAGTTGCTTTATAATTTTTACAAAAGCAATAGCGGAAAATATTATAAATAAAGTCAGCAAATATATATAGATTCTATCTTCCGGAGAGCCGAATATATCGTTATCTAAAGTTAATGTGACTAATATAGATAAGGAAATACTAACCATGAGTTCTTTCCATTCGATTTTCTCTTCTTTTGCTAATAATTGTACTTGAAAATAATCAATGATAATATCAATTTTCTCTAATGAATAAAAATCATATTTTTTTAATAAAAAGATTACCTTTCTTGTTACATCACTGGTAATATTTATATTAAACTCTTTCATCGATGTAACATGATATGATTTCATTATACCGTGAAAAACATAACATCCTACAGCGATAAGTAATTCTATAGACTTAAAAAGATGGTAATCGCTTGATTATGAAAAAAGAAGTGTATAATTACGAAAAAGAATGAAAATATGATTAAGAGCTTTTTTGCTAAATAATGACATACTATTGTGCGAGGATATTGTTTTTTATAATCTTTATAGAAATTATTTAACAAGGTTACTCACTCTCCTTCTCTATTCAGCATATTATATATATAATTTGTTTTAGTGTCAACAAAATGCAAAAAGAAAATATTTTATCATTGAAAATTCATTATGTATGTTATACTTAGATTGAGGTAATTACTGCTAGTACAGAGTAATCCTGTTGGAGGTTAGATATATGAATGTATTAGTCGTAATGTTTTGTTGTATGATATGCTCTATTATAGTTATTTTTGTGATATTTGCAATTATCGATCACGTTAGGTACAAAGAACATAAATACTATAAATTAAATGGTAAAAAATTTCATCAGGCGATTTCCAACCGTATCAGTTATGGAGAACGGCAAATTTACTCCTTATTAAAAAAGAATTATCCAAATTCATTTTTTCTGTCAAATTTGTATTTGGAAAATGAACAGAGGGACGATTCTACTGAAATTGACTTAGTTATGATCCATGAATCCGGAATATATGTGATTGAATCAAAAGATTATATCGGAGGTATTATTGGAAACAGTTATGAAAAAATATGGAAAAAAGCTATCAGAAATCATCCATTATACCCCATGTTAAACCCTGTTTGGCAAAATAGAAAACATATTCAATTTTTGTGTAATTCTTTAGATCATCTATTTTATCCTGATGAAATATATTCCTATATTGTATTTGGTAACAGAAGCACTTTAAAAAAAATAAAATATAACTGTAATCATACGAGAGTTGTAAAATTAAATCAATTATTGAGTTGCATCGGTTATGATGTGTTGCATAGCGAATATAAATTAAGTTATGAAGAGATGAATCAAATCTACAAAACGTTAGAAAAACATACAAAACCAAGTAGAAAGTTAGTAAAAGAACATCATGATCGAGTGTCAAAAAAATTTTAATTAACAAAAACTACCACTACCCTACTGAATAATCATCTATATGTTGAACATACTATAAATGGGTGATGAAAATGGCAAAGAATAAAAAGCAGAATAATGCGAAAGCAAAAGCTAAGAACATGAAAAAAGTTACCGATGCTAATGCTAATAACAATAGAGTATCTGACGAAAACAATATTGGTTTTGAAAATGATACGAAAAATTGTAAATAAAAAGCGAAGAAATTTTCTTCGTTTTTTAATATGCCATAGGTTTTTGAGAACCTTCGAAAGATAATCCTTTTGTTTCTGTAATCTTATTTAAAAGGTTCTTATATACTTCTGTTTTCTGATCGTCGTTCATCGTATCAAATTGTAATGGAATCTCTTCTTTTAATTCTTTTGGAATGGAAGTAAATGTTACAGTAATATAATCGTTTAATGTCTTTGCATCATACCATTTTAAGAAGTGTTCCCATTGTTCTGTACTAATTTGTTCTATTGAATGTGGTAACATTAAAGATAGTCCACGAATCGATCGAGCAAGTTCCATCGCTGTGATTACACTTTCTTTTTGTAAAACATACTCTACCCTCTCGCCTTCGTCAGGTATTGTTTTTTTTGCTTCTCTCCATGATGGTTCTAAGACTGTTTCGCAGAGCTCTAGGCAATTGCGATAATGTTCCATCTCTTCATACATTCCTATGGTATGAGAATCAATATAATCTAACTGTGTATATTCTGCAACCATGTAGTATTGTGCAGTTGTAATGGGGCGATTGAGAAAAAAATAACCTCTACTACGTTCTTCTGCCATATTTTTTCCTTCTTTCATTTCTTCCTACGTTTATTATATCATTTTTTTAAATACTTTTGACATAAACTATCTTTTTTTACAACATCTTCATAAATCGGATATTTTTCTTTATTTCTTGGAATCGAATCTAAATAGTATTTGATCCCAGTTCTATAAAATCCTAAGTTTCCAATCGTTTTTTGAGATGCAACGTTTCGTGGCATAATCTGTGTATGTATCGTGGTCGTTGGATGAAAATGTTTTTCGATTAAAATTGACATTACAAGAAGTCTTTTTGCGATTCCTTGTCTACGGTAATGTTCATTGACGATGTAATACACTTGTGACAGTTCTTCTCTCTCTAGGCTGAATCCATATCGAACACCACATAATCCAACTAATTGATCCTTATCATAACAGGCAATTCCAAAAGTATCAAACTTATCTAACCCTTTTTGTCGTTCTTCATCGAGTGATTTAGAAAATAAAGCTTCTGCATTTTCAAAGTACGTGGCTTTTAAAAGGCATTCCCATAAGCTTTCTCCTGTTAACATTCTATATTCGTACTCTTTTTCTTCCATCAGTTATCCCTTCTTACGAGCTAGTATTATATCTTTTTTTTCCGAAAAAAGCAAATCAATTCATGAGCGCATGACTTAAAAGCATGAATATAATTCCAATAAAAAATGCTTTATATGTCAGTTTTACTTCTTTGTAACTTTTACTGGTTGGAATCAGCTCATATATCGAAATATGTATCATGATCCCAGCAATCAGTGAAAAAAGGATTCCCATCATTGCATCCGTCATATATCGTGCTAAAAATAGATAAGCAATGATTGCTCCAATCAGCTCTGAAATTCCCGAGATAAAAGTATAAAATATCGCTTTTGTTTTTTTCGTGGTTGCATAATAGATTGGAATGGCAATGCTGATTCCTTCTGGGATATTATGTAAGGCAATGGCTATCGTTAGAGTAATTCCTAACTTTAAATCATTTGAGGACGTCATAAAAGTAGCAATACCTTCAGGGACGTTGTGTAAGATAATAGCAATCATAGAAAAGATTCCTACTTTATATAATTGTTGATTTTTTTGATCGACAGATGTCGGAAGATAAATATCAATCAACATGGAAAAGATGATTCCTACTACGATAAAAATAGCGCTTATCAATAGTGCTGGAAATGGTAAGAAAGTCGTATTTAAATATGAGATACTATTTGGAATTAAATCTGTAAAAGAAACAGTCAACATAATTCCTGCTGCAAATGCGAGGGAAATTGTAATCATTAAAGAAGTTTTTACTCTTTTAAAAAAGATTGGAATTGTCCCAATTAGAGTAGATGCACCAGCAATCAACGAAAATAAAAAAGCATACATAGTTTTACTCATTCGATCACCTACTACTTTAATATATGAAAAAAGACAAGCAATATGAGCAAACTTGTCTTTTCGTTTTATAAGAGAGAGTGAATGAAATCCATAAATTCTTTTTGTATTTTGGATAAAGTTTCTTGATCTTTCGCTTCAAACCGAAGGGTGACATTAGGTCCTGTATTAGAGACTCTAGCTAAGGCCCAAGCATCTGTCCACTCTACTCTAACTCCGTCGATATCGCTAAAAGAATAACCTTTTTCTATCGCATACTCTTTCACTTTATCGACAATTTCGAATTTTTTTTCTTCCGTTGTTGCAACCTTGATTTCCTCTGTAGAAACATACTTAGGAATATTGGTTAATAGATCGGTGAAACTTTCTTCTTTTTTAGATAAAATTTCAATCATGCGTAATCCTGCATAAATACCATCGTCAAATCCAGGAAATTTATCTCTGAAAAAGACGTGTCCAGAAAACTCTCCACCAAAGTCAAAATTTCCGGTATTGACCATCATATTTGTATAGCTTGCACCAGTACGGTACATTACAGGTTCTATTTCTAAGTCTTTTAAGCCATCGATCAGGGATTTTCCGCATTTTACATCGAATAGAGCTTTTCTCATCTTCAAGTGATCATTTAAATCACGGTATACTAAAAGCATAAATTGATCGATTGGAACAACAGAACCTTTGTTATCGACAAATCCAACGCGATCGGCATCTCCGTCGATTCCAATACCGAGATCATAGCCTAATTCAACAACCTTTTTTCCAAGATCTATCATATTTTTAGAAACAGCAGGGTCTGGATGATGATTTGGAAATGTTGGATCGCTTTCACAATACAAATATTCTACTTGAATCGGAAATTGTTTTATTGCTTCCTTTACGATAACAGAGCCAGTTCCGTTTCCACAGTCGATCACAGCCTTGATCGGATGTGTTCCAAGATTGATTGAGCTTTGAAGTAATGTCAAATAATCATCGTGAATTGAGTATGGTATAATTTTTCCAGTTCCATCTTTAAATTGGCATGCTTCTGTATATTTTTGAAAGGTTCTAATAGCTTCTCCATAAGCATTTCCTACTTCCGAAAAAGAAATCTTGAAACCATTATACTCTCTTGGATTATGGCTTGCAGTAATCATGACACCGGTTTTTAATTTTTGCTTTTTCTTTGCATAATAATACATCGGCGTCGTTACGAGTCCTAATGAGAGAATAGAAACACCAGTTTCTTTTAATCCTTCTAAAAATGCGTGATATAATTCTTCTCCAGATTCCCTATTATCGTGTCCTACAATTGTAGTAGTTTCTCCCATCGTTTGAATGTATGATCCGAAAGATTTTCCTAGCGTGTATGCGACATCACTATCAATTTCGCTAGGATAAATACCTCTTAAATCATATTCTCTAAAAATAGTTGGTGTAATATCGTTTCTTATTTTCATATTATTTCCTTTCTTGTGCATGTGGATGATATTCGTCGTATTCGTGTTTTATTTTCTCGTTTGTGACATGTGTATAAATTTGTGTGGTCGAAATATCGCTATGTCCCAACAATTCTTGAATACTTCTCAAATCAGCTCCATGGTTCAATAAATGAGTTGCAAAAGAATGTCTCAAAGTATGTGGTGAAAATGGTGTTGTGATTTCCTTTTCTTTTGCTATTTTTTTTAGTATTTTGAAAAATCCTTGTCGTGTCATTTTATTACCGTGATTATTGATGAATACGTAATTATTAGACGATCTTTTCATCATTTTAGGGCGGTGTTCTTCAATATAGATACGAAGTGCTTCCTTGGCATAATCACCAAGTGGGATCACTCTTTCCTTACTCCCCTTCCCGAGGGTACGAACTGTATCGGAATAAAAATCGATATCATTGAGTTCTAGATTCACTAGTTCGCTTACGCGAAGACCTGTCGCATACATTAGTTCTAACATTGCTTTGTTACGGTAACTGTAATGATCTGTAAGTGATACATCTAATAGTTTTTCCACCTCTTCTTCCGAAAGAACGGAAGGCAATGTCTTTCTGATTTTTGGTAGTTCTATAAACTCGATTGGATTTTTTTGGATCATCCGCTCCATGAGTAAAAATTTATAAAAAGAACGCAGACAAGAAATGTTTCGAGACATCGTTTTATCTCCCAAATGTTGTTCTTTTAAATATGATAAATAACGTTTAATATCGTCTTTTTTCACTTGTTCTAGTTCGGGGTGTCCTAAGAATTCATAATATTTTATAAGATCTCTTTCATAGGATTGAATTGTATTCTCACTATATTTTTTATCGATATATAAATAGTTCAAAAATTCTTCGATACATTCTAAAAAGCGGTTCATGCTATAACATATTCTTTCTTTTTAAGTAGAATGCTACGATAAGTGAGATAATGAGTGAAAAAACACATAAATATATAAATGCCATCGGGTCTTCTCCAAGTTTTCCAAGAGGAACGTTCATTCCTATGAAAGAAGATACCATCGTTGGTATGGAGATGACAATGGTAACACCTGCTAAAAATTTCATGATTTGATTTAAATTGTTGGAAATGATCGTTCCATAAGAATCTGTTAAGCTGGAAAGTAATTCTTGATATAGATTTGCCATTGCGATCGCTTGTCTATTTTCTATCATGGCATCTTCTAATAATCGTTCATCCCCCTTATATAAAGGAAGTACGTTTCCACTTGCAATACGTTCTAAAACCATTTCGTTAGAAGATAGTGATTGCATGAAGTATACCAAACTCTTTTCAATTTTCATAAGTCCTTTTAATGCATTATTATTCGTTGCATGATAAAGGGATTTTTCTTGATTTTGTAAATCGTTTTGAACATCTTCCAAATGAGATAGATAAAGTGTTGCTACATAATAGAAAATCTGAATTGTAAAGTTTGACTTTTCTAAAGGATTCAATGAACTATCTTCTAGCGGCTGTTTTAAAACTTGATCTCCCTCGTTACAAATCGTTACGATATGATTTGGAGCGATAATAATTCCTAATGGAACAGTGCGATATCCATTATACTTTTTGATAGGTACTTTTAAGACGATTAGAACTGTATCCTCTCTTTGTTCGACACGTGCTGTTTCGTGTGTGTCCATTAACTTTTTTAAAAGTTCTAATTCGATATTCGTCGTTTTATGAATCTCATTTAAGTCGTCGTTTGAAAAGTGATCGACGTTAATCCATGTACCGGCTTCTATCGTTTTTTGTTTTTTCAACTTGTCGTTTTCATTTTTATAAATTGTTATCATATCTACTCACCATAAACATTATATCACGCATTATCGTATTTCTCATCCTTCAAGTGTCTACTTGACAGATAAAAGATGCTATTCAAGAGATGTAATTTTTGATAAAATAATATAAGGTGATAAAAATGAATGAACCATTAGCAATAAAATTACGTCCGAAAAAGCTAGAGGATGTCATTGGTCAACAACATTTAGTAGGAAAAGATAAAATTTTATATCACATGGTAAAGAATCATAGACTGTTTTCGATGATTCTCTATGGAAAGCCTGGAATTGGAAAAACGTCGATTGCAACAGCAATCGTAGAGGAACTAGGATTGCGTCATAGATTATTAAATGCGGTCATTCATAGTAAGAAAGATTTTGATATTGTAATCGAAGAGGCAAAGATGTATGGCTCTATGGTAGTCATTATGGATGAAATTCATCGTTTAAATAAAGACAAACAAGATCTTCTCCTCCCCTATCTAGAAAATGGATTGATCACTTTAATTGGTATGACAACTTCTAATCCTTATCATAAAATTAACCCGGCCATTAGAAGTCGCTGTCAAATTTTTGAATTACTTCCATTAGAAGAACAAGATATTATAGACGGATTAAAACGCGCAGTAACATCAAATTTATTAGAAAATATCGTAGTAGATGACGAATGTTATCCGATGATTACAACTTTATCTGGGGGAGATCTAAGAGCAGCTTATAATTTATTGGAAGTAGCTTATTATGCAGCAAGTGATTACCATATCACGAAAGAAGTACTGCAAAATATTCATCAAAAACCTATTTTCTTTCACGATCAAAATGAAGATGGACATTACGATGTTTTGTCTGCCTTTCAAAAATCGATTAGAGGAAGCGATGTCAATGCAGCTTTGCACTATTTAGCAAGATTGATCGAAGTAGAAGATTTAGATAGTATTTGTAGAAGGATGGCAGTAATTGCATACGAAGATATAGGACTTGCGAATCCAGCGATAGGTCCACGCGTCATGGCTGCAATCGAAGCGGCAGAACGTTTGGGATTCCCAGAAGCTAGAATTCCTCTTGGAACAGTCGTGATAGAACTTGCTCTTTCTCCTAAATCAAATAGCGCACATATCGCTTTAGATGAAGCAATCAATGACATTCGAAAAGGAAAAGCAGGAAACGTTCCTCATCATATAAAAACGAATTCGAAAGATTATAAATATCCTCATGACTATCCAAATGGAATTGTAAAACAACAATATCTGCCAGATACACTCAAACAGAAAAAATATTTTCAACCGAAGACGACGAGCCAACATGAACGTATGTTAAAAGAAGTATATCAGAAAATAGAAAAATTTTTAGGAGGAAACGAACGATGATGAAAATTACAATTTTGGGGACAGGTGCTTATGGACTATCACTTGGCTATAAGGCAATTCAAAATCAAAAGGACGTTACTTTATATACTCCGGTCAAAGAGGAATATGAGAAATTAGTTGAGACGTATCAGAGCCCACATCTAGAAAATATCTCCCTTCCCAAGGGTCTTAAATTCAGCAATGATTTAGCATCCGCAGTACAAAATGCTAATATCATTATCATAGCAACACCAACTCCTTATTTAGCAGAATTGTTAGCTCATTTAAAAGGATTGATTCAATCTTGGCAAATTGTCATCATCGGATCTAAAGGAGTTTTTCCTGGAAATCAAGTATGGATGCATGAAGCATTCGCAGGTGGATTAAAAATTTCTAATTATGGTGTCCTCGCTGGTCCATCATTTGCAACAGACATCGTACAAAATATGCCGATTGAACTTACTTTAGCGACAAGTGACGATATCGTAGTAAATGCTGCGAAAGAAGCATTGGAAACCTCATCACTTTCTATCGAAGGAACAAATGACCTGAAAGGTGTAGAATTATGTGGTATTTTAAAAAACGTTTTAGCGATCGGAGCAGGCATTTTACACGGATTGGGGATGACGGAATCTACCAAAGCTTATTACTTTCAACAAGCGGTCAATATCGTAAAATGTATGCTAGAAAAATGTGGATGTCAAAAAGAAACTATTTTTACAAGTGCTGGGATTGGTGATATGTTTTTAACTTTATCTAGTTCGCATAGTAGGAATTATCAATACGGCGTATTGATTGGTTCAAAACAACCAAAAGATATCATTGCGGAATACGAATCTAAAAATACAATAGAAGGTAAAAACGGCATCATTTTATTAAATAATCAACACTTATCATTCGAACACTCTATAGTGCACATACTATATTTAATTATTCACGAAAATGAAAAGCCGGAGAGACTTATAGAGAATCTCTACAACGACTAAATTTGAAACAATAAAAACGAGAATGATCTCGTTTTTATTTTGCCCACCTTTTTAACATTTGTATATTCTCTTCTAAAGTATGGTTTAATCTCGTAGCAAGTTCAATTACAGTAGTATCTGCCTTTTTACAAGCATGTATTTTTTCTTGGATATCTTTTTGAAATTCTCTTTCCCCTTCTATCATCACATTAGAAATATGTTTAGCGTCATTATTCGTCAGTGTACTTAATTTCGTCGATAAATATGAACTGAATTTACGCATTTTCCCCACCATCTTCTCTTCTTTTCTTAGTGAAGCAAGAAGACCATCAGCTAAATATTTAATCTCTTCAAATAATGCTTTCTCTCTTTTTACTTCGGCTTTAAATTCATCATCTTCTAATTCTTTTAAAATAGGTTCAAATTTAGTTAAAATTAGTTCACACATCTGATATACATGATTTAATAAAGTTACAGTCTCTTTCATAAATCACCTTTCTTTCTAATAGTAGTATGACCATTTTGTTCTAAATTATTTTTTGAATCATACATTATTTTGAATGGAGGGAAGAATACGAAAAAGAAAGATCAAGTATGTTTACAAGGAAGTACGACAAAAAAGAAATACTTTGAAGGATGGTATTATAAATTAGTGACGGCAGATAAAAAAATTAGTTTTGCGATCATCGTTGGAATTTGTACAGAAGATGCCCATGCTTTTATTCAAGTGACTGAAAATATAACGCATCGCAGTTATTATTGTAGATACCCTATCGAGGAAATTCGTTTCCATGAAGAACCGTTTTCGATCGAGTTAAACGAAAATTATTTTTCCAAAGATCAATTGATATTAAATATATCAAACGATGAAATCGATTTGAAAACGAACTTATTCTTTAGTGAAATTACTCCTTATCGTGCTAGTGTTTTCTCCCCTACTATTATGGGACCATTTTCATATCTTCCGATGAAATGCTCGCATGGCATTATAAGCATGCATCACTACATCGATGGACATTTTATTTACCAAGGAAAAGAAATTGATTTCGAAGATGGATATGGTTATAGCGAAAAAGATTACGGAACTAGTTTTCCTAAAAATTATCTATGGGCACAGGCAAATACATTAAAATACGAATCGCGAGATATTAAGAGACTGAGCGTAATGTTAGCAGTCGCCGATGTTCCTTTTGGCATAATATCTTTCCAAGGTTTCTTATGTGTACTACAATTAGGAAATAAGCAGTATAAATTTACAAGTTATAATCATTCTAAATTAACTTCCTATAGAAAATGTCATAATGAAGTGATGATACTAAAGTTTCAGAAAGGAAACTATGATTTAACTATACGATTAAAACCAGGAAAGAAGAACCGTTTAAAAGCACCATGGAAAGGAAGGATGATGTCAACCGTCGAAGAATCGTTAGACGGAACTATGTCAGTTACGTTCAAAAGAGGAAGCAAAGTTTTATTGAAACAGATTCTCGTCGCTTGTGCATTTGAAAAAAAGACAAATAAAAACAGAATGTGAGATTCTGTTAGTCTCGAATTTTATTGCGAATTTTACGACGTTCGTAATCTAGGATTGTCTGATCCCAATTCGTTATTTTATCGTAGATGTCATACCAAGAGTGTACATGAATCACATTCCGTTGGAAATAAAAGCGATTGTATCGCGTCTCATAACAAAAGCAACAAATATTAGGCGGTAGTTTTTGAAATAAAGTATAATTGTCGTCGATCATTAAATCTATTTTATAACTTTGGCAGGCATATTGTTTTCTTCTCGTAAAGACGATCTCGTGGTAATGAATATCGTTTTTAATGAGCCACTGATAAATTGGAGTATGGTCTCTTCCGTACCCTTTTTCACTTGTCATAAGAATGATTTTATGTCCCTCAAACATCAATTGGTCGATAACTTCAGAAGCAAATGGTCTAGCCTTCGCATTGCGTAATAATAGCGGTCGATAGTACGTTTGAAATTCTTCGATTTCCCTTTCATCTAAATCCGCCATACGGGAGATAATGAGTCCATTCGCATTTTTAATTTTTTTATCTCGTGTGACACAAAATTGATAAAGATAATCTAACTTTAATTGATCGACGTTATTGATAACACCATCGATATCAATTCCAATTCTCATAAAATCACCTATAATTCTAAAATAAATCGTTCGAGGGCAAATTTTTTTTCGATTGCCCCATGTTTTATTTTACTATCTAATAAAGCTAATTTTTTTAAATACATTAACAATTGATCGCATTGAAAATCACGTCCACTTTGAAGTGCTAATTTAATACGATATGGATGAATCCCAAGAGTAGACGCGATATCTTTTTCTGTATATCCCTTTTTATATAGAGTTTTTGCTTGAAAAATAAGACGAAATTGATTTGCTAGCATAATGATAATTTTAATCGGCTCTTCGTTGTTTTTCAGCATTTCATCATAAGTAGCAAGTGCTGCTTCTTTTTTGTTTGCAACGATATTTTCGATAAAGTGAAAAATATCCATATCTACTGTTTTGGTTGTATAATTTTCTACATCTTCTAAGGAAATTATTTTTTCGTCGTAACGGTACATTTTTAGTTTTTCAAGCTCTTGTTCCAACAGTAATAAATCGCCCTTTGTTCTTTCTGTCAATAGTTGCTTAGCTTGAACATCAATTTGATAATCTCCAGCCATAAGAGAGATAAACTTCTGCATATCTTTGGGTTGGGAACACTCTTTGATCACTCCCACCTGTTTTATCTTTTTGACGATTTTCTTTCGCTCATCTAATTTATCGGCATCGACTATGAATACTAAATGGCTCTCCGGATTTAGATAATCTAAATATATACTTAAATCGTCGATATTTTGCTCTATACTTGTCTTTTTCGTAGTGCCTGAAAGAAAATACGCATTATCTACTAAAATCATCTTTTCACTATGGAACAAAGAAACTGTAGAAGCATCTTCTACAATGTCTTTTAGAGGTGTGATTAAAAAATCATATTGACTACAATCAATTGATTCTAACTGGTGTTCTCTCATGATTTTTTCAAGTTCTTTTTTGCGTAGATATAAGTCTGTTCCATACAATACGTAAACCATCGTGATACATCCCTTCTAATACTTATCTATGATTCTAAATTATATTAGTTTATTCTATCAATTTTTCTTATCGTTCTAATATCAGTATATCATTTTTCTTTTTCTTGTAAAAGTATCGAGCATTATTTTTTTATAAGAAGTAACTTTTTACGTTGCGCTATAACACAGAAAACAATTCCGATACAAACGATGATTCTGACTATTTTTAAAGTAGTTACAATTGGTAGATCGCGATAGTAAATATGGTAAGTGCCACTTTTTTTAATGACAACTTCGATCCGTCCATGTTTACTTCGATCTACGCGCTTTTTATAATTACTTTCATCTTCTATTACGTATCCATTATAATATATTTTCGGTAGTTCTAATGTGACGATATCATCTGTTTTTACTTTGATTTTTAGATCGTGTGTTCGATTGGATAATATCTCTACATCCGCATCTCCATCCACTATGCTGATACTCTGATCATCGATTTCAAAAAAACTAGGATATTCGAGATATTCTTCTGGATAATATTCGACGATATTCCCTCTTCCATCATCGATATCGATCTTATCGATATGATATGGTCGATCTTTTAACATTTGTAGAAAAGGAATCACCTGAATGAAAAGAACGACAAAGAATAATAAGAATAATTTATCTAACTTTTTATTTTGTAGCATCAATGGAGCTAATAAGGCAATTACGATACTAAGTAGTCCTAGTAGTCTCCATGGAAATTGAATCATCCATAAAGATTTTGGCAATATCTCCCATGGAAAAAAAGAAGACATCATCCAGATAAATACTGGGATCCATATCCATAAAATCGTAAGATAAGCATCCTTTTTTTGCTTTAGATAAGTATAGAAACTTACGATTAAGGAAAAAATCAATGCGATTGGGATAAAATATGGAACCGTCCAATCGTAGTTAGAATTCATAAATAGATAATCTTTCCAAGATAGAAAGTTTTCTTCTAGTAGAGATAATCTTGTCATATATCCGTCGTAAAAGACCAAATAGCCGCTTTGTGAGAACGTTTGAACAATCCCAGGTATTACGACTACTGTAACTGCTAAAATTGCTAAAATACCGTGTTTTAAAGCAATTTTATCCTTTAACTCATCTTTCGCATAATACAAGAACGGTAAAACGAAGATCACTGTATATAAAGCCATCGTCATATGTGACCAAAGAAGACCAATCCAACCCACGATGAATAAAAGATAAAAGTTTTTCCAATTTTTCTCCTTCCATGCTAAGATAGATAATAGTATCATTGGAACAAAAAGCGAAATCATCGATTCATTTAACGATCCTCTTACTGCCACCTGACCAATGCGATATGGCATCAATAAAAAGATAAGACCTGAGAAGAAAGCAACGAGACGATTCTTAGAAAGTTTTTTCGATAGTTGATAGATGAGTAGAACGCTAGAGGTCGTTATGAAAACGTAAAAAATAGAAAGCGATGTATAAGTATCGATTGTAAAGAAACTTAAAAACTTTGCTAGGTATGCAACGAGTAAGTGAGGCATGATCGGATAGAAAAGATAAAGGCCATATCCCATGTCGAACGATAAGTTGGATACGATCGCATCTGTAGGAAATAAATTGTTCCATGAAATAGAATTCTTTAAATTTTCGATATTCGCTAGATGAAACCTCGTATCGTGACCTAGTAAATGTGTATCACTCATTATCCATATCATCACTAAACTAGAAATCAAAATGAGTAGAATAACCTCCTTATGCTTTTTGACGTACTTCATTTTATCACCAACTTTATTATACACGAAAAAAGAAGAAAACTATTCATTTTCTTCCGTTTTCTTCTCTTCTTTCTCTACTCTTTTCTTGTCTTTCTTTTCAGACTTTTCATCTTCTTTTTTCTTTTTCTTATCGTTGCTTCCAGGAGCAAGTACTTCTTTTCTAGATAAGTTCAGTCTACCCTTTTTATCGGTACCGAGAGATTTTACTAGAATTTCATCTCCTACTTTGACAAACTCTTTTGGATCTTCTACACGTGCTGTATCTAATTGTGATACGTGTACAAGTCCTTCACATCCTGGCCATAATTCGACAAAACATCCGAAGTCCTCTACTTTGACAACTTTACCATTGTATACTTTTCCTACTTCTACTTCTCTTACGATATTTTGAATCATCTCAGCAGTCGTATTGATAATATCTTGATCTGTATGGTAGATAATAACGCGTCCGTCATCTTCTAAGTCTACTTTGACGGCATTGATATCCGTAACAGCATTGACATGACTTGCCTCTAAGATGATTTTCGTAATCATCTCCCCACCTTTTCCGATTACATCTTTGATCTTGTTTGGATCAATTGTAAATGTCATCGTCTTAGGTGCGTATTTACTAACTTCTTTTCTAGGTTCTACAATTTGTTTTGTAATCACATCCAAAATTTCAAAACGAGCTTGTTTTGCCTGTGCAAGCGCTTCTTTTAAAATCTGTTTTGTAATTCCCTTGATCTTGATATCCATCTGTAATGCACAGATACCATCTCTCGTTCCAGCTACTTTGAAATCCATATCTCCAAGATGATCTTCCATTCCTTGGATATCAGTTAAAATTGTGTAATCATCTCCATCGGTAATCAGTCCCATCGCAATTCCTGCAACTGGTGCTTTGATTGGAACTCCGGCTGCCATCAATGCCATACATCCCGCACAAATACTTGCTTGAGAAGAAGAACCATTACTTTCTAATACTTCGCTTACGACACGGATCGTATATGGGAATTCTTCTTCTGATGGAATTACTTGTAATAAAGCTCTCTCTCCGAGTGCCCCATGCCCGATTTCTCTTCTTCCTGGAGCACCATAACGTCCTGTTTCTCCAACGCTAAATTGTGGGAAGTTATAGTGTAACATGAATCTTTTTTGATCTTCGATTCCAAGTCCATCTAATACTTGATGCTCTCCCAATGCTCCAAGCGTAACAACACCTAAAGCTTGTGTTTGTCCTCTTGTAAAAAGTGCGGATCCATGTGTACGTGGAAGTAAGTCGATATCCGTAGAAAGTGGGCGGATCTCCGTCATACTTCTTCCATCTGCTCTCGTTTTTTCCTTTACGACGATCTGTCTAAAGATCTCATATTCAATTTCTTCCAATACTAATTTTACACCTGTAATGAGATGTTCTAATTCTTCAGCATCTAAGTCTTTATATTCTTCTTTATATTGTTCTACAATCTCTTCTTTGATTTCGTCGATCGCTCTATATTTTTCTAATTTGTCTTTAATGCGAAGTGCTTTATTTAAAGGATCGGTTGCTAATTTTTTGACGTTTTCTTTTACTTCATCAGAAATTTCTAAAACTTCATATTCCATCTTTGGTAATCCGATCTCAGCGATGATCTTTTCTTGGAAAGCAACTAACTCTTTGATCGCTTCATGTCCAAACATCAAAGCTTCTAACATGTCTTCTTCACTTACTTCTTTCGCTCCAGCTTCGACCATGTTGATCGCTTCTTTCGTTCCAGCTACCGTAAGATCGATATCACTTAATTCTACTTGTTCTGTCGTCGGATTGATGACAAATTCTCCATTGACTCTTCCTACTTTAACCGCAGCAACTGGTCCATCGAATGGAATTTCAGAAATAGATGTTGCTAGAGATGAACCAAATAATGCAGCCATCTCTGGTGAATTATCTTGATCTACTGACAACACCGTATTGACGATTTGTACTTCGTTTTTAAAATCACTTGGAAAAAGTGGTCTCATCGGACGATCGATCATACGAGCTGCGAGAGTAGCATTCTCACTTGGTCTACCTTCTCTTTTGATAAATCCTCCCGGAATCTTACCAACAGAATATAGTTTTTCTTGATAAAGTACCATAAGTGGGAAAAAGTCGGCAAGTACATTTGATTTTTTACTTACGACAGCTGTCGATAGTACTACAGTATCCCCATAACGAACGAGAACCGCACCACTTGCTTGTTTGGCTAACTCTCCATGTTCTACGACTAATTTTCTTCCTCTAAAATCTAGTTCAAATATCTTTTTCATATACCCTCCATCTATAAAAATAAAGACACCCAAAAACGAGTGCCTACTTTTTTCCTTATTTTCTTAAACCTAAGTCTTTAACGATTTTTCTATATCTAGTAACGTCAGTTTTGAATAAGTAATTTAATAAACTACGTCTTTGTCCTACTTTCTTTAAAAGTCCTCTTCTAGAATGATAATCGTGACTATGTACTTTTAAGTGTTCAGTTAATTCTTTGATCTCTTCAGTTAAAATAGCAATTTGTACTTCAGAAGATCCTGTATCTTTTGCATCTTTCGCAAATTTCTTTACGATTTCTGCTTTCTTTTCTTTACTTAAAGCCATGTCTGTTCTCCTTTCTTATAATACGCTTATTCCGAGAAAAAGTCGGAGACTTCTTAAACCAAGAATAAGTACATTTATAATATACATGAAATTTTATGAAGTTTCAAGTCTTTTTATACAGTTTTTACTTTTTTAAAGCTCCGTTTACAACATTTGAAAACCGCTTACAAAGCCTTTTCGTCGTTTTATCGTCTTTTTCCTCCACTGCTCTCTTATATTCCTTCATTGTTTGAAATAATTTCGTAAGAACAACTTCGTTGACTGGATCTGAATAAATTCCCAATGTCTCTTTCATTTCTGCTTCGCGCAACATTTGAAATCCCACTTTTGAAACATCTTGGAATAATGGAATATAAGAGTCCGACCATGGATTTCGTGCTATTACAGTCCCATCTTTCGGAAAGATTCCACCTTGTCGATCCATCTTTCTTTCGCAAAGTCTCGCATCTTTCTGAGTCAATACTTCGTTAATCGAAGAGAAACGATTCCACTTTACGTTTTGTTTTCCATAAAAATAATTTTTGTGTACGATATTGACACCACATTTTTCGGAAAGGCTCAACATTTCGCGATCGTGAATATAAAGCTTATAATGATATGTAAGTGCGTGTTTTAATTCATGTAAGAGTACGATATCCATATTTGGGTGATCGATGCGATCTAGACCACAAACAATGAGTTTTCGCACTCTGATCTTTCCGTTGTCGTTTACTAAAACCGGACGAAAACTACCTAGACTTGCCTCTAACATTTCTAAGATCAACGTTTGTGGTAAAGCATCATAATTCTTTTCGTTGCGATAAAACAACTTCCATATATAATCATAATCTTCTCGATTGATATGTGGATATAAAAATAAAAGTTCATCAAAAACACGAGAGAAATAATCACGATATTCTTCTCCATACAACGTACAAAACACATCTATAATTTGTCTTTTCTTATCGTATATATAATCTTGTGGTCTCATATGTGCCTCCAATGTAGAATATTATATCACAAAAAAAGGAAGTGGGCATTCTTATACCCACTTTATGCCTAATTTCGTTTTGCTTCAAAATAGAAAGTTGTTCCTTTTTCTTTTTTCGACATCACACCATATTCAAAATGATGATTGATTAAAATATTTTTGACGATAGAAAGACCAATTCCCGTACCTACCGCATTTCGTTTATGTTTTTTACTATTTTTGTAATAACGATCCCAAATATGAGGTAAGTCCTCTTCTTTAATTCCCTTTCCGGTATCTGAAATTTCAACTCGAATCACATCTTCTTTTGGAATCAAGCGAATCGTTACTGTATTATCTTCACCAGTATAATTGATTGCATTATTTAATAAATTATAGATGACTTGTTCTAACTTCTTTTTGTCTGCATATACATAATAATCGTTCTTTTCATCGAATACAAACTTAAGATTTTCTTTTTCTTTTAAAATATCGTAACGTTTTAAAATTGTATAAACAAGTTCCGTAATGTTAAATCGTTCCATATGCATCTCTAAGACTCGCGATTGTAGTTGTGATAAATCTACGATATCATTTACGAGCCCCGTCATGCGATCCGCTTCTTCTATAATAACATTACAATTTTGAATTCTCTTCTGTTTTTTATTATAAGTAAGATCTCGCACCATTTCCGCATATGCCTTGATCATCGTAAGTGGTGTTTTTAAATCATGTCCTACGTTCGCAAGCAAATCTCTTCTTAATTCTTCCGTCTTAGATAGCTCGTCTTTCGCATGATTCAACGTCTGTACTAATTGATTGATTTCATCGATATCTTCTTCGGTTTTAAACGTAATATCGTAATTTCCTTCTGCCATTTTGAGCGCTGTTTTATTTACTTTGACAATCGGTCTGGAAAGTTTTTTCGATAAGACATATCCGATCAATAATGAAAGGACAAAAACACCAATCGATACATAAATTAACTGACTTTTAATAATGCGCGCTCCCTCATCTAAAGGTTCTAGAGAAGCACTGATAAATCCATAGGTGTCCTGATCTAATTTAATACCGTATAGTAATGTCTTATTATTTAAAGCAGGATTGATAAGTTCGTACTCTTTTTTTCTTTTCCCACTTTCTATAAAATCGTTTTTATAATATAGAATACTAGGGTTCCGATCGCTGTTAATCATACAGCCACGATTAAAAGCAGAGGAAGTATATATCGTACGACCATCCTTTGATACCTCGATACAAATTCCTTTCTCATAAGCCATATCATCTAAAAGTTCCGTCCAATCATTATCTTGATACTGATTTCTTAAATCAGAGGCTAATGTACGAATCTGTTTACTCTTAACCCATTCGTAGTACGTATTTAGAAAAAGAACCTGAAACAGCCATAGAAAAGCCAAAATCAAAAGAGAAAACAAACAGAGATACAACCATATCTTGACTCCTAAACTATTTCTCTTTAATTTCAAATTTATACCCCATACTTCTAACGGTTACAATCAAATCACGATATGGTCCTAAATTGTTACGCAACATCTTAACATGTGTATCGATCGTTCGATCATCTCCAAAAAAGTCATACCCCCAAATTTGATTTAAAAGTTGCTCTCTAGAGAGTGCAATATTAGGGTTTGTAACAAAGTATGTCAACAATTCATACTCTTTTGGAGTCAATTTTACTTCTTCTTCATCTATGGTAACGACACGACCTTTAAAATCAATCTTGAGTCCTTTATAATGAAATAAATCTCCTTCCGTTTTTTCTAGATAACGTTTCATAACTGCTTTTATTCGTGCAACCAGTTCCTTTGGACTAAATGGTTTGGTTAAATAATCATCGATTCCAAGTTGGAATCCCATGAGTTTATCGTACTCTTCTCCTCTTGCAGAAAGCATAATCGTCGGAAGGTTACGTATCTTCTTAATCTCTTCATATGCAGTATACCCATCCATCTTAGGCATCATGATATCTAATATCATAAGATCGATAGATGGATCGTTACGAACGATTTCTACTGCATCTAAACCATTTTCTGCTTCGACCACTTCATATCCTTCGTTTTCTGCATATTCTATTACGACAGAGCGAATGAGTGCTTCATCATCTACAACAAGTATCTTCATAGTATCACCTCTCATTCATTATACACCGATTCTGTGAAAAACGCATGAAAAAGCTAGTGAAAATTCACTAGCTTTCTTAAGGGTTTAACCTCGTAGGACCACGATAGATAAATGTAGCCTCACGAATATTATCAATATTGAATAATTGCATCATAAAGCGTCCGATTCCGATTGCGAATCCTCCATGTGGTGGACATCCATACTCGAAGAATTCAAGATAGAACGCAAGAGACTTTGGATCGATCTCTTTTTCGATCATTTGGCGTTCTAAAATATCTCTACGATGTTCTCTTTGTGCGCCCGTCGTAAGTTCAATTCCTCTAAATAATAAGTCGTAACTACACGTGTTTCCATCGCTATCAAGCATATGATAGAAAGGTCGTGCGGCAAATGGGAACTTCGTCACAAAGACAAAATCCGTTCCTGTTTTCTTTTTAAAATACTCGCAAATCAACATTTCTTCTTGACGTTCAAAATCATCTTCTCTCTCTCCTACAAAATTACATTCTTCTTTTAAAATACGTTTTGCTTCCTCAAATGTAACACGGGCAAATGGAATACTCGTATCAACCAAATCGACATGGAATGTAGACTTGATCTCCTCTCCATATTTTTCGTTCAATTTAGAAATGACATACTTTAAAAAGTCCTCTTCCATATCCATGACATCATCAAATGAATGGATCCATCCGATTTCTACATCGGCCATGTTAATCTCGGTTGCATGATAACTTGTATGAGAATTTTCAGCACGGAACGCAGGACCAATCTCAAATACTTGATCAAACCCAGCAGCAATCGCCATTTGTTTGTAAAATTGTGGGGATTGCGAAAGACAAGCTTCCTCTCCAAAATAATCGATCTTAAATACTTCCGCACCAGATTCAGCAGCCCCTGCAGCAATTTTAGGAGAATGTATTTCCATGTACTCATGAGCGATAAAATACTCTCTCATCATATGCTCTAGATAAGTCTCACATTCGAATAAGAAATGATTATCCTTGCGACGCAAATCTAAGAAACGATAATCTAGTCTCGTCTCTCTCAGCGTTTTTTCTTTATCTTTTAAATCGATTGGAAGTTCATTTTTAGATCGACTCGTCACTTCCACTTCGATCGGCAACAATTCCATTCCACGTAATTTCACTTTAGGATTTTCAGAGACAAGTACTTTTGCTTTGATCGTACTTTCAAGAGGTAATTCCTTAAAAAGTTCAACCAATGATGCATTCTTCTCTTCGCTTTTTTCAATCGTCATCTGTACTGTTGCACTTCCATCACGTAAGATAATGAATTGAACGTACTGTAAATCGCGAATATTTTCGACGAATGCCTGTACTTCTATTTCTTTCCCAAAATATTGATCTAAATCCTTTAATTTAATTCGATTCATACTACTTTTCCTCCTTTTGACAATGACAGTTTCCTCCACAATGACATTCGTGAACCTCACCATCCAAATTCTGATCTAAAAAATCGACAATATCTTCTAACATCACTTTATATTCTTGCTTTGTGCGATTATCTTTTACAGTTAATTCATTTGATTCTACTTCTGTCTCTCCGAGTAAAATGACATATTTCGCACCGACGCGATCGCTCATTTTAAAGTTGCTCTTCATACTTCGATTCATATAATCAGTTTCTACTTTGTATCCTGTCATACGAAGCGCTTGTACAAGACTTGCAGCATATGGCTTTTGCGCTTCTTCAATTGGCACAACATATACATCTACTCCTGATTCGATTGGAAGTTCGATATGTTCATATTCTAATGCAGTAAGAAGTCTTTCCATACCGAGAGCAAATCCAACCCCGGGTGTATCAGGTCCACCAATCGTACGTACGAGATCATTGTATCTTCCACCCGCACATAATACATTTTGGCTACCAAACCCCTCTACGGCTGCTTCGACTTCAAATACTGTATAAGTATAATAGTCAAGACCCCGCACTAAGTTTGGATTTTCTATATATTCGATATTCATCGCTTCCAAATATTTCTTCACAAGCTCGAAATGTTGCTTACTCTCTTCCGTCAAATAATCTTTCATCTTTGGCGCATTTTTCATAATCTCTTTTTCAGCATCCACTTTACAATCTAACATACGAAGCGGATTTTTCTCATATCTAGACTTACAATCTTCGCACATCTCGTCTAAATGTGGTTTAAAATAATCTAGTAACGCCTCACGATATTTTAAACGTGATTCTGTATCTCCTAGACTATTGATATTTACTTTGATCCCTTTTAATCCAAGTAGACGATAAAAATTAACTGGAATACTAATAATTTCAGCATCTAACATCGGATCGTTGCTACCGAATGCCTCTACGCCAAATTGATAAAATTCGCGAAATCTCCCTGCTTGTGGTCTTTCATAACGATACATCGGTCCATAATACCAAGTTTTCATCGGTTGTGTTGGATCTCCATACATTTTATTTTCGATAAAACTGCGGACAACTCCAGCTGTCCCTTCTGGACGTAGCGTCATATTACGATTTCCGCGATCAGTAAAATCATATGTTTCCTTGGTTACAATATCAGTTGTCTCTCCTACGCCACGGTGAAATAGATCACTCTGTTCAAAGAGTGGTGTACGTAAGTACTGATAATTATATTTTTCCATCAAAGATGCTAATAAATTTTCTAAATATAATATTTTTTCTCCTTGTGTCCCATACACATCGTAAGTTCCTTTTGGCTTTTGTAACATATTCTTCCTCCTTTAATCATACCAAGTCATAATATCTTCTAATTCTTTTCTAGGTCTTGGACTAGGTAATTCATCATAATACCCAAGTGCTACTGTCGCACTCAGTCTCATGCCATCCATATGATAGCATTCTCTTAGTTCATCTTCGATGATGTATGTCATTCGAATCCATACACTACCAATTCCAAGTTCCGTCGCAGTTAAAAGCATGTTTTCAATCGCAGCACCAATCGACTGCTCCATATTGATTACACTTTCTTCTGGCATCGTATTAAATACTAAAATCAAAGTATTAGCTCTTCTCACAGTGCGAGAAGTAGGTTCTGCTGTCATCGTACTTTCATCTTTCTTCATTTTATCTACCATCATTTGATAGACATGTTCTACTTGTTCATTTTTTAGTACGACAAAGTGCCACGGCTGCATATTTTTAGCAGAAGGTGCTAAACGTGCACTTTCTAAAATTTTCATAATATCTTCGTTCGAAATGTTCTTCTCATTAAATTTGCGAATACTTCTTCGATTTTTAATCGCTTCCTGTAATTCCATATAATCCCCCTTATACAATAAAAAGAAGCTAGATATAAGGGCGCAGATCGCGCGGTACCACCTTATTTCATAGACTTCTCTACCTCGTTCTTTTTAACGCAAAGAATACGTTTTCATCCATGGTGTCTTCTAAAAATAATACTCGATATTCTCACCAACCATATCGTCTCTTTAAAGTATATCTTTTTATACTCTTCCACTTCATCTGAAATCTACTCTTAGTATATAAAATTTTTAATCAAACGTCAAGAATATACCTCTCTATATCTCTTGTATATAATAATTTTGCCTTAATTCACGTACCTTTTTTGGAGATTTCACAACTCCACACGGTAATTCCTGCCCATTGACAATTCCTAGCTTGTAAAACTCATTTTCATCCCTTTTCTGATAATATCGAAACACAGGATGAATTGATATTCCATCAAAGACATATTGAAGATCGTATAGTTTCCCATTTTCTAAATAACATTGTTTTCGAAATAGATGTCCATTATCAAAAGGACTTCCCACCGTCACCTTTAAATCGAGAGGCTCCAATACTCCATTCCGATTTAATAGTGCGCGATAATGGTAAACGATCGTCATCATACGTTCATCTAATACCTTTTCATCTGGCATTTTTCTTAAATTCCCAGCTTTTATCTCCTGACATAAAATTAACTGACTCGTCTCTTCTCTACTCATCGTAAGATGCGGTAAGTAAGATATATCGGTGCTATCTTCCAATGACATATCTTTGTTTAAAATAAGATCAGAATTTTTACTAAAAAGCTTTTTTCTAAACTCCTGGTTATATTTCACAATGTTCAATGCCATATCATCCCCTCAATCTTTTATCTAATATCATAGTATCTCAATTCTGATAGCTTGTCAAACAAAAAAGAAATCATATTGTCTATTTCAACACCTTCTGATTTCCATTCAATTCTTCTATTTTTCTTTCTGATAAGACCAATCCTGCAGATACAATTTCATTATTATTTGAATCAAGTCGAATATATTTTTCGTACTTTCCATCCTCATCTTTCCGATAGTCGACAATATCGACGATCTCAATTCCGAGAAAATGAATAACCTCTTTTTCCTCTTCTTCCATAATCGTCGCAGCACCATCAGGATATAAAAACTCTGGGTATGGCAAAGCATATTTTTTACTTTCTAACTTCCCGTCCTGTTCTGTATTACTTGAATACCAATAACAAACTGCTTTATCCATCATTTCAAGCGTATTCTCATTCGGCATCTCTGTTATATCTTCCGCCTCAATATAAGTACCTGTCGTTAACATTTTTGTTGTAGAACTATCCATAATTGCTGCAGGTAGATACTTCTTACCCAATGGTTCCTGTTGAAATGTAGCATCATCGTATTCAGAACCATTATTCATCATCGTTTCCGAATATTCATCTTCCGATCCAATTTCACTATTATTACATCCTGTCATTCCCAATGTAGCAGTCGTAGCAATCAATGCAGCAAGCATTTTTTTATATAATCTTTTCTTTTTTTCAATCAATGACATTTTCCCATCCCCTTTCACAACACAAACTATTATATAAAAATCATATCAATTGTCAAGGAATATGTAAAGAGTAAGTAAAAAACAATATCAACATTGATATTGTTTCTATCGTCTATTTTACGATACGATAAGGACTATCTTCTGTTCCACTTCCAGTTAATAAAGTATCTGCTTTTAAATAGAATGCCATTCTAGCTCCGCTAAAACGGTATTCGTTAGAATAACCAATCGTATCTGAAAGTAAATTTCCTTGAGGCGTAACAAACCATGCGTCTTTCTCTTCCCCGTAGTTAATCGTCCACCATTGATATTTTGACTTGTATAAATAGTTGTTCTTAGAACAATCCGTAGTCGATTTACCTCCAGATGTTTGACATGATATTTTTAAATAGTCGCTATTATTTAAAAGTCCCATTGGAAAAGGTTGCGTCGATATTTCACTTCGTTCGTTTTGTATATCTTCAAATAGTGTCGTATTTCCTTCTTTCACTTTTCCAATATACCAATCTGCCATTGCGATAACGCTTGTGTCGATCGGTTGTTTTATGGCAACTGTATTGATCTTTTCTTCTCTATAGAATCGATTCAAACGATCCTTTAAATCAGATGAATTTTCAAAATTTCCAGATCTTTGCTTGTCTTCATCCCATGATAACAATGCAATAAAACCAGAATTATTATCAGCGATATCAACACAATTTCCATCTGCATTTGCAAGTCCTTCATAAACGACTTTCACTGTATCATTTTGAGCGATATTTACAACTCGATAACAACTACCAGAATAATATAAATAATTGTCCGGATTTTCTCCAACAAAATATTTCTTACTACTAAATGGTTTAGTTATATCTTTCCCAGTCGCTTCTGTGTCGTCTAATAATACTTTTCTATCGCTTGTCTTTTCGATGTATGAAGCTGCAGTGTCATAAGAAAAATACTTACATTCATTACGAATCACCGGTTTATCATTTGGATATTCTTGTACAATACAATAATCTCCGTAATCCCACGCGCCAAAAATTTTACCTTCTGGTGTCTGATACAAATCTCCTTGTTTGTAAGAATGTTTTGTGATTTTGTCAACTTTTTTTGCTAACAATTTCTCTGTAGTTGTTTTAAACTTTTCGTAAGCGTCATCTTCCATAATAAAAGGAATATGAATCATCAAGGCAGATAACACTGCACACGTCACTAAAAAAGCTAATAATATATACACCATTTGTTTTCTCATACTACCAACCCACCTTTGTGATACGTGCATACCCGTTATCATCGTTACCTGTTATTTTTTTCTTACTATTTTTAGGATCTGGCATCTTACTATCTCCATCTATCATAACAATATCAGAAAATTTCATTCCAGAATAGTGTACTCCATTCTTTTCAAACACCAACTTATCTTCTGTAGCAGACTCTTTAATCGCTTTGCAATCGTCACATCCAGAAACATAAGAAGAAGCACCTCCAGCACCAGTAGGCGGATACCAATCTGTATCATTACAAGCACCACTATATGATCCCATATAACCTCCGGCGCCACCTCCAAGACCATTTAAAGTAGTTAAACACCATATTCCATTGTCGCCAATCCCAAACTCATAACCTTCTGTTTGTGTCGAACCATAACCATACGGCTTTAGGTGTGGCAATTCTACCTTACCATTTTTACCAGTGATAGTACCACCAGAACCGCTCGCTCCTGTTCCAGCATAAGAACTACCCGTATAACCATATAAACGGCTCATTCCTCCGCCTCCAGCAGCAACCATAATTCTACTCTTTAATGAATCAAAATCATCCCATTCTCCAGAAACCAAACGAATATCAGTAGCTCCGCCACCTCCGCCTCCAGCGTTCATTTCAGAATCATCCATAGCATCTCCACCGCCGTTATATCCACCTTTACCTCCGGCAGATGGATAACCAAATGCAGTAAATCTTAAATAATCCTTAACTTTTTGACCATTTTCTCCGCGTGAGCCAACTTGCAAATATAACTTAGTTCCTTTTTTTAGACGAATATCTCCACTTACATATGCTCCTTTCCCATGTGCAACAGAAGTATCTAAAAAAGCAGTAGACTCACCTCCACGAGCTCCCCACAATTCTATCTTGTAAGTGGCAGTCTCTGGAACGATATAAACTTGTTCTGTTCCTATTGTGCTATATGACACATCTGGATGAGAAAATAAAAAACTAATTGTATTTTTCTTTTGATTGTAATTTTTAAATGTAATAATTCCATGATTCCATATACGAATCATTTCTTTTGTCTCCGTTATATGAAGGTATCCATTGATCCATCCTAATAACGGTAGTGTATCTACAAACTCTTTATTCTCATTATCCACAAGATACACTCTACTCCCTTTAATATAAAATAACCCCTCTTTTATATCCTTTTTATCCATAATTTCTCTAATGTTATCAACAATATGTTTCATTTGAACATGATTCCATATTGTAAAACTGCTAATAATTACTAATATAGTACAAATAATTGCAATACATTCCTTTTTATAATTTTTGAAAAAAGAATATAAAAAAGAAGCATATTTTCTTAATTTATTCATAATATGCTCCTTTCTTGTTTATTATTTCAATGTTTTTTGACTACCATTTAACATTTCAATTTTATCTTCTGAAATTACTGGCCCTGCCAAGGTCAAAGTTCCGTCAATTTCGACATATTTATTCCAAACTCCATTATCATCTTGTAAGTAGCTAGCAATGTAAGCAATTTCAATTCCAGCAAATTCATCAGAATAAGTCACTCCTTCATATGTAATGCTAGCTTCCCCATTCTCGTCCATTTCAGCAGGCCTAGCAAAGCGATTCTCATATTCTGTTGTATTTCCATCCTCGGTAGTGGCAGTGCTTTTATAAATATAAATCATAGACATCTCAGCATCTTCTAAAGCTAATTCATCAGGTAATTTTTTTAAGTCTTCTACATTTATTCTAGTGCCTAAAGCCAATTGCTGTGTTTCTTCTTTAGACATTACGTCGCTAGGTAAATATGCCAATTTATCGTTTTGATCATTTGTGTCAGCCGGTTCTTCCACCTTATCATCTTTTGGAGTTTCTTCATTACCTCCACATCCTGCAAGACCTAAAGTCGTTGTAGTCGCAAGCAATGCAGCCAAAGCTTTTTTATACATTGCCTTCTTTTTTTCATTTGAAATCATTTTAATTTCCTCCCTTTATGCGACCTATTATACACAAATTTTAATGATTGTCAACTTTTACCTTGTGCTTTATTTACTGCTTCTTTATCTTGATCAGCAGGTTTATCTGCACAGCGATAGAAATTACCTACTCTTGCGTTAACACATGATCCTTTCGCGTCTAGTCTGTCATAATATGTCTTCAAAAAATCACTATAACATCTTGTACCAATAGATTTTCCAGTACTATCTGTGCCTTTACATGTTAATTCAAAATCAGAAAACTCATGACTGGAATTATATTTTCTTATTTCGGAAATATCTGATGGTTCTAATGTAAATTCATATACAGGAGACGTATTATACACATCGTCATTATTCTGGTTACGATTATTATGTATATACGTTGTTATATCTTCTGACGTCCAATTCACTCCAGCGTTTCTTACTTTTCCGTTGCGATAATGGAATGGTTCTGATAGTGAAATAGGACGATACACTACATTTAATCCTGAAAACGGATCTCCTGGATCTTCTAGTTTTGGTGGATCATCATAATATCCAGGCGGTGTGGTATCAGAAGGATCAGGACATTCACCTTCCGGACACGCAATTCTATTTTTAACTCTATAAACACATGTATACAAACGATCTCCACCAAATACAACCGGCATATTATAAGTTAGACTTATCGGATATACACCTGTCGGAGTTTGATAATGTACTGGGTAATTAGAAAATCCCACATCGATATAATTTCCAGATTCTAATACTGATGGTTTTAATTGACTTGCGTGTTGTACATTTCCATTTGGCTTTTCAGTATACTGATAAAAACCATCTGGCATTTCGTATTTATACTCTGTCGTGATTTTTCCTTTTACCTTGTACTTTGCCCATTTAACATATTCGGTTTCTATAATATCTTGGTAAATATTTCCCCAGTTCCAACTTGTAGCTATGAGAGCAGCAGGACTTGATACACCATCAACCTGTGATCTAATAGATGGCAAATTTTGCTTACCATTTGTTACATACACAGTACCGCTCGCATCTTCGGTATATTTAGGTCCAGATACCACTTTAGTTGTTAATCGTAAATTTTTTGCATCATTATATTTCCCCATCGGTTCATTATAATGAACAATCGTTCTTGGATCCTCTGCTTGTTTATACAAGTATTCGAAGCCATTATCATTACAAGCTTCCAATTTGCTTGGCAATCCTTCAGGATTTAGTTTAGACAAAGTATTAACTGCGTCACGATAAACATTAAACCAGTAATTGTCAAATGTTGCATCGTCCCAATATGGTTTAGATATTGAACAGTATCGTTTTGTTGTAGTAGGATGACAGGTATTAGCAGTATCTCCGCATTGTACATTAGTGTAAGTATGAATTGTTCCTTTTTGGCTTGTATAATCTTTTACACAATATTTTGTCACTGTTGTCGGAGTTTCTTTCACACATACAGAACCTCCATTTGCATTCTTGCCTACTTTGAATCCTGGACATCTGTATTCACACCCTTGACTCGCATCTTCTGGATTCAAACATTGAGTAAGTGGTAAGGTTTCTCTGATCGGTTCACCTGCAACCTGCCATGTTTGTCCTACCCCAGATGGGAGCCTACTTGATTGAGGATCAGTCTTAGCAAATTCATCAATAAGAGCAAGTTGCGAAAGATATCCAACATAAGAGGTTGTCTCGACTAGAAACTCAGACAAGTTTACTTCACGGCAATTGCTAGAATAATTCCGAATCTCGCAAGTTTTTCCAGTATCACGATCAGACTGATATTGGTGCGCTTCTTTAGCAATCATACGCAGTGCTTCTTTTAATTTTGCTACTGCGTCAGTCCAATCCTTATACCATTGATCATAATAAATTTCGGTTTCACATACCATTTCAGTTTTTATCCGAATTTCTTCCCATTGAAATTGACCTCCGGCATTTACTGTTTGATCAACATTTACCGTCTGCACTGTATTAGGAAAGCTTGTTGTCCCCTTTGGAGTACAAGTAGTTTTACAATAATCATTAGGGTTATAGACTTTCGTTTTCCCAGTAAAGGTTTTTGGGGTTTCGCATAGTTCATCTTCTGGAACAGATGATGCTTTTACATTTGCCATACTTTCAACTGTAATATAATAACCAAAGCCAATGATAGAAATCACGACTACAATACCTGTTATAATTTTTTTCATTTTACCACCCATTCGTTTTTTCATTTCTTTTTTCATTATATATCAGTACGCCACATATAATTATGATCAATGTTAAAGGAATATAATAATACTTTGTGTACCATGAAATAAATTGTTCTAATAATGTTAATGTTTGTTTTTTTTCTTCTTGTTCTTCAATAACTTTTTTAGTTTTATATTCCATTACTTGTTTTTCAAATTCGTCCTTTGATAACTCATGTTTCTGCCATTTGAAACACATATCATAGTCATCTAACCCATCACATACCGGTAAATTGTAATACGGGTTATATGTTGGGAGTGTTACGTAGATGCGTTTTAATTCAATATTGGCACAAGCGTCGGCATACACAGAAATATATTCTTTCTCAACCCACGTCCCATTTGTATATTCTGTATAAGTAAAAACTTTCGCTGGAACAGTAGATGCTTTTACCGAAAAGGAATAAGTTTTCCCAGCGTCTAATCCATCGATTACCATCTCACTAGTATTTGTATAAGTTTTTCCTGTACTCAAATCCTGCAGTATCACATGTTCTGAAATATTTGTGAAACGAATACTAAATTTTACTGTATTATTTGTTTCAGTATAATTATAATCAAAACGTATGTTATTGGCATACTGTTTCAGCTTTGATAATTGTTGATAATCACAGTCGGCTGCCTTAACTCCGCATGGTAAGATACCCAAACATAAAAAACTTAAAATCAAATAAATTTTCCACTTTTTCATCGTTACCCCTCGCCTGATTCTCTATATCATTATACCTGCTATAGTGTCTAAAAGTCAATACAACATTTCGATTTCATTAAAAAATTCTAGACTATGCTAGAACTTTTTTATTTTTTTGATTTTTTTTGAATTGTTTTTTCTTTTTCGTCTTTACCTTCTTTGATTTCTTCGTATTTATCTACGATATCTTCACGGAAGAATTTATATGTAGCGATCAGTAAAATCGCGCATGGCAATGAAAGTATGATACCCGTAACACCAAATAAAATTCCTCCGGCAAATACAGACATAATAACGATGATTGGATGAACTTCGTTCGTCTTACCATAGACAAGTGGGTTGATCAAATATCCGTCTAAACTAGATAACACTAGAAAGGCAATAATTGTTTTAATGAATAAAACTGGGCCTGATACAAACGCAGTAATCACAGCGATACAGTTAACGACAATTCCTCCGAAATATGGAATCAATGTGGCAACTGCTGCTAAGAAACCTAATAATAATGCATTTGGATGCCCTATGATATAGAACGCTAATGTATATTCAATTAAAGAGATAAAGATGATCTTAACAAAGCCTGTTAAATAATTGTGCATTTCATGATCTAGAGTTTGGACATAGCGAAATGCACGCGTTGAAGTTTTCTTTAAGAATTTTCTAACGCTTTCACGAATGCGATCCATATCAATTAGGAAATAAATGAATGCTGAAAAGGAAATGACGATCGCAGATATAACAGATAGAGAAACTCCGATTACGGATAAAGCTCCATCAGATACATATTTTCCTAAATTCACGATAATCTCTTTGAATGTTTTAGATAGTGAATCTTGTAGTGGTCCTACGTTCCAATCGTAATTGATAGACATCTCTTTCAAGAATGAAATGATGCTACTGAATAAACTAGATAGTTGATCGAATAATAATGGTGCGATCAAAATTGCCGTAATTGCAAATAAACTTACGATGATGGCAACAACTGCAAAAATTGCAATTGATTTTGGAAAGCCTTTTTCCTCTAGATATTTCACTGCTGGATAAAAAGCATAGGCAATGATAAAAGAAAAGAAGAATGGCAATGTAATTGCAATAATTTTATCTGTTACTCCCATCCATAACTTACCGGTATGATATAAAAGATAAATGATACCGGCAATGAGTGCAATATTTACTAATTTATAGTCAATTTTATTTTTTAACATGCCACTCCTCACTTTCTAACACTATCGTAATTGGTCCATCATTGGTAATAGAGACTTTCATATCCGCACCAAATATACCGGTGCTGACATTTATATTATGATCTTTTAACAATAAATTAAACTGATCGTATAGATGAATCGCTTCGTCCCCTCTCAAAGCTTTCATATAGCTAGGTCTTCTTCCTTTTTTCGTATCGGCATATAAAGTAAATTGTGAAATACTCAAAACTTCTCCACCGACATCTAATAAGGAACGATTCATAACTCCATTTTCATCATCAAAGATACGAAGATGAATGATTTTATCGACCATTTTTTTAATATCCTCTATAGTATCATCATATGTAAATCCAACGAGAATTACAAGTCCTTTTTCGATTTCTCCAACAATTTTACCATCTACCTTGACATTAGATTGTAAACTTCTCTGTATAACTGTTCTCATTATTGCATCCATCTTTCTACATCGCGAACTTCAGAAATACTTCTGATGTCGTTCATAAATTTATCTAATTGTTCTTTATTGGAAAGAATGACTGTTATTTTATATAAAAATCCATCGTTTGTATGAAGTGTCTGTATTCCTTGCACAGTAACATTCGTATTACTCGTCTTAGAAATAATATCTAAAAGTACATTCTTTTCTTCTATCGCATGTACTAAGACAGTTGTTGGATATTTCTTTTGGATCTCTTCGTTCCAATGGACAGAAATCATTCTTTCGTGTAAATCGTGAATATTTGGACAACTCATACGATGAACTGTAATTCCATTTCCTTTCGTTATATATCCAGCAATTGGATCTCCTGGAATTGGCTTACAACAACTTGCGATATTTACTTTAATCTCATCGATCCCATCGACGACGATATCGTTTTTAATCGTCGGTACGTATACTTTATTGTTTTGTGTCCTCTTTAAAATGAGTTCTTCCTTGGTCTCTGTCTCGTTAAAAATAATGTTTAACAGAGTTCCAACAGGCAGTTTCCCATTTCCCACGTTAATATAAACTTCATTTAACGTATCATATTTTAATTCTTTCAGTATCTTTTGTTCGTTCTCATCCGTGAAAAAGTCACCAAACGCGATCTTTCTCTTACGCAACTCTTTGTTAATTGCCTCTTCTCCACGTTTCAAGTAATCTTCTTTATCGATACGATGGAAAAATGCACGAATTTTATTTTTCGCTTGGGCTGTATGTGCGATATTTAACCATTCTTTACTAGGCCCAGGAGAGTTTTTACTCGTATTGATTTTAACGATATCATTATCTTTTAATTCGTAATCCAAAGGAACGATATTATTATTGACGATGGCTCCTACCATCTGATCTCCAACTTTACTGTGAACGCGATAAGCAAAATCAATTGGCGTACTTCCTTTCGATAATTCAATTACATCCCCCTGTGGAGTAAATACATATACATTTTCTTTTAAAACTTCATCAGCAACAGAGTTTGCGATTTCTTCTTCGCTTGCTCCCTCTTGCTTCAATTCCATAAGAGAACGAAAGAATTGCAACTTTTGTTCCATCGCATTTTGCAAACTTGCCTTCGTGCTACTTCCTTTTTCTTTATATGACCAATGTGATGCGATACCGTTTTCAGCCACCATATCCATCTCGTAAGTACGAATCTGAATTTCGAATAGTTGTTCATCTACCCCGAATACTGTCGTATGTAGAGATTGATACATATTGGTCTTCGGCATGGCAATATAGTCTTTAAAACGTTTTGGCTTCGGCTTAAATTTCGAATGAATAATTCCTAGTACTTGATAACATTCAGCTTCGGTATCTACAAATACACGTAGGGCAAGTAAATCATAGATGTCGCTAAATTTCTTCCCTTTATCGAGTTTCTTATAGATACTATAGATACTTTTCGCTCTTCCCTTGATCTTATGTGGAATATTTGCCTCGTCCAACATCTTATGAATACTCTCTATCATATCCGTAACATACTGGTCACGCTCTTGTTTCGTTTGATTTAACTGTTCGACGATAGAAAAATATACATCCGGTTTTAAATAGCGGAGAGATAAGTCCTCTAACTCACTTTTAATGTGATTCATACCTAAACGGTGCGCAATCGGTGTCAAGATATCGAGCGTCTCTTTTGCTTTTTCTTTTTGCGACTTCTCAGGAAGTGCCCAAAGAGTTCTCATGTTGTGAAGGCGATCTGCCATTTTTACAAAGATGACACGCACATCTTCCGAAAGCCCAACCAAAATCTTTCTATGGTTCGCAATCAAAGACTGTGTATCTCCTTCAAAGTTCAAACGATTGATCACGGTAACTCCTTCGATGATCGAAACGATATCTTCTCCAAACGTTTCTTTCAAATAAGGTAGGGCATCATCGTTTTCCTCTAACAAGTCGTGCATAAGCCCTGCACAAATCGTCGCACAGTCTGCATTCATATGCGAGAGAATATAAGCGACAGAAAGAGGATGCTCGATGTAATCCTCTCCTGTTAAGCGTAGTTCTCCCATATGACACTCTTTCGCAAACTCATAGGCTTTTTTTATGAGCGCGATATCTTCCTCTTTCATATATTTTTTACACTCTTGTTCTAACTTCTCATACGTTACGTTAGAATCTTTTTTCGTCATTTATAACACCCTCTATTCGTTTATGCGTTAATTCCTTTTACGGTAAGCTCTTCTACCTCGTCACTCTCTTCCTCATACCATCTCTTTTGATTTGCTTTTCCTATATTTCGTTTTGAAAATTCGATCCATAATTGACTAGCGATAAAGATAGATGAGTATACTCCTACTACGAATCCTACAAAAAGCGCTAAATTAAATGTAATGATTTCATGTGATCCAAGTAAAATCAAACTAACTACTGGAATCAACGTTGTAAATGTCGTCATTAAACTACGATTCAAAGTTTCTCTTAAACTAATATTAACAACTTCATTCAAATCTTCTTTCGTCTTTAATTTATTTTTAAATTTCGCATGAATATTTTCGCGAATACGGTCGAAAGTTACGATCGTATCGTTGATCGAATATCCAATAATCGAAAGAACCGCTGCAATAAAGATACTAGATACTTCGATTTGGAATAAACTAAATACTGTAAAAATCATGAAGACGTCATGGAATAATGCGATAATCGCTGCAATTGCAAACTTAAACGTAAATCTAAGGGATACGTAGATTACAATCGCAATACTTGCCAAAATAACAGAAATGACTGCATTTTTTACAAGCTCTTGTTTTACGATATTAGAAACCACTCCAATATCTGTCGTAGCTTCGTATTTTTCTTCAAAATAATCTTCTGTTTTCAACACTTGTTTACGACTTAAAGAATCTTCTATCTTAATAGAATATGTTTCATCGTCAATTTGATCTGTCTCGATCACTTCATATCCTAATGACTCGATATCTTTGGTAAGTGCTTTCTCAGTCAATTTTTGACTACTTTGTACTGTAATCGAAGATCCGCCTTTAAAATCGATTCCAAGATGTAATCCATTGACTCCAAGAGATATTATTCCAATCACAATCATCAAACTTGAAGCTAAGAAGAACCATTTTCTCTTACCTACGAAATCGACATTCTTCCAATCTTCATGTACACGTTTTTCCTTTTTCTCAATCTTTGGAATTTCTTCTGTACGAATACCGATAAAGGCACGCAATTTATCGTTAAAATAACCTGTTTTTACGAAAAGCCCGACAAGATATCTCGTGATAAATACCATGACTACCATCGTTACGATCGTACTGATGATTAACATCGTTGCAAATCCTTTGACACTGCTTTCTCCAAAGATAAATAAAATAACTGCCGAAATCAACGTCGTGATATTGGAATCAAAAATTGTCATAAATGAGTTCTTATTTCCCAGTTTAAAAGCCATGTTTAATTTCGTACCATTATACAACTCATCTTTGATACGAGAAAAACTAATAACTGTCGCATCGACTGCCATACCGATTCCGATCACGAGTGCTGCGATTCCAGGTAAAGTAAGTACCCCACCGATCAACCAAAATACTAAGAAGGTAATTGCCGTATAGAATAACAACCCAATACTTGCGATAAATCCAGAAAAACGATAAACCGCACACATCAGTAAAATAATCCCTGCAACCCCTACAACACCTGCGACAAATGTTTTAGACAAGGAATCAGCTCCAAAAGAAGCGACGACCGTCTTAGATGAAACTTCCGTCAACTTTGTCGGTAAACTTCCTGAATTGATCAATTCCACTAGACTATTGACTTCTTGCTCTGTAAAGTTTCCCTGTATGATAACATCGCTTGAAAATCCTTGTGAAACGGTTGCAACAGAAAGACATTTTGAATTAGAAAGGGATCCACAATTCGCCTGTTCTGTTTGAAATGAATCAGTCTCTGGATCGAAATCTAACCAGATCACTAATCGATTATCTGACATTTCACTTACTTTTTTCGTTGCTCTATAAAACTTAGAGTTATCTGCAACAGAAAGAGCAACTGCCGGTTTTCCATAGGAATCCTGAGATACTTTTGCTCCTCCACTTTTTAGTACATCGCTTGACATAATCAAGTTGTCGCTCGTATCGCGGAAAGTCAAATTGGCAGCTTGGCTAATCAAATTGCGAGCTTCTTCTGGATCTGTCACTCCAGCTAATTGGACGCGAATACGATCGTCTCCTTCTACGACGATACTAGGTTCTGTAACCCCTAATACATCGATTCTCTTTTCGATCGTCTTATACGTACTTTTCATCATATCCGATGTAACTTTTGTCCCATCGATACTTTCCACTTTATATAAAACTTCAAATCCTCCTTGTAAATCAAGACCGAAATTCAAGTTTTGCATCAGTGGAACCAACGCACAACCAACTACGATTGCAACAACCAATACTCCAAACAATGGTTTTACAATCGACTTTTTATCTTTCTTCTTTTCTTTTGCTTTCATAAAACTCCTCCTGTTAATCTATCTTTCTTTCTACATGCTTTAACTGGTTTAAAACATACTTTTGAATCAAATCGTTTTCCGCATTTAAAATATCGCTCACAAGTTGTGATAAAGATAGTCCATCTGCCTGCTTCCACTTCGATTCTTTCAAAAAATTCCACACGTCCTCTTCTTTGATAAACGTATATCCTAATCGACGCATCTCTTCTACTTTAGAACCAAGGGCAGGTCGAACTCTTCGATACAACTCTTGTTGTGTTTGAAAAACCTCTGCCATATTTCCTCCTAACCTTGATAAGCTCATATTTATTATAAACTAATTTCCTATGTTTTTAAAGTGTTATCGATACGTTTTTAAAAGAATTCATTAGCGTTCGTATTTTTTGTCCAATCCGTTCATATGATGAATCAGGTGATCGTATGTACAAAAGCAAATTTATTCGTTCCACTATTATCTTGATGATCGGTGGCCTCATCACCAAAATCCTTGGAATGCTGATCAAAATTGTCATGACTCGTTTGATCGGAACAGAAGGAATTGGTATTTACATGCTTATGAATCCCACTTTCATGCTTTTGATCGCTCTTGCCCAACTCGGTTTTCCAATCGCCATTTCTACACTCGTAGCTAAAGATCGCAAAGATCATAAAAATCTAGTTTTTTCTATTCTACCTCTATCCTTATTTCTCAATCTCGTTATCTTCATAGTACTTTTTGTGTGTGCCTCTTATCTTGCTTTAGAACTTTTACACGAACCGAGATGCTTTTACGGTCTCATCGCAATCGGATTCGTCCTTCCATTTATCAGCATTTCTAGTATCTTACGAGGTTATTTTTTCGGAAAACAACGCATGGTTCCACACGTCGTATCAAACGTTACAGAAGATATCGTAAGGCTCATAATACTCGCTGTTGGCATTCCTATCTTTCTCGTAAAAGGAATTGAGTATGCGATCGCTTTTATCATTCTATCGAATATCGCTAGCGAACTTACTTCAATTTTCGTCCTCTTTTTCTTTTTGCCAAAGAACTTTACAATTTCCAAGCAAGACTTCAAACCTAAAAAGAAAACCATCAAAGAAGTTTTATCGATTAGCTTACCTGCGACAGGAAGTAGACTCATAGGAAGTATCGGTTCTTTTTTCGAACCAATTCTACTAACATACGTCCTATTAAAAATTGGATATTCTAATTCTTTCATCGTTAATCAATATGGTATTTTAAACGGGTACGTACTGCCGTTATTACTACTTCCTTCTTTCTTCTCTATGGCAATCAGTCAGGCATTGATTCCAGTTGTCAGTCGCAACTACGAAAAAAAACGTTACACGTATACGAAGACAAAAATCCGACAAGCAATTGGTTTTTCTCTGCTTATCGGAATTCCTATTACAATCCTATTTTGCCTGTTTCCAGAAGTATTTCTACATCTTATCTATCATACCAATCAGGGAACTAACTATCTAAGAGTCCTTGCTCCTATTTTTATTCTCCACTATATTCAAGCACCTCTTACAAGCACTTTGCAAGCAACAGGAAAAGCAAAGACAGCCATGATGGGAACCCTCCAAGGAATGTTTTTGCGCACCCTCATTCTATTTGGAGCAAGTTACCTAAATATCGGTATGTGGGGACTCGTTGCCGCTATGGCAAGCAATGTCATTTGTGTAACACTCCATCAATATATATCAGTACGAAAAATGTTTCATGCCATCTAATCTTCGACAAACGTAACAGTACAAGAAGAAAGTTGACCAGAATTCATCTTGTCAATTTTTTTCATCTTACGTTCGAACCAGATCGTATTGACAAATTCCCAGATAGAAAACGTTCCTATAATCGATAAAATTTCACTCAAATAATTCATGTGTTCTATATCACGCAAGAAAAACGATAAGGCGAGTACGAGACATCCAATCAAAAATAGATTGATCGATTTCACTGTATTATACCTAAGTTCTACAGTCATATCGTGTGTAACAAGTCCAAATTGATCCGTAATCACATCGACGAGAGTTTCTTTTTCCTCTTCGGAAAACGTCATTCCCTCAAATTCCAAGACGATCGAATATTGATATGGAATATAATACGCGATCTTTTCGATATAGGAAACTAAATTTTCATTTAACACCCTATTTTCTTTATCGTACTGTGAATAAATATCTGAAATAGCCTCCACGTGAATTGGAATAATCGCCTTTTCTCCTTTAATATAGTGCTCGTTCAAATGTAATTTAGAATCGTAAGATGCATTAAAATAGCGTTTCATTTGTTCTTGTCGTTTATGACTCATAACCTCACTCCTATTCTATCTTTATTATACTATATTTTTTCAAAAATTGAGTGTATAATATTCACCGGGTGAAAATATGACAAAAATTTACGATTTTAAGCAGACGATCAATCAAGAAGAATTACAAAAAACCGCTCAAGTTCTAAGAAATGGTGGACTCGTAATATTTCCAACAGAAACAGTATATGGCGTAGGTGCGAATGCATTACGAAAGGATGCGGTCGACCACATTTTCGAAGCAAAAGGAAGAGCAAACGACAATCCACTCATCGTTCATATTCACGACTTTAAACAATTAGATGAACTCGCTTGTGATATCAGTGAGATGGAAAAGAAACTGATCGATGCCTTTTTCCCAGGACCTTTTACACTCATCCTAAAAAAGAAAGAAGTCGTTCCAGATAATGTATCTGCTCATTTAGATACCGTAGGAATTCGCATGCCTTCCAATAAAATCGCACATGAGATTTTGAAATGTGCAGATGTCCCTGTCGCTGCTCCAAGCGCCAATATATCTAGTAGACCTAGCGGAACGAAGATCGAAGATATCAAAGAAGAATTCGATGGGAAAGTAGACATCATCATCGACGGCGGACCATCAGATATCGGAATCGAATCGACTGTCGTTCGTGTCATAGATAATATTCCGACCATATTAAGACCTGGAAAAATAACACCTGAAGACATCAAAGACGTTGTTGGAATCGTATCGATCGATAAACATATCTTCGAAAAGGCAGAAGGTGTTGTCAGAAGTCCAGGAATGAAATATAAACACTACGCACCTAAAAGTCCTTGTACGCTCATTTATAGCGATGATGAAAAAACGCAGATTGATCTTGTAAATGAAAACATTACTCCTGGTACTGTTGTCATCGGGTTTAAAGAACACGAAAACAAAATTTACTGTGATCAATTCGTCGCACATGGAAGTATCCATAACTATGATGAAATTTCGCACAATATATTTACGCTCCTTAGAAAAGTTGATACTTACAATCCAACGCAAATTCTAATCGAAGGAGTCAAAAAAGAAGGAATCGGTATCGCAATTATGAATCGCTTGATCCGATCTAGTAACTATCATTACATCGAAAAATAAAATGCATGTGGCATTTTATTTTTTATTCTAATTCATCCTGCGTAATAATAAATGTCTTTTTCTTCGTATAAAATGCGTAGAACACATTCTCCAATCGTACTTTCTTACGATCCAAAAGTCTCATAAGCCATCCTTTATCTTTCCCGATCTCGCCTAAGACAACTTCGTCGATCACACCATCTAAAATAAGAGGCATTGGATACTCGTGTGTGCCTTCAAAAACCGATAATGAACCGTTATTCTCTAAGATTGCAAAACTCACCTCTTCAATGCTTTGATATCCCTTTTCGCGTAATTGCAAGATCAGATCATCTAAGCTATATCTAATTTTCGACATCGCACTAAAATTCAACTTCCCATCTTTGATGATAACAGTCGGACTTCCCTCTAAAATCGTTCGAACTTTACTATTCTTCAAAGACCAATAACTAAGTGATATTTGAATCAAAATGAGTGTCGTAATAGGAACGATAGATTTTAATAGCGATTGTTCTGCACTCTCCAAGGAAAGCGCAGCGAGTTCTGCAATTAAAATGGATACAATCAAATCAATGACACTTAATTGCCCTACTTCCTTTTTCCCCATAATGCGAAATCCTATCATGATAAAAAGATAGAGAAGTATCGTTTTTAAAATGATTACAATATACATAGTATCACCCTATTTTGTTATGTGCCAAGCATATTTTTTTATACAAAAACATAGATTATATTAGGTGAGATTATGAATTACAAAAAATATTTTGAAACGATGAGTATCTGTTTCGGCGTTGGTTTGTTATCACTCTTAGTATCTAGCTTTATTTTAACTGTTTTAAACTACTTCGATCTTGTGACTGGAAACATTTTTACGATTTTAAAACTACTAATACCATTTTTATCCCTATTGATAGCAGGTATTCTACTCGGTCGGAAAAGTAAATCAAAAGGATGGCTAGAAGGTCTAAAATTAAGTTTAGGATTCATCGTCTTATTTACGCTCATTCAACTATTCTTTCTAGAAGATCCATTCCGCCTTACGAATGTTTTGTATGATGCTATTTTAATGATGATTACAATATTCGGTAGTATGCTTGGAATCAATATGAAAACAAATCAAAAATAAAACATAGATATCAACAATGGTATCTATGTTTTATTTTTATTATATTCAATACATTTTTCCTCTAATAATGTAAAATTGCAACACCTTTTAGCAATACTACGATTTAATGTTCCGTTAACATATTTATTATATAATTTTTTAGATCTACCATATAATTTGTTATTATTACGATTTAACCAAAACAATTGTTCCTTTAATAACTTTATGTATTTTTCTTCTTGGCTTGTAAAACAATCCTTGTCTAAATCTAACTTAATGATATTTTGATTTGTTACTGGTAGCATATTATTAAAGTTAATTGCTCCTAAATTACCATTGTCTATTTTTAGAAAATCTAAAGTAGTTTTCATTGTTTTATGTTTCGGCTTAGGACTAGATAATGGTGCAAAGTACTTACAATTATTTATTTCAAATAAAATTCCTATAAATGGTCTTAATTCTTTTTTATTTTTATTATAAGGAACTTTATCATCAAACTGTCTTAAATAATCACAATAATTATAATCCAATCTTACCAATATAAAATGTTTCATAAAATCACCTTCGAGCCCATTGCATTTTAATTAAAAAAATAGGACTAGAGTTTGCTCTCTAGTCCCTTTTTTATGTTCGCTGTTATGGCCGGAATCGCCGCTTTTTTAAGTTCCTGTCAAAGCCGGAATCGCTTCTTTTCAATTTCCTCTCATAGTGGGAATCACTAGCTTTTTTTGCAACAAGTTGCGTTATTATTATATGCAACAGTGTGCAACATAATCACTTATGCACTAATAATATAGCAAAATATTAAACAATTGTCCAGTTGCCAATAAAAAAGGGATAAATTTTATATAATCGGCGAAGAAAAAAATCTTCCTTACCTCTCAATAAATATGATACAAGCTATCATTCAAAATTCCTTCTATTTCTATAAAAAACATAGACAGAATCAAAGCGCCTATGTTTTTACTTATAGTTTATATATTATTTTTCATACTTACAATCATTTATAACTTCCACTCATTCTTTATCTTCGTAGCAACCAGATCCAAATGCATCTTGCGCGATCCTTTTACCAAAATAAAAGTATCTTCTAATTTCGCATAATCTAATGCCTTCATTAACTCTTCTGTATCTTCAAAATGTGCACAGTGCTTTAACAATTTTGGAAATTGCTTTGTTTCTTCCCCAACACAAAGAACTTCTAAATTACGGCATTTCTTTAATTTCTTCGCGATTTCTCGGTGAATCTTGTTTCCAAATGTACCTACCTCTAAAATATCACCAAAAATTAAAAGTTTCTTTCCGCGATAAAGGTTCATGTAATCGATATCAGCAAGTACGGAATCTAAACTCGCATTATAAGTATCGTCAACTAAAGTATTATTCCCCTTTAACGTGATTTTTTCCAATCGTTTTTCAAAACATGGCATCTCTTTCACTGCTTTTTGGATCAGTTCGATTGGAACATCACATAAAATACCCATTTCGATCGCTAAAAGTAAGTTTGTAAGTAAATGTTTTCCTCCATAAGGATAAAAGAAGGGATATTTCTTATGATCTATTAAAAGTTGAAAGGATAATGTATCTAAAGTCGCGTTAATTCTACTTGCTTTCGTCATCGCATTTCTACGAGTACCACAAAAACCTACCTGATAATCTTTCGTATCCTTTAACTTACTCAGTCGTTTATCATCGCCATTTACTAACAATATTCCATCTTTCAAACCTTCTGTAATTTCCATCTTAGCTTTCATAATACGGTCCATAGAACCTAAAAATCCAATATGAGCACTCCCTATTTTCGTAATCATTGCAACATGTGGTTCACACATACGAGATAATCTTGAAATTTCTCCTTCGTGATTCATTCCTAATTCGAGAACGCAAATTTCATCTGTTTCTTTCAAAGATAGCAAAGTAAGAGGAACACCAATATGATTGTTATAATTTCCTGGAGATTTTGCGACACGATACGTTTGACTCAAAATGTGCGCAACCATCTCCTTTGTCGTCGTCTTGCCAACGCTCCCAGTAATCGCAATCAAAAGTCCGTGAAAATATGTATTTTTATGGTGTTTTGCTAACGCAAATAGAGCTTCTGTCGTATCCTCTACTAGTATCACTGGAGTAGATATGTTTTCTACCTTCTGCGATACGATAATAACCCCCGCACCTTTTTCGGAAGCCTCTTTCACATAGATATGTCCATCTTGCGTCTTTCCTATAATAGCAATAAATATATCTCCTACTTCCATTGTACGTGTATCGATAGAGACATGCTTCTTTATCTCTTTTTCATCACTCCCTGAAAGTATCTTCCCATTTACGATGTGCGCTATTTGTTTCAGTCTCATTTTGACCTCCTATCGTTTGAAAAAATGCATCAAACAACTTTTTACTTACTTTATCATATGCAATCATAGATTCTGGATGCCACTGTACACCAATATAAAAGTTTTTATGTGGATCTTCGATCGCTTCAATGATTCCATCTTTACTATAAGAACTGATGAAATGATCCGTATCTAAAACATAATCACGATGTCTAGAATTGACTGAAATTTTTACTTCTCCTAAAATATTAAATAATTTTGTTCCCGGTTGAATCCAATTTTCATGTGCATAGAGTTCATTTTTTCTATCGTAGTGTTGTTTTATTTTCATATCTTTCAAACGTCCTAGTTTTCCTTCTGCCATCGTCTGCATACCTAAGCAAATTCCCAAAGTAGGAATATCATGTTCGTATAAATAGGAACATACATATCGGTCATATTCATAGATTTCCAAACCGCCTTGTAATATAACGCCGCTACATTCTTTTAATTGTTCTTGAATGATATCTAAATCCGCTTCGGTTAATTTTTCATTCAAATGTCTCGGGTATATAAGATATGGTAAATAGCCATACTCCATAATCACTTGTTGTATCTCTCCGTTGATACACCAATATAATCTCTCATCGTGTTTTTCTGGGCGTGCTAGTACCCCTATTTTTTTCAATTTGATTCCCCCTCAAATAAAAAAGCAATGCTAGTCCATATACTTAGTCATTGCCTTCAGCGTTTGTTTTACCTGTTTTTGACTTGGAGTTCTCCCCATCTGCGACATCATCGCACGAATCATCTGTTCGTTGATAGGTGGATTTTTCTTCATATATTTTTTCATATAATTACGAGCGATAAAAAATCCTACAATTGCTCCTGCGATGAAACCACCTAAAACTTGTAATAAATCTATCACAAATGCCATTTTTCATTCCTCCTTATATACTACATTTTACTAAATATTGCCTATCTTTTCAACTCCTATTTTATTATATGAAGTCTTTCTGATTTCATGATAGTATTTTGAAAGCCAAAAATAATCTTGGTTATAAAAGTCACAGACAAATAAATCTCTACTATAGTAGTAAAAAGAGCGAAAAATAAGAGGAAAATTCGAATTCGTTCTCACGATACAACAAGACGACTGGATCTGAACTAGATTTCCTTTTGGAAAACGAAAGATACCGTTTTGTGGCTGTAATTGAAATTTCCCCGAAAGATAGAAATTTAAAATATCTTGATCGAAGTGGTTACAAACTTGATCGTAAAAAGAAATTCCATAACGTCCATAGTGTTTCGGCATTAAAAATAAATGGTGGAGTAACTGATATAAAGCTTTTGGTTTTTCTTCATAATACGTAATACACTCTCTTTTGATATGAAAAATATAATAAGTTCTCATGCTATCACCTATTTTATTAAATCATTGAAAGACGAAATAATTTGTCAAAAAAAAGAGTTCATTTAACGTAATAGTTGTCGAACTCTTCCATAGATCGTTTCTAAATCAAACCCTTTTTCCTTTAAGACATCCTCCGAAGATCCACTCGCACCAAATTCATTTACCGTAATTAAATATTTTTCGTTATAGACAAATTGATGCCATCCGAAAGATGAACCTGCTTCGATCACTACTTTTTTATAGCCGATCGGTAACACTTGCTCTTGATATGCTTTTTCTTGTCGCAAGAAAAGTTCTCTACTTGGCATACTTACAACGCGACAATCGATCTTCTCTTGTACGAGACGTTCCGCTACTTTCATAGCAGTATGAACTTCTGTCCCTGTCGCTATGATAATTCCGTTTAATTTATTATTTTCTTTTCTAACTACATAAGCTCCTTTTGCCACACTTGATGCATCCGTCGTAGGCAGTACAGGTACAGCGGTCTTCGAAATAACAAGAGAAACAGGTAAATTTTGATTCAATGTATAATTCCAAGCTCCAACAATTTCTCTAGCATCCGCCGGACGAAATACCGTCATATTTGGTATAGCTCGAAGCATCGCTAATTGCTCTATCGGTTGATGAGTAGGCCCATCACTACCAATTTCGATAGAATCATGTGTAAATACATAAGTCACTGGAAGTTTCATTAAAGCTGACATTCGCATCGCTGGTTTTAAATAATCTGCAAACGTCAGAAAAGTAGATCCAAACGGTCTAAAATTAGAAAGCGCTAAGCCATTTAATATGGCTGCCATCCCGTGTTCCCGAACTCCAAACCAAATATTTCTACCATTGTAATCTTTTTTACTTATATCTTTTTGTCCCAATAAATAGGCATTTGTAGAGGATGCAAGATCGGCACTTCCTCCAACAAAATTAGGAACTAATTTAGAAATATCCGTCATAATTGTCTGGTTTGTATTACGTAAAGGTTCTGCATCGATCGAGCGAAAATCCCATTCGTATTTTAATAAATCAACAGACGTTTGTTTTCCAAAGATGAAATTAAATTCATCATCTTTTTCTACTGTGCGATCCGCAGTAAATTCGCGATATTCACTAGCCCACTCATCGTATTTTGCTCGGCTATGCGCAACGATCAATTTCTGAAATTCCGTTTGCAAAGCACTAGAATAACTAAACTCTTCATTCGTCAAATTTAAACTTGCTTTCCACTGAGCAATATCTTCGTCAGATAATGGTTTTCCATGAACTTTATTCGTACCTTCCGCTAAAGAACCACGTCCAATCACAGTTCGAATCTCTATGAAAGACGGTTTCCCTGATTCTTTTGCCTTTTCGATCGCACGATCGATTTCATGAACGTCTTCTCCATCTTTTACAAACTCCGTATGCCATCCCATCGCATGAAAACGTTCTCTTGTGTTCTCGGTAAAAGTATGTTCCGTACTACCATCCAAACTAACACGATTAGAATCATATAAAACGATTAAGTTGTCCAAATTGTGACTTCCTGCAAATGAACAAGCTTCGTAACTAACGCCTTCCATTAAATCACCGTCGCCGCATAAAACATACACTCTATGATCCAACATCTTTCGATTTTCTTTTTTCTTCGCTAGTGGATGCAGTTGATACCGCGTCTCTAAAATTTTACCGCCTAAAGCCATTCCAACAGCACTAGCGATCCCTTGTCCCAATGGACCAGTTGACATTTCAACACCCGAAGTTAACCCGTATTCAGGATGCCCTGGGGTTTTCGAATGAATCTTTCGAAACGACTTTAAATCATCGATCGTAAGTGGGTAACCGGCCATAAACATCGTCGCATATAGAAGTGCGGATCCATGACCAGCACTCATCACAAAACGATCGCGATTGACCCAATTCGGATCGTTTACATTGATATTCAAATGATAAGCAAACAACGTATAGATAATAGGCGCAGCTCCGAGCACAATTCCAGGATGTCCGCTTCCTGCTTTGTGAATCATATCAATTCCTAACGACTTTATATTACTAATGATATCCTTGTCCATATGTCCACCCTCTCTATTTTACTCTCTTATTATTATAGCAAACTTCTAGACAAGAATAAAGTTTTATTTTATATCCATCGCTATATAACTATCTTGCGGCTGTTTTGTCGTATCCTCCATCTTTCTTGTTTGAACTCCGTTTAAATAAGTAATTCCTAAGATGAAAGCAACAAACCCTATCATTATTTTACTTTTCAACATTTCTTTCATACCTATACCTCTCTTTCGTACTTTCATCTTACTACGAACAGTTGTTCGTGTCAATGGTTTTTGTGAACAATTGTTCGTGTTTACACTTTTTTATCACCCTAAACAGAAACATTCGTTCACGCAAACAATTGTTTGACTTGTAAGTAAAAATATGTTATATTGTAAATATAAAAGGAGGTTGCTATGAAAGGTTTGACAAAAAGACAAGATGAAATTTTAACCTATATTAAAGAATATGTCGTAAATAATGGATATCCACCAACAGTGAGAGAAATATGCGCTGCGATTGGTGTTTCATCCCCTGCAACAGTACATGCACACTTACAAAATCTGGAAAATAAAGGAATGATCAAAAAGGAAGAAACAAAAAATCGTGCAATCGAATTATTAGTAGATAACGAGTTTGCATCTAAAGAAGATTCGGTCGTAGAAGTTCCACTACTTGGAAAAATTACAGCGGGAAGCCCGATCGAGGCAATTGAACATCCAGATGAATATTTTTCTCTTCCTGCTTATATGATTCCAAACAACAAAGAGGTGTTTACTCTCAACGTAAGCGGAGACAGTATGATCAACGCCGGTATTTTCGATGGAGATATCATCGTAATTGAAAAAACAAATACAGCTCGCAACGGTGAAATCGTCGCTGCGATGACAGAAGAAAACGAAGTTACTTTAAAGCGATTCTATAAAGAGGATGGTTACTTCCGATTACAACCTGAAAACGATACGATGGATCCAATTATCTTAGATCAAGTTACTATCCTAGGAAAAGCAATAGGACTATATAGAAAATTATAATTAAAAAGAGAATCACTTCATTCGTGATTCTCTTTTTATAGTCCTACAAATCCAACATAGATCAAAAACCCAAGAAAAATTGCTGTTAAAATCCAACCATTGATTTTTTCAAATAAAGTTGATTTATATTTTACTCCAAGTGCCATTGTAATGAGAGCTCCACCAATTAAACCGCCGATGTGAGCGGCATTATCAATGCCCCCGATGAAAAATCCCATCATTAAATTTAAAATGATAATTGGAATAATCTGAGATTTCATGACACTTCCTAAATAAATACGATAATGGTATCCAAAATATAGTAGTGATCCTAAAAGTCCAAACAGCGCTCCACTCGCACCAGCGCTCACTCCATCCGTAAAACAGATAGATAGTAAACTGCCAGATAAAGCACTAAATAGATAGACGATGAGAAATTTTACTTTTCCTAGAAAACTTTCTATTTGTGGACCAATAACATATAAAGAGTACATATTGACAAACAGATGCAATACACCAATATGTAAAAAAGCGCAAGTAAATAAGCGGTAATACTCCCCTGCTCTTACTAGGTCTCCGTAGTTTGCTCCGAAACTTAATAACGTAAATGGATCTTGGCTTCCGTTTCCAAAAAGATACATACATAGGAACACAAATATGTTCATGGCGATCAAAAGATAAGTGATCACAGGCTTTTTCATGCGGAATACTTGTTCTGCCTTCATCGCATCTTCTTCGCTCTTCTTGTTGATTTCACGCGTTAATTTGATAAATAGATCCATTCCCTTTTCTTTATAATTTGTCTTCTTTGTAATATTTGGAAATGCCTCTAGTAAAAGTGGGTGTTCATTTAAATCGTCAATCTTCGTAAGTTGAATACAGGTTACGTTCGCAACACTATTTTCTCCATTTTCAAACGACACATTTTCTCCCATGTTTAAATAGAAAGAAAGCACGTTCATATGCATCGCCATCATTTTCTTTTTGATTTTTCCCAAGATGTTTTTTGTCTTAAACAAATCGAAGTCTAACTGTTCTTTATTATGGATATATCCTGTGTTAATTCGAACGATTCCATAGCTAGCATCGATATTCTCTAACCAAATTTCATTCTTCGCTCCATGGAGAACGATCGGATTGTATCCTTGTTCTGTAATAAAATAATGTAATAATTTCATTACTAGTTCGTCATTTTGTTCTACTGTTACTTCTCCCATGAAAGCACCTCCTTTAATTTTCTTCAAAATGCTTCAATATGTTTGTAAAACACTCTGGAAGTTCTGATTCAAACTCCATATATTCTCCCGTCGTCGGATGATGAAAACCAAGTGCTGCTGCATGTAGACATTGTCCACTCTCATCGAATTTTTTTCTTTTTCCGTATACTGGATCATTGACAACAGGGTGCCCTATATAATTCATATGCACGCGAATTTGATGTGTTCTTCCTGTCTCTAATTTCAGTTCAACTAAAGTCGCATCCTTATATCGTTTTAACACTTTAAAATGCGTTACTGCATCTTTACTGTTTGTAGCTGTCACTGCCATTTTCTTTCTATCTTTTACGTCGCGTCCAATCGGCGCATCAATCTCTCCTGTATCGTGAGGAATGACGCCCCATACAAGCGCGATATATTTCCGGTATGTCGTCTTTTCTTCTAGTTGACGTGCAAGTGCTTCATGCGCACGATTATTCTTAGCAACCATCAATAGTCCTGTTGTATCAGCGTCGATACGGTGAACGATTCCTGGTCGAAATTCTCCATTGACATCACTCAACTCCTTCGAATGATATAAAAGTCCGTTGACAAGCGTTCCATGCGTATTTCCAACTGCTGGGTGTACAACCATCCCATTTGGTTTATTGACGACGATTACATCGTCATCCTCATATACGATATCTAAATCCATCTTTTCAGCTTCTGCCTTCATCTCTTCAGGAACATATTCTTCTATGGTAACAACATCACCCTTCTTGAGGCGATAACTATTTTTAACCGGATTCTGATTCACTAAAATTTTATTTGATTGAATCATCTTTTGAACGATACTTCGAGAGAGATCCAGCTCTCTCATCATGTCGTGATCAATTCTTTCTGAATGATCTTCCGTGATGTTGATTGTCTGTTTCATCTTTTTTCCGCTCCTTCCAAAAATGATAAAAAATAATGATCACTGAACTTACAATACACATATCAGCAATATTGAATACAGGATAATGATACCCAAAGAAAATGAGTCCAATATAGTCTACGACATATCCCAGTAGCATGCGATCGATGAGATTCCCAATAATGCCTCCGATCAGCAATCCATATCCTAAAACCTCTCTTCGAGATAACTTCTGTTGATAGATAAAGAAATAATAAATCAGTGCTAGGCAAAAAAATGCCATAAAAATCAAAAACACGCGATTTCCATCTAATATACTCCAAGCAGCACCATAGTTTCGAACATTCGTAATATAAAAGAAATTAGGAATTACGAATATCTCTTCCATGAATGCTATCGCATGTGTGATAATCCATTTTATAAACTGATCTATCGCAATACAGCAAAGTGCTAAAATTGTAATTTTCTTCATGTCCTCACCTGTAATATTATAACATTCTTTCTAGAAAAACAAAAGAGAAATCATTCTTCCTCTTTCATCGTCCAATCATCAATTTTAGAAGTAGTGACAACATCCCCTTCCACTGTCGTCCAAATTGCTTCGACATTATCGTACGCCTTCAAATACGTACGTCCTTCTTCTACATCCATCTGATATAAAATGGAAGAAAGTGTATCTGCAAGTAATGGATCTTTAGAAATCACCGTAACGCTTCTAACTTTTTCAGATGGGTATTTTGTGATGTGATCCATAATGGTACCATAAGTTTTACCATCTTCCAATACTACTTGCTCTTGATAATCTCCCTTCGTGATCATCGCTCGATTCGTAAGTGATAAAATTCGTTCAACCTCTCCATCCATCGACGAAGCAAGAGCCACTTTATAACCATCTTCGTTATAATGTTCTCCCACCATAGTATCACTACCTACTTGTATCACGTATTTCGTGATCCCCTGGTTTTTTAAGTGGGACGCAATCTCTTTTAATGTATATCCAATTTCATATTGTGAAGTATTTAAAAATGCTTCCCCTGACTTATAAAGAGTTTGATTGTCGATATCGATACTATCTACACTAGGGATTTGGACGATATCTAATTCATCTTTAGTAGGTAAGCTCCCATCCTGAAAATGAGGCTCCCATGTTTCTATTAAATCATTTAATTGAAGATGGATCTTTCCTTCAGACTTTTTTTCCCATGTTCTTCCATAGTTCAAAAAATCACTCATCTTTTTCGACAATTTTATATTAGATTCCGTACTCGTATTGATCATATATAAACTTTCTAACTGATTTTGATCTGTACGAGCTAACGTTTGATAAGTTTCAAAAATTTCTTTTACTTTACTTAAAGCTCGATCTGCTTTCTTTTCGTCTTTTTCATACAATGTCACTTTCACATCTTGGCCAAAATAATAACCAGACATTCCGTAAGATCGAATTTTCCCTTTTTGAATTGCTCCAAAAATAATGGTTCCTACAAGCAAAACAGGAATACATATCCATAGTACCCGATTAAATCTTTCCTGCATAAATCACCTCATATAGAAAAAGTAGAATTATCTACTTCGTCTCTTCTTCCTCTGGCTGTGCCAACACTTGCTCATAAGCCTTTTTTAGTTCAGCCCCAATCGATTTAATGTCTCTCTCTTCGGCAACCTTATACCCTTCTTCAGTGACATCTTTTAACGTATGGTTCAATATGCCGCGAATTTTTTCTTCGAATTCCGGAAATGTCGAAGCTTTATAGACGTTCTTGCCATCCTCAAACCAACCTTCGTAGATTGGAATATCGCGCACTAACGTTGGAATCTTACTAGCAAGAGCTTCTAATAAAACGATACCTTCCGTCTCTTCATGTGTCATAAATAAAAACAAATCTGATCCTAAATAGGCATCGCGTAATTCTTCTCTAGACACATACCCTGGAAAATGTAAGTTATCTAATTTTGTCTGTACTGCTTCTTTAATCTTAGAAGGTACTGTATTTAAGTTACTATAACCAAACCAAACGAATTGATACTCTGGCATTTTCTTGGCAAGTTCGACAAAATCCAAAATACCTTTCCGTTCGATATAAAGACCTACAGAGATAATAATTTTATCCGTATCAGAAAATCCATATTTCTTTCGAAAATTTTCTGCTTTCTTTTTATCCTGCTTATAAAAATCTAAATCAATTCCATTAGATATTGCAATAATAGGTTTTCCTAAACCATAATTATCCAAAAGTCGTTTTGAATAAGGTGTTGGTGTGATAATCAAATCCGCTGAAGAGTAAAGTTTACACAACCATTTTTTAAATAACGGTGCAACCTGATTTGTAAGTAAATAGGAGTTGCGAAAATCTTCCTCTGTCGAATGAGCGTGAAAAATAACTTTTTTACCCATCTTTTTTGCTTTTTTGCCCATAAGATAAGATTCTGGAAAAATCGTATTGATATGCACAATATCATAATCTGTATCCTTTGGATCTAATGTATAGTCAACTCCATTCAGGCGTAATGCTTCCTGTTGATGCACGATCGCACGTCCTACACCACTTTTCGCTATTTGATCTTGTTTATCAGAATGTAATAACACTTTCATTTTATCACCTAAATTTTATTATATCATAGTTTTATCTTTTGTACTATCGTTTTCAAGTGACAATTTTGTCACGTTTTTTTTCATGACTTTTGCAAAAACCCAACATAAAAATAAACCAAGTAAATACCCGAGTAAGATATCACTAAAATAACTTACTTTCAAATAAAAATTAGCAATTCCTACAATGATAATAAATATGATGCAAACTTTCTTTATGATGTTTTCTAACTTGTTCGTATGATCCATCAATAGATATACCATTCCATAGAAAAATGTTCCAAATAGGGCATCGATATTTAAATATCCTAAACCTGCAATCGGTAAGAAATCACTTAATTCCGGATGCCCAACGACATAGTATTCTTTTAAGAAAAACATTGCAAGTCCACCAACGAGAACAAAACATAAAAAATAAGTTAAAGATTTTTCTTTCTTTTTACGGTATAAGTAAAAAGTAGCAAACAATGTCGCAATCAATAAGCACTCGAAAGAAGCAATCCATTTTACTCCATTCATAACCGTTACCAAAATAGGTGTCTGTATAAAGTCAAGTGCCGTTGAAATAAGAGAATTCAACCACACTTCCTGTCCTGTAAGCCCCAAGACAATTAGATAAAAGATTCCCATTATCACTGTTACAATTGCAAGTTTCATATCAACCACGCCCCTATTTTTAGTATACCATACTTTAGTCTATTAAAAAATCATTTTTACTAAAATTACATCTTCCCCTATTTTTTCTATTTGCTCCCAATGAATCTCGATCTCATCTTTATTTGAAAACATGGAAATTAAAAACTTAGATTTTTCGACGATCAAGCTTTCCAAACGACCTGTACTATTTTCGATCATCACATCGATAATATTTCCAATTTTCTTTCCATCGTTCACATTAATTACATCTTTGTTTTGTAAATCAGATAAACGCATATTCTCACCTATTTTAATATATGAAAAAGAAAACCATCTTACGATTGATTTTCTTGTTTTACTACTCGTTCATTTTTTCAAACGATATAAATACTACATCATTTATAACCATTGCTTATAATATCATCTTCTTAATATGATCGATTCCACTTTTTTCTAAGCGAGAAATCTGTGCTTGACTAATTCCGATCTCGCTTGCAAGTTCCATTTGTGTCTTTCCAACTAAATAACGTTGTTCTAAAACATACTTTTCTTTTCCTTTCAATTTGTCTAAAGCATCTGTTAATGCGATTCTCGTCTCGATTGGGTATCGTTCTAATTTTTTGTCTTCCAGTTGATCCTCTAAATAGATCGTATCTCCTCCATCATTATAAATGGGTTCAAACATACTTACCGTTTCTTTTAAAGCATCTAAAGCATGACTTACTTCATACTCTGTTAGTCCCATCGCTTTACTAATTTCCAATACGCTGGGTTCTCTTCCTTTTTGATTTGTCATCTCCTCTTTTATTTTCAATGCTTTATATGCAGTATCTTTAATACTCCGTGCGATTCTAACACTATTGTTATCTCGTAAATAACGTTTAATTTCTCCTAGAATCATCGGGACACTATAAGTTGAAAATTTCACTTCAAAAGAAAGATCAAAGTGATCGATCGCTTTAATCAGTCCAATACATCCTACCTGGAATAAATCGTCCATATTATCGACACGATTGTTAAACTTACGTAAAACGGATAATACGAGTTTTAAATTTCCCTTGATCAATTCATCTTTTGCAAATGGATCCCCTGCTTGCATCTTCCGGAATAACTCCATTTGTTCTTCACTACTCAGTACTTTAATATTCGCAGTATTCACGCCACATATTTCTACTTTGTGACGTGCCATGTCATCCTCCTTCTTATTCATAATGGGGAAAAAAAGAATTTTTATTCATCCATAAGAAAAAACAACTTACGTTGTTATCTTTCTTGCATCAATTTCATATAGTGTGTATAAATTTCTTTTAATTCTTCTTGTTCACTACTAGAAAGCTTTATTTTAGGATCCGTTTGTGACTCAACTGTACCAATGTGACTTCCTAAAATGAGTCCATCACTAACAAATACGACAGTCGGATAATAAATTCTCTTGATCGTGTCGTTATTTAATCCCTCATATGGGCCTAATTCAGAATATAAAATCGTGACCAGCTCTTGATACTCTTTTGATCCTTCTTTATCGATGACGATATTCCCACTTTCATCTAAATGTTTTTCGTCTCGATCCCCGTAATGATCGTAATAATAAATCGTATCAATTCCTACTTCCTTTGCTGATTCAATCAAAATCGGAACGACATTTCTCGTCCAAGCAGACTTAGCGTTTCCAAAAAATACAACACCAGTTTCATTTTTCAACACTTCTTTTATTTCTTTAAAAGAACTATATTTGATCTTGTTATCCTCTGTGATCGTCACTTGAGGATACTCCTTTGTCCCATCATCAGCTACATACTTATTATACTGTTCATATTCTTTTTTAAATTTTTCTCCATCTGTTAACTCTTGCTTCTCATCTTTTCGAACATCCTTACTTCCACATCCAACAAAGATAATTAAACTAAAACAGACTAGTACAATCATTCCTAATTTTTTCATTTTAAACTTCTTTTAATTCCTTTCTTATACACTTCTACACCCGGTTGATTAAATGGATCTACTCCAAGTAAATACGCTCCAATTGCAGCACTCATCATAAAGAAATAACACAAACTTCCAAGATTTTTCTCGTTTAACTTATCCATGATAATCATACTACTTGGTGTATTTCCTTTTTTATGTGCTGAAGCAACCGCTTTTGCTGCAATCAAATTGATTTCGTCTAGTGTTTTCTCGTACTGAGGTACTGTTACTTTCGTCGTTTTTTCAATGGCGATCACAGTTTCAAAGAGATTGTCCGGCCCTTCTTGATAGTATTGTCCTAAAGAGTGTAAATCCCTCGTATTGATCGCACTCGTCGTAAGTAGTCCCTTCTTATTTTTACCTTGTGTTTCCATCATCAACTGTTTTAACCATTCGGTAAAATAGGCAAGCTTTGGTTCGTAGACAGTAAAAGATTCTACTTGTCTACCCTCTTTTCTCAAAATATCTCTTACCATCGCATACATATATGCTTCATTTAAATAATTCTTTCCTTGTTTTGCTCCTTTTAATAGTGAATCAATTTGAATTCCAGCAACCGCCATAGGAAATAACCCAGCTGCTGTAAATATAGAAAATCTTCCACCGATATTCTTAGGAATCGAAAGTGTATTTAAATGATGTTTTTTAGCAAATTCTAATAGCGATCCAGATGATTCATCCGTCGTAATAATCAGTCTATGTTCTAGCTCTTCTTTTCCATAACGACGGCGCAAATACTTTTGAAATATTGTGAATGCAATATTAGGTTCCAATGTGTTTCCCGATTTCGATATGACGTTGACGATGACATCTTTATCCCCGATCCATCCAATCAAATCTTTGATATAAGAAGATGATAAAGAAGTCCCAAGATAGATCACTTCCGGATGAATTCCATCACTTCCAAAATATGGATGAATCGCATCGATTACAGCTTTGCTTCCTAGGTAAGAACCACCAATTCCAATTACGATAAATAAATCGCAATGTGATTTTGTATATTGAGCTAATGATTTTAATCTTTCCAGTTCTCCTTTCGAAATTGAAGTTGAAATTTCTAGCCAATCTAGCATCTCTAATTTACGATTCATGTGATTCGTAATCTTTTGTAGTCTCGGTAAATACTTTTTAAATTGCTCTTTTGTAATTACGGATCCCATATAAGTTTTAAAATCAAACGTTAACATAAAACCACCCTGTCTATCATATAAAATAATTCTAACACACAAATAAAATCTCTTCAAGAGTGCAATCAAAAAGAGGTCATTTCATAACCTCACTAAATTCTTTAATTTACGAATCACTTTTTTCTCAATTCTAGAAATATACGATTGACTAATATTTAAAACGCGTGCGACATCCTTTTGCGTCATATCTTTATGTCCAAATAAGCCATAACGTAATACCATAATCTGTTTATCACGACCACTCAACTTTTCTATTTCTCGGTACAACAGTTCTTTCTCTGTCGCTTCTTCGATTCCTTTCGTTACGATATCCGCATCTGTCCCTAAAACATCTTCTAAATGTAGCTCATTTCCTTCGGAATCGAAAGATAGGTTATCTTCGAAACTAATTTCTCCACGTCTTTTTTTATTCTTTCGTAAAAACATGAGGATTTCATTATCGATACATCTGGAAGCATAGGTTGCTAATTTAATATTTTTATCTAATCGATAAGTATTCACACCTTTGATGAGCCCAATTGTCCCAATACTGACGAGATCCTCTAAATCAATTCCTGTATTTTCATACTTTTTTGCTAAAAATACGACCAACCTTAGATTGTGTTCAATGAGTTTACCTCGTGCGACAATATCTCCATCTTGTGCTTTTAAAACGCATTCTGTTTCAACCTCTTTTGATAATGGTTCTGGTAGTTTATCACTACTTCCAATAAAAAACAAACTTGTACCATCACTCCATAACCGATGTAAAAACTGCATTATTTTTCTTAACATTTTATCCCTCCCATATACTTGTTTGTAAAATACAATCTACTCCATCTAGATGAATCTTATCTTCTAGAAGCCCCACCAATATCTTTCTTTTTTTGAGAATTCCATCCACTGTAACAGAAGTAATAGGAATACATTCTAACATCGCATGATGATTTGCTGTATCATAGGGAATGTAGATTTTCTTTCCCTCCGTATCCTCAATCTTATCCTTTTCCACCAATATGACAGGGCGATGAAAGTATGGATCTTTCAAATGATTTCCCGTATCGACAAAGCCATTCCAAGCATATGTCTTCCCGCGATAGCGAAACTGGACTAGATGAATTTGATCGTATAGTTCTTCTCTCTTTTTACCTTGTTTTACATAAGTATATAAAATAATAGGCGAAAATATGAATAAAAAGATCATGTTGATGGAAAAGCTACGATGATAAAAAACAAGACCTTCTTGTTGATAAGAAAATTGAACATTTAAAAAGTATAAAAAGCCACCCATCACAATACTAACCATGTAAAGATATGCGAACTCTCTTACAAACTGTTTCAAATTATGATACCCAAACGTCGCAAGCAACATTCCAATGCTGATCATTACTTTTAATAAAAATAATGTAAATGAAGATAACGTTAAAAAGAGAAAGAAGATACTAGTGGCACCAACCATCGAGCCCAAAAAAAGTCTCTTATAAGACGCTCTTCGATGCAGAATCGTAGATGTCGTAAGCAAGATTAAAAAATCAAAGATTACGTTTAGCAAGAACACTAGATCGACGTATACTTTCATGTTTTCACCTCATTTTAAGTATAAAAAAAGAACACAGTGATTTGTGTCGCTTTTTTTGAAATTTTTAATGAAATTATTTCAGCTTCTTCTACAAACTTTAACTTTATATAGACGATAAATGATGATCGCAACTCAACTATATGGTTGAATTTTCTAGCAAATGTCATCTCATAAAGTTTAAATGTAATTGTAAATGTGTTTTCGTATTCTATGCTTCTTCAATAGTTTTTTTGTTTCATTATTATCACTTGATTGGGCACTTTTATATTTTAAATTATCCATTACCACTTTTAATAAATTGTTAATATTTTGAGTTGTTTGATCAGTATTTAAATCAACCACTCCCAATTTCAATGTTTTCGTTGACATTGATACTGCTGGTGGCAGTGTTAGTAATGATTAATGGCTTCTTTTTCTAAGGTTATTGCATACCCCTTTTCAGGCTTAATTTTAAAATGCAAATAAGATTCAGAAAGTTCATTTATTAATAATTCAATCCAATCGTTATTATAAAAACTTAAATGATTAAAATTAAACGCTTTCATTTCTAAACAAAAGTAGGGATATGTCAAAAAAGTGTGTCAGTTTTTGAAACAAGAATTTTTAAATCCAAACTCTCAACTTACACACTTTATTTTACACTCCCACAATTGTTTAATATATTTAGTTATGAATTACAAATAGAGTGATCATTTCAATATAAAAGAGCTATAATGAAATTAAAAATTTTCACGATAACTCTTTTTTCGTTTTTTCACATCATATCTGATTATAGACACAACATTGGATACCACTATGCAAAGATTAGTAAATAAATTAGCATAGGCATTAAACACTATATAATATGGTATCCATAATAATAAGCTGCTTAAATTTATTAATCTAATTCTATTTTCGTTAATTTGTATAATCGTGATTGTATGCAAAATTGCACTAATTAACGGAATTATATCAATCCATGACTTAAATGTGATTATTGATGCAATGATAGATAAAGCAATATAAAATGTAATTAATTCCCACGTAATTTTCTTATTTTTTACTGCGTATATATAATTAATTAATGTTTGAATTCCAAACACAAATTGTATTAATGCTCCAGCATATGCTTTTAAAAGCAACAATCCTGTCGCACCCACAATATTTCCTAACAAGAAAAATAGAAGTATATTTTTTCTTGTCTTACATTGCATACTAATTACATTCAATCCACAAGCAACTAACGCCAATATTTGTGCTAATATAAATATCAAACTCATTTGATTCTCCTAATTATTAAGCACTAATAACTAATCTAGTTTATATCCTAATTGTTTAAGTGCTAATATTGTAATTGAAGATAAATCCGATTTTTTTAATTGATGTATATCATAGAACTCTGCACCTAATGAATCGTCATTATTCTCTGTTACTTCGATTTCCTTTTTTATCTCATTATTATATTCTTCTATTTTATAGAAAAAGCAAATATGATGAATCTGTTGAGGTTCTCCGTGGTGTACCCATTCTATTATCGTAGAATTACCATCAAAAAGAGAACACTTTTTCACATCTATCCCCACTTCTTCTTTCATTTCTCTTAATAATGTTTGTTCTGGTGTTTCTCCAAACTCAATTGTGCCTCCAGGTAAATCTAATTTACCTTTATACGGCCCATTGGCTTTCTTTATTAAAACGACTTTATTGTTTTTTATTATAACCCCGTATGAACCCAAATGACTTATTTTTTCCATATTCATTCCTCCTAGTCTATTTCTTTTTCAATTTTAACACATAATCATCTAATTTAGCAACATCCTTGTTAGCTCTTTCCCACTCAAAATTTTGTTCTTTAGATCTACAGTAATCACAAAATGGAATTGAATTATTTAACTGTTCTATTGCTTCCCATCCATTAGTTATTTCTGATAATACAATGAAGTCGTCATCACTAATTATAAAATAAGTATTAAATAAATCATTTAAATTATCAATTAATAATGGATAGTAACATTTAGAAATTTTACCATTTCTCAAAAACCTACAAAATCTTCCTCCACAATTCTGACTCACTTGAGCACCTTCATTATTTTTTTCTGTTGATAATCTTGTATGAAATTGTGTTATAACTTCTGGTTTCTTAAAGTAATCATCATTTATAAAATATTTTATATTTTCTTTATTTAATCTTTCAAGTATTTTTGGAAGTAATTTTTCTGTTAGCTTGTATAATGAAATTGAAATAATTACATTATTGTCACGTAATGAATCAATCATTTCTTGATTAATTTTTGGTATTAATACTCCGTTTGTTACAAGAACCAGTTCTGTTTTTGGCAACATTGCTCGTGCCACTTTTACAATTTCATCGAGTTTTGGATGAATAAGTGGTTCTCCTCCAAGTAATCTAAAACATAACAAGTGAAAATAATTGTTTATTATATATAAATCTTTGGCTAAATCTTCTGGTGTAACAAAATATGGTTTGCAAATATTTGAAAAATGCGCACAACCTTTACAATTTAGATTACAATTATCAACTATGTTTGTTTCCAAATAGTTTAAAATTGCTTTGTCACTAAAATCAACTGGTAACAGATAATTCTTCAAATCTTCGATGTCTCTTATGCTGTTAAAAAATATTTCTTCTTTAATCAAAAAGGCATTTCGAAAATTTTTATTTTTTAGATATTCAATAGCACTACCCATAAACATTGGCTTTTTTGCCACAATAATATTAAAATCTGAATTAGTAAAATCTAAATTATCTATATTAATAACAGGTTTATTATTATAAACATCTGTAGGTAAATTTGTTTTATTGTTAACAAATGCATCTATATTAATATTGTATGATTCTAATTTTTTAGCTACCTCACTAGCAAATTTACCTGTTCCAAAAATTACATTTCTCATTTATACCTTTCTCCTTTTATTTTTTTACTAATTCTTTTCGTTTTTTCAATCTACCTATTTCTCTATAGAACTTCTTATACAACCATTCATACTCATCCAAATACTCATTTGATACTTTGTATTCTTTTTCTATGATCATCTTCATTAAAGTCCATACTCTATATATAATTGTTCTAGTCAGTTCTGATTCTGTTAGTGAAGGTTTACCATAACCTTTCAAAAACGAAGAACTTATTTCTGAGTGTATAGAATGAAAATAGAATGTCATTAGTTCATCACAGTAATATAAATCAGAAAAATCAACAATTCCACTTATATTATTGTCTTTTATTATAAAGTTACCTTCCCAAGCATCCACATTTGTTAAACTGATTTCATTAACTTGGTTTAAATCATTTTTGAATGATGAAATGAGTTGAAGTAGTTTTTTGTAATCTATACCATTTATTTTGATATTCTTTTCATTTGCATTATTAACAAGAATATTGAATAAGGTGTATACAAAATCGTAATTATTATCAAATTCAGTTTCAGGCAAACATGGTAAGAAAAATTTATTACCCTTAATCGAACATATTTGTGAACAAATCTTTCCTATTTTTTCTTCTATTCTTGACACAACTTCTGGTTGCATACTTTTTTTCAAATTTTGGAACTGCTCTCCCTCAATATAAGTCATAAAGAAATATGGCGTTTTATTAATTGTTCCTGAATCATCATATAATAAAAGTTTAGGTGATGGTATATTTAAGCATTCCATTAACTTTAACATTTCTACTTCCCAAGAAATATTATTATTTTCAAAAGTTAACATTGTTTCATTATATGTTGGTGCAATTTTTAAAACAATTATTTCGTAGTCAGTTTTTATTAAATATAATATATTTTTCATCCCTACGTATAATTCCTCAATTGCAAAATCAACTGTAGCATCACCCAAATAATTTCTTACAATGTTTTCAATCTGAAATTTACTTGGATAGCACAAATTATTATCATACAATTTATTTTTGTACACGTTTATTTAAACTCCCTTTAGAATATTGATGTCCCTTTTGTACGTATTTCTTGCATACTTGATCAGTGAATTCATATTCATCCATGTCAACAGTCAAATGGAACACATTGTCAAATGCATATTCATCAATCTTGTTCATAAAGTATCCTCTAATCCAATCTTTAATTTCTGCTATTTCTTTATACATATATCCTTTTTTCTTACTATAATGTACAAAATTAGAAACGTCTATGTTCATTTTTAAGATTGCAATAGTATTAGAATCATATCTATCTATTAATACATTCGCTTTAAAAACAGTAACACCGATTTTTTCATTATTATATAAATAGATTTCATTTATAAATGGACGATATTCTGAACCTAGATCCACAAAAGTTAAATCTTCAATTGTAGCTCTTGTTGATAACATTTGAATGGCCTCAGTCATCAAATCACCCTCTAATGAATTCCATAATATGCCTATACAAGGGAGTTCCATTCTTGGTAATTTTTCTTGCATTATTATATTATCATTTAATAATTGTTCAATTATTCCTAACACATTATCTAGATCTTTAAATTTGCTAACATCATCAGCTTCAAATAAAACTTTTATTATTTTATTTACTAGATTTTGCATTTCATCAAAATAATAATTATCTAATATACCAGACTTATAATCTCTCATATAAGTTTTTAATACATGTGCTAAACTATTGAATAAAAATTTTTCAGCTTCATCTTTGTACTCATCACCCAGAGCCATAATTCTATTGTAAGATTCTTGACCCCATTCCTCTGTTGTAAAAAATCTACTATCAAATTTTCTTCCTGTCAATGATGTTCCTCTTCTTTTTATATAATGATAATATTGTTCAGAATCACAAACAAAACTATTAGAATTTAAACACACCTCTAACATAAATCCTGCATCTTCATTAAACAAATGTTCATCAAATCTAATTTCGTCAATCGCTTCTCTTTTAAATAATTTATCCCATACTGCAGTAGTAATCATTCCATTTAAATGCGAACCCAATATATCTTTACGAGTTACTGGGGTAGTTACAATTCTATCTTCATCAGAAAGATTTACAATTCTACCATCTCTTGAATGCACAAATGCATGACCACAAGAAATATCCGCAGAATAATTTAAAGAATTTTTTAGCAAACTAGAATACATATTATTACTAATATAATCGTCGGCATCTACAAAACCTACATAATCACCTGTTGCAACACTTAAACCTGTATTTCTAGCATTAGACAAACCACCATTAGGTTGATTAACAACTTTAATTCTGTTATCTTTTTTTGCTAATTCTTCACATACAATTTGCGAATCATCTGTAGAGCCATCGTTAACTAATATTATTTCCAAATTCTGATAACTTTGTTTTTGAATACTACCAACACTTCTATTTAAAAATTGTTCAGCATTATATACTGGAACTATTACAGAAATTTTATTTTTTCCAAATGCATTTAGGTTTATAAAATTCGTAATCTCCTCTTGCCATACGTGATTAGTATCTAATATTTTATGATATTCGCCCTTTAAGTTATCGTCAAAAACATTGTCTATATTACAAAATTTGTTCATATTGATAGAACCATTTCTTTCAATATACCTTTTTTTTCGCAAATCATAGTCTGCTTCTGTTTTTATAAGAATATTACACTTTTTAAATAGTGCTGATTGTTCTAAAAAAAGCCAATCAATAATTACATTTTGCTGTGGATTTTTATTTATCTCAGTTAAAATGATGTTATCTATTTCTCTTTTAAAGTTAGTATCCATAAGATATGCTTCAATTGAATTTTTAAAAAAAGATTCAACAATATCTATATCTTGATTTACATTTACGCCAAAATTATCACTTAAATACTGACTAATTTTACTCAATTTGCCTTCCTTAATATAAGATTCAACTATTTTGTCTACCTCTATATGTTTAAAGCCATACTTATTACTCAAAAATTTTGATACTTCTGTTTTCCCTGAGCCAGCTAGTCCCGTTATTCCCATTATCATTAAATCACCTCTCCAAATCTTTACTTTTTACACAATAATGTTATAGATATTTATTACTAGATTGCTACCACTTTAATTTCTCGCTATACTATCACTATTGGAAAAAAATGTCAATAACATGTTGTTAAATCGTTATAAACACTTTAGGAAAAGATGAGGAAATGATATAATAATAAACGGTGGTTTATATGAGTCAAATGGAATTTGAAAAATTAAAACTTAAAGACATTTTAGAAAAATATGAGGAATATATCAATGATACAAAATTAGAACTCAAAAACATATACAAACTTTATAATCAAGACGAGGCAAAAGAAAGAGAACATAATTTAAAAAATAGACTTTACTCGTTAGAAGTAAATGTTGACAAGCCTTACTTTGCTAGAATTGACTTTGATAATGAAAATGGGCTAAAGGATATATGTTATATTGGAAAAGTTGGAGTATCTAATTATGATAATGAGATAATTGTTGTTGATTGGCGTGCTCCTATTTCTTCTTTATATTATGATTCTGCAATAGGAAAAACTTCATATAAAGTCAATGATGACATCATAAACGGAAATTTAAAACTTAAAAGACAATATAATATTGAAAACAAACAATTAATTGATTTCTTTGATGTTGATACAGTTAGTAATGATGACCTGTTAAAGCCATATTTGAGCGTTAATGCCGATGCTAGAACAAAAAATATTGTTGCAACAATTCAAGAAGAGCAAAATGATATAATTAGAAGTGAGTTTTCTAAAAATTTGATTATTCAGGGAGTTGCTGGATCAGGTAAAACAACTGTAGCTTTACACCGAATAGCTTACTTGGCTTACAACTACCGTAATCTCATTCATAATGATCAATATATGGTTATCGGTCCAAACAAATTTTTTGTTAATTATATATCTGATATGTTACCAGAGTTAGATGTTAATGATGTAGCACAATATGATTTGGTGGAACTAGCTGAAACTTTTATAAATCAAAAATTAAATCTACAAAACGAAAATGAGATAATAAAAAAATATTTAAATGGATATAAAAATGAACTTCCGAAAATCAAGACCGATTTAGAATATAAAAATATAATTGATGCATACTTTAAAGATTATTTTACTAATAATATTAATTATAAACCGATTACAATTTATGATTTCGTTGTAATTGATCCAACCACTATAGAACAATACTGGGAAGAAGTCTTAAAGCGTGATTATGATGACTTAAAAAGTGCAATAAATAGATTAATAAACCTGTTATCAAAATTTTGTGAAAACAATAAAGAAACTATTTTATCTAAAATAAACAAACATATTGATCTAAAAATCGAAAACGGATCTGATTTATTAGAATGTAGAAAAATGAGAACTAACATGATAAACAAGTTTCAATCTAATATTAACTCAATAATTAAAAACCACTTTAAACTAATGTTTAAAAAAAGTACAGTTATCTATGATGACATAAAAAACAACATGAATAAATATACTGACAATAAAATATTATTACAAAATATCGACAACATCTTAAAATATGAAGATCTACCAGCATTGATTTATATTGAATATAAGATTAATGGATATAAAAATTTTGATAAGTATAGACATATAGTTATTGATGAAGCACAAGACTATAATACTTTTTCATTTATAGCTCTTCAAAAAATTTTTCCAAAAGCCAGTTTTAGCATATATGGAGATATAGCACAATCTATATATGCATATAGAAGTTTAGATAATTGGGAAAGTATAAAAAACAACGTTTTTAAAACAATAGATATAAAATATTTAAATAAAAGTTATAGAACAACTATCGAAATAATGAATGAAGCAAATAAAATTAATAAATATTTAAATCTTCCGGAAGCCTCTGCAGTAATTAGACATGGTAATGAAGTTACTTATAAAAAAGTTTTAAAAACAGAAGAATTTATACCTTTAATAAATGAACTAATGGCAGATGGTAAAAAAAATATTGCAATCATATCAAAAGATGCAGAAACATCTAACACCTTATATTTAAAATTAAAAAACAATATTAATCTTACTAACATTAGTGATAGATCTGTGGAAAATATCAATGGTATTTGTACTATTTCTTGTCATTTGTGTAAAGGATTGGAATTTGATGCAGTTATTATTAATAATGTAAATAATTTTGATATTAATAATACTTTAGATATGAAATTATTATATGTCGCTATGACAAGAGCACTACACAGTTTAGTTATTACTTATAATGATAGTATTCCTAGAATATTACAATAATATTAATGAGGATGTTTATATTTTAAATTCATTTGTAAAAACTCATTCTACTTTTCAATACCAAAAATTTTATGATAATATTAAACGATGTGTTTATTATATTTAGTAAGGAGCACAATTATCTTATTGTGCCCTCAAAGTTTAACTCATTTCCACTTCAGTTTTAATATCTTCATATACTGTCACTTTCAATATTTTGTTTCTTTGTCAAATAGTATTGGCGAGTAAAAATCACTAATGCTATTTTTTATATGAAAAAGACACGTTTGTGTCTTTTCAGTTATTTTAATTGTTCCAATTTCTTTTGAAAACTTTGAAATAATTCTATCTTGTCTTCCTTATAAACAATAGTCTCTCCATGATTTTTTATCATGTCGATTACGTCGTTGATAGAACACCATTTTACTTGAGAGAGTTCCTCTTCCTGAAGTATAAAATCTGCTTCATTTTTATTGCATCGAACATAAAAATAATACGTTGCATGTGTTTCCGAATTCTCGATTGTCGTAAAAGGATGGAGTTCACTCAGCTCTACTTCGATTCCAAGTTCTTCCTTACATTCTCTTACTGCAGCAACTTCCACAGTCTCTCCTGCTTCTACATGACCATGAAGTAATGCCCATCGATTAGGATAACTTCTTTTGTTCGCACTTCTTTTCTGTATTAGTATGTCATGTTGATCATTGTATATCAATACACCAATTTCTTTTTTCATATAATCCCCCTATAACTTGATCTGATACAATCTTTCTTCATTTTTTAAAACTTCCATGAATGTAGCACCAAATTTTTCATAGTAGTTTTCTAAATCACTCTTCAAATAAACACTATGATATCCTCTTCTTTTTGCTTCTTCTAGAATTGCCTGATGGAGTTTTTTAGAATACCCACGTCCTCTATATTCTTCCTTGACATACATCGTTGCATACCACGGTGTCAAATCTCTTCTCTCATCGCCATCGTAATGAAATAGAGAGATGAAACCGATCAATGTATGATCTTCAATATATCCTAATGCGACGATCAATTGGTCGTTCTCATTCGTTTGAATACGTTTTACTTTGTTTTGAATCTTTTGTTCTAATTTCAAAGGATCTTTTTCCGTACTCCATTCTTTCGCACATAATGTGCAGTATTCTTCTAGCCAAGCTGGATATTCTTTCAAATCGACAATCATAAATTCCTCCTAAAAAAAGATAGCGCTTGCTATCTTAGAATCCTCTTTTTCTTAAGAAAGATGGAATATCGATCTCACTTCCTGCTGGTTCTTCATCTGTTGTATCTGTTTCTACAGTATTATCTTTATTTCCATAAGAATGGTATAAAGGTTCTTTTTCTTCCTCGAATCCCGTTGCAATAACAGTTACGATAATTTCATCATTCAAATTTTCATTGATGACAGCTCCGAAGATCGTATTGATATCTGTATTCGCGCTAGTACGGATTACATCTGCTGCCTCTTCTACTTCGAATAATGTCAAGTTAGAACCACCCGTAACGTTGATAATTGCATCTGTTGCACCACTGATACTTGTTTCTAAAAGTGGGCTAGATACTGCTTGACGTGCAGCTTCTGCAGCTCTATCTTCTCCAACACCCATACCGATTCCGATAAGCGCATTTCCACGATTTTCCATAACGGCTTTTACATCGGCAAAGTCAAGGTTGATAAGTCCTGCGACTGCGATCAAGTCTGAGATAGATTGTACTCCTCGTCTCAATACATTATCTACTTCTCTAAATGAATCTACAAGTGGTGTAGATTTGTCGATAATCTCTCTCAAACGGTCGTTTGGAATTACGATTAAAGTATCGACGTGTTTCTTTAATTCTTCCAATCCTGAAAGTGCTTGATCCATACGTTTCTTACCTTCGAATGAGAATGGTTTCGTTACGATTCCTACTGTAAGAGCTCCCATCTCTTGTGAGATTTCAGCGATAACTGGCGCAGCTCCAGTTCCTGTTCCACCACCCATACCACAAGTGATGAATACCATGTCAGCACCCTCTAGTGCAGCTTCGATCTCTTGTTTTGTCTCGAGTGCAGCTTCTTTTCCAATTTGTGGATTTGCTCCTGCACCTAATCCATTGGTAAGTTCCGCACCAATTTGAATTTTCACCTCAGCTTTTGAGTTGTTTAAAACTTGTAAGTCTGTATTGGCAACAATGAAGTCAACCCCTTTTACTCCTGATTCAATCATTCTGTTAACGGCGTTATTTCCTCCACCACCAACACCAATGACTTTAATTTTTGCTAATTGATCCATTTCTAAGTCAAACATTTTCTTCCTCCTTATTCGCTGAAAAAGTACCCAAATACTTTACCTAACATTGATTCGTTTGATACATTGATTAAATTTCTCGATATTGTTGATAATTCTTCTTGGTCCTCTCTACTTACCATTGTATAACTTTGACCTCTTAATTTCAACTTATTTACGAAATAAACTATATTTCCTACGGCAGAAGCATATCGATTATTTCGAATTCCTACTAATTTTACATTTCCAACAGTCGTTCCTTTCCCAAAGACATCATCGGCAATATAGCCAAAGTTTGTCATATTGCTCACACCACCCGTAATGATCGTGTAATCTAAATGACGATTCGTAAGAGATTGAATTTCTTTTTTGGCAAGCGATAAAATCTCTTCCAAACGTGACATGACAACTTCAGATAGTTCATATTGATTGATCTTAATCGTCTCTCCATATGTGTTTATAACATCATAAACCTCACTAGAATTTGCGTGTAATTTATGAGCTAATGCACATTTTTCCTTTAAATGGACTGCTGTACTATGATCTAGCCTGTACATGTACGAAATATCGTTATCGATATTTCTACCACCGAGTCCAATCAAATGGTTTTTTACGATAATTCCTTTGTTATATAAAGATACCGATGTCACTTCGCTTCCAATATTGATAATAGCACCCACAGATTCATCCATTTTCTTATCTTTGAATGCGAAACTATCTCCGATCGGATTGATCGATACATCGACAACCTCAATTCCAATACGATCTAAAAGTCCTACGACAGAATACATGTTTTTCTTTGGCGTCGTTACCAAAATACCACGAGCAGATAACGTTTTTGCAGTAAGTCCTTTCGGATCCTTCACCACTTTGCTATCATCCACTTTAAAATCGATTGGAAGAATCGTTACGATCTCCTGATTCGTCTTCTCCTTAGATTCCATCGCTACTTGAAGGACTCTCGTGATATCTTCCCCTGTGATTGTACCATCGACCGGTTTCGCATCCATCACATCTTCGTCGACATATTGTTCAATATTAACCTCTCCTGTTACCATCGTAAATTCTACTTGGTAGCTCGGGATGGAAGCGATTACTTTTTTGATTTGAATACCAAGCATTTCCTCAACTTCAGTAAATGCCTGTTTCACAGAACGTCCTGCTTCTTCTAAATCAGTAATTAGTCCCTTTTTGATTCCTTTTGATTTAACAGAAGATGCTGCTAGTAAGTTTAACTTATTCTTATATAGTTCGCATACGACAAGTTTAATGGTATCTGATCCAATATCGATGCTAGAATAAATGTGCTTCATATCACCATCTCCTACAATCTAACACATATTATACTATATTTTTTATGAAATGTAAAAGAAAAAAGTTCATTTCGAACTAATTTTCAAGGATTCTAAAATATTCACCAGAGTCTAGATATAAAATTCCTTTTTTATTTTGAAATGTCTTCATAATATCTAGATAGCTGTTAATTTTTTGAAACTGATTTAAAGATAGATACACATAGTTACCATCTGTCATCGATAGTAAAAATCTACTCTGATCTACTTCGTTGGGATTATACTCTATTTCTGAAATACGACTCAAGATTACCATATCGAGTTCAGCTAACTTCTTCTGTAATTTTTGATATAGTTTATCCGGCGTGTAATTGATTAACGTCGGAACGACATAATTACCATCCGTCGTCTGTCCATCTAATAAAATAACTTTGTTTTTGTTGACATCGTAAAATAGGGGCCTATTCTCTTCGACCGTAATCGTAACTGAGAATAGTCCATCTTTTTCCACATGCGCACTTTTAATCATAATATCATCTTCTAGACGACTTTCGATAAAAAAGGAAAGCTCTTCAAAAGTCGATGGATAATCTTCCAACTGTGCACGTTCTATTACTTGTTGATCTGTTAAAACATGATTGTTTTTTACATAGATATTGCGGATCGATAGATCGAGTGTGTGATATAAAATGATCCCGACACAAAGAAGGATTAAAAGGGCAATGACGATACGACCATAACGAATCTTCACGTGTTTTTTCTGGTGCTTATTTTTCTTAGTGCGCTTTTTCGACTGCTTTGTAGAAGTGCTTTGTTTCTCTTTTTGCTTCGCCATACCGATCCTCCTTATTCTTTTTCATTATATCATATTTGTTTCAAAAAGGATATCTAAAAAAAACAAGAATTAGTCTACGAATTCTTGCTCGCATTTTAGTTTAATTTTTTTCTTCTTCCAAACTGTATCCTGAACAGTCAGAATCAATTTACGGATATCATTCGCATTCGCATGATCGACATTGATAATGAAATTGGCATGTTTCCGACTGACTTCTGCCCCGCCAATTCTCATTCCCTTAAGACCACAGTCTTCAATCAATTTTCCAGCTGCGATTCCTTCCGGATTTCGAAACACACTGCCTGCAGAAGGATATTCTAAAGGTTGAGTCATCAATCTTCTTTTTTTTCTATCTTCCATGACACTGTGGATTGCGGCCTCCGTTCCCTTCGTTAAAATCAATGTTGCTTCTAAACAAATGTATCCAGGATGCGTCTGTAAAAAAGAAGTACGATAGTGAAACTCTAACTCTCGATTATACATCGTTTCCACCGTAAGTTCCGGTGTTAACACTTTGATTTCACTTACGATATATCCCATATCACTTTTATACGCTCCCGCATTCATGTAGATCGCTCCACCGATCGTCCCAGGTATTCCTGCTGCAAACTCTAATCCAGTCAGTCCTAACTTAGCAGCTTTGATCGCGAGTTTCATAAGAGGATACCCAGCACCAACTACAACTTTAGTTCCATAAAATTCGCATGTATGTAACGCATCCAGTCTGATTAAAACACCCTGGTATCCATCATCGGAAAAAAGCAAATTGGATCCATATCCTACCACTTTATGCTTGATCTTTTTTTCTTTTAGATACTGCATTAAATTCTTTAATTGTTCTATCGATTCCGGAAACACGATATAATCGGCAATTCCACCTGCACGATAAGTCGTATACTGTTTTAAACTACAGTTTTCTAATACTTTCCCACAATTGATTTTTTCAAGTTCTATCTTCATATGCCTCACCTATTAACTCTCTGATGCAATCGTAAATTTTCTCGGCACTATCAGGTACCTGCAATTTGCGCAAATTTTGCTTCATCTCGACGCGAGTACTCGCCTTCATCAAATTATCAACTTTTTCTACCAACAATTCTTTTGTAAAGTCTTTTTCTTCTAGAATATCTGCCGCATGTGCCTCTACCAACCCCATCGCATTTTTATACTGATGATTGTTTGGCACATAAGGACTCGGTATCAAGATAGAAGGTACTTCCAGCGCAATTATTTCACTTAAAGTAGAAGCTCCGGCACGAGAGATCATGACATCTGTTTTTTTCATCACACGAGGCATGCCTTCTACGTATGGAACTACTTTAACATTTTCTGGAAACTCTTTTTTAGCAATTTCCTCATAACTATCTTTCCCAGTTACAAATAGTAATTGATAGTCTTTCCGTGCAAACAGAGAAAAACTATCCATCATCATCTCATTTACTTTGGAAGAACCTAAAGAACCCATGACGATCAAAACGAGTTTTTTATGTTCGCTCAATCCTAGATCTATCTTTTTCATCGCAGGTTGCTTCAATGCATCTTCACTGCAAGGATTTCCAGTATAAACGGTTTTTTCTTTCGGAAAGTAATCAATGCTGGACTTGAAAGATACACCTATTTTATCGACAAACTTCATCAAATACTGATTGGAAGCTCCCGGGACGCTATTCTGTTCGTGAATAAACGTCGGAATATGATATTTCTTTGCCGCTTTTAATACAGGTGCCGTTACATATCCACCGACACCGATCACGACATCCGGACGAAATTCTCGCATAATTTTCTTACATTTTTGATAACTTTTTATCATGCAATAAAGTGTCTTAACATTCTTGTATATCTTCTTGCGATATACTCCATATATTTCGATTGTTTCAAAAGGGATTCCCTGCTTTGGAACGATATCCTTCTCCATTCGATTATGAGTACCTATGTATAAGATCTCACTATCAGGCTCTTTTTCTTTAATTTTATTGATAATAGCAAGAGCCGGATAGATATGTCCACCTGTTCCTCCAGCACTAATGATCACTCTCATTTATAATCACATCCTAATATCATTATATCATAGCATTCTTCGTTTATGAACCATTTATTAAAAAAAGCGAATTAGTTCGCTTTCAATGAGTAGTATACTTCTCCAGGGTTTAACTCTATCTCTCGCAGCATCGCAAGTTCAGAGACAGTTACAAATTCAAAACCTTGTCCCCATGCATAATCGATAAACTCTAATGCTGCATCGACACTCGTTTGATAAATATCGTGCATCAAGATAATGTCTCCATCTTTTACTGTTTCTTTCATACGTGTAAGGATCGCATCTTTATTTTTTAATTTCCAATCTAACGTATCTACATTCCATAAAACAATCGGCATCCCAGCTGATTTTACTCGGGCATCATAACTGCCATATGGCGGTCTAAGTAATCCGACAGATCCACCCGTCGCACTACTAATAATCTGATTTGTCGTAACGATTTCAAATTGAACACCTTCCGAAGATAATTTTTTTAGATTTTGGTGATCATACGTATGACTACCGATTTCGTGTCCTTCACGACTCGCACGAGCGACCAATTCCGGAAAACGTTCAGCTCTCGTCCCCAATTGGAAAAATGTCACTCTAGCATTTCTCACCTTTAATCCATCTAACAATGCTGTCGTCGTCTTTCCACCTGGACCATCATCAAAAGTAAGTGCAACTAATTTTTTTCCTTCGACATCCGGAAGTCCTATTTTTACATATTCTAATTCTTCCTCCGTCGGTCGATCTTCTTTTCGAACTTGCTTCGTTTGAATATAAAACCACATTTTAGCATATGACAATGTAATTTGAATTGGTTCATTTATTTCCTTTAAGAATTCCTTTCCAAAGAAAAACGTAACGCCATTTTCATGAAATACAAATTGAAGCTCGGAAAGTTCCAACTTTTCTAATTTCTGGTTAACCTTCTCTTGATCAACCAATATTTGTTGTCGGAATAATTCCTGTAGCAACATCGACTTGATAGTTTGTTTTATTTTACCAAAACTCTTTTGATCTGTATTTAAAAAGTCGGAATAACTAAGTAAAGTACCATTTTTATCATCGTAATGTAAAGAAGTTACTTTCGCTTGCGAAGTAAAGAGAATTGTTTTCACAGATTGATAAGTATACATTCGATATGTGATTTCCAAACGTTGTTTTTGCTTTTGATCTTTATCGACAGTATCCAGAAATTGATCCATCTCATCTTTAATATATTTTTTTATCTCGGAGTCTACTTTGCGATGATGACTGATCGGATAAGAAAGATGCATACTATAATGTTTATTATCTTTTAAAACCGTAACGACATCATCAGTCCTATATTCCGTCTTTGGAAACATTCTATAGCAAAATAGTAATAACATCCCCAAGAACAGTACAAGAAGTACTTTTCCAAATTTTCTGACGAAAGATTTTCGAAACACCAAACGCTTATCTAACCTCATAACATCACCAGCCGTATTATATCACATTTTTTTTAAATTTCATAAAATAGCCTCCTTCTTATTTATAATAACAAAAAAAAATGTAGACTGAGTCTTTTTTAGACTGTCTACATTTATTGTATCACTTCATTAAGATGCCCTTTTTTTATTTAAATATTCTCATCTCGAATTGCATCTAAAATATTTTCTTTTCTAATTTTTTTAGATGCATAAAACATCGATAACAACACGATTAAGAAAACTCCAATTGCTGCATAAACCATCGCTTTCCATGGGATCATCATTCCTCCAAGATTGACGATATTGATAATTTGTGTATGAAGTAAATATACAATGATCAAAGAAGCGATATATCCATAACACAGTGATTTCAGTCCAAAGAACAAACTTTCAAAGCATAAAATTCGATTAAATCCACCTGGAGTAAGTCCCATACTTCGCAACATTGCAAATTCTTTTCTTCGCAGCATGATATTTGTGTTGATCGTATTAAATACACTCGTAACGCCAATCAATGTTACAAGTCCAATAAATCCATAAAGTAGGATTTTCAACACGAGAATCAGATTCCTCTGCATCTTCATACTTTCTGCAATATTATTATAAGAGAAAAATTCAAATCGAGTTCCTTCTTCCTCCTCTTTTTCAAATTTCTTGTCGAGTTCTTGATATGTTGATGCTTTAATAGAAATTTCATAAGCAGTAGACATTACACTTTCAGTATCCTCGTTAGATAGATGGCTTACAATGTCATCGTACATTTCTGGAGAAACGATCACAAGTGGTGAAGACATGGTATCATCTTCCGGAACTCCAAATGGCGTTTGATCCGCGTAATATAAATTTTCGAGAATATAACCATCTTTCTTATAATTTGCACTTGGATCTTCCATGTTATATGTCTCATCACTTGCGACATATTTCCATAATGCCAGACTCGTCACGTTTTTCTTATTGTAAATTGGACCGTGATATGTTTTTCTATCTAAATTCTCATCATAGTAAATTCGATTTGTGATATCAACTAATATCGGCCGGTCCGATGTAAGTCCCAATGATTTCTTATATGCTTCATATGCACTTTTCTCAAGCCCATACACGCGTACCATTCCGATATCTGAACCATCCATATTCAAATAAGATTTAAAAATACGGTATATTTCTGGATCGTAATCTTCCTTCTGCAGTGGTTCAGCCTCGAAATAATAATTTTGGAAATAACTGATTTTCTCTACTTCCTCTTCTTTCTTTAAAGAATCAATATAATCTTCTATCTTCTCGGTTTGCTGATCCGTAATAAAAAGTGTTATATCGTAATCTCGATCGTTAAAGTAAGAAGAACTTCCCACAATTCCATAGTCCAATAAAGCCGAGAAAGAAACAAATAGAACGATGCTAATAAATAAAGATACAATTGTAATACGATATTTCTTTTTGCTACGTTTCATATTCTTTAATGCGATTTCCCCTTCGACACCAAACAATTTGCGAACCCATTTTGGAGTTTTTACTTTTCGTCCGCTAATTTTAATGTCATCATTTTGTCGGATCGCTTCGATTGGAGTTACCTTTCCTGCTTTACGTGCTGGAAGATAAGCCGAAAGCAAGATGACGGCAATCATAAATCCAATTGGAATTAAAACGAGTGGCAAATACGTAGATAACACAAGCGGAACTGAAAATGCATTAGGTAAAAGTGCATTGATGATTTCAACTACACACCAAATACCTATATATCCACCTAATACTCCTAATAGAATTCCAATTATTCCAATAAAGAATGCTTCGAAAAATACAGTATGACGAATTTGCTTCTTCGTTGCTCCGATACTTGCAAAAAGCCCAAATTGTTTTTTTCTTTCCATTACGGAAATAGCAAATGAATTATATATCACAATAATACAAGCGACAGATATCAAAGTTAAAATAATGACAATCAGCCCGTACATTCCCTCTAACACATTTCCGTATTGCGATTGACCATACATACTAAGTAAATACTCGTTATAAGAAACTTCCTCAAAATAAGAGAAATTTCCTTCTGACTTTTCCTTAAAACCAAGGTTTAGAGCGATATCTCTCGTTTTTTCATATACATTATCTACCGAATAATACGTGATAATTGCGTCCAACGAGCGCCCAGAATCATAGTCGATTTTGGTATAAACAGGTTGCCCTGCCCCACTTCTTGCCTCAAGCAGTAAAGGTTCTACAACACCAACAATCGTATAAGTCCTCTCTAAGCTCGGCGTAAACGTTTCCTTTTGAGAGTACGATGTATTACTAGTAATCGTTTCTCCATCGATCTTCCGATCACCTATATCCATAGTAATTTGATCTCCAATATGATAGTCTTTTAAAACTTCATCTCCACTTGCTAAAACTATCTCATCATTCGCTTGTGGAAGTCTACCCTCTTTTACTTTCAATTCTTTTAAATAAGAATCCGAAAGGCCTGATACGTAAAAATATGGTCGATAATCTTCTTGGGCATTTTCTATCTTACTAAATCCAATCATCTGACGCATCCACACTGTTTTGATCTTTCCGTTTTTTTCTAGTTGCTCTTTTTGATCTAATGCGACATTGCTGATCACGACATGATGCGAACCGCTCGACTGAATTGCCGTTTGGATGGAATTTTCACGAACAGTCGAGAATAAAAGACCAATACCTACCATCAATGCCGCCGATAATATGACACCAATGATCGTTACTGTGGTTCTTTTCCGGTTCATCTGTAAATGTTTAATCGTTAATTTATTTAAAACATTCATGCGCGAACCTTCTCATCATTTACAATCTTACCATCATCGATTGTAATAATACGATCTGCATGGAGCGCTAAATTATGATCGTGTGTAATCATAATAATTGTCTGATGATATTTTTTATTCGAAAGTTTTAACAACTCGATAATCTCTTTTCCTGCCTTGCTATCCAAATTCCCCGTCGGCTCATCCGCGAGTAACAACGTAGGACGATTCATCAAAGCACGACCGATCGATACTCTTTGTTGTTGTCCCCCAGATAATTCATTTGGTAAATGATTCACGCGATCTTTTAAATTCAAAGTTTCGATCAACTCATTTAAATACGTTTGATCTATTTTCTTACGATCTAATAAAATTGGAAGCGTCATATTTTCCTCTACATTTAAAACAGGGATTAAATTATAAAATTGATAAATAAGTCCCACTTGTCTCCTTCTGAAAATCGCAAGCGCATTTTCATTTAGTCTATATACATCTTCTCCATCGACATACACTTTTCCGCTCGTTGGACGATCAACGCCTCCTAAAATATGAAGAAGTGTACTTTTCCCACTACCACTCGCACCTACGATCGCAACAAACTCACCCTTATTCACGGAAAAAGACACATGATCCAAAGCTCGTACTAACGTCTCCCCTTTTCCATAATTTTTACATAAATTTTCTACTTTTAATATTTCCATATTCATTTTCCTTTCTAATGAAATCTCAATTGATAAAAGCTCCATTCAAGCATATATAAAATCCCAACATCACCAAAATAAGCCCCACAACAATGAGAAAAGCAATATTGGCATACGCAAGTCGTTCTTTTCTTTTCATCTGTTTCACCTCATTACCATCATACTGTAATGATATGACTTTAGAGTGACTTCTTCGATTACAATTTTGTCACTTTCTATCAACTTCATTATACTATAAGAAAGAAAACAAACACCTGTTTTCTTTCTCCTATTTATAAAAGCGCAATCGAAATGTCGTTCCTTTTAAAACTTCACTTTCTACTAAAATCTCTCCCTGCATCGATTTTACGATCTTTTCTGCTAAATGCAGTCCTATTCCAACACTATCACTTTTACTTGTCTTCGCTTTGTAAAAACGTTCAAATAGATGTGGAAGATCTTCTTTATCGATCCCACAACCATTATCTGTGATTACGATTTCTTTATAAATCGGATTATTGTTTGCACAAATCGTAATCGTTCCTCCCTCATCCGTATGTTCATGTGCATTTTTTAAAATGTTAACCAATGCTTCCGTAAGCCACGCTTCATCTCCTATGATAAATAAATTTTTCTTGATATCGATCACTAACTTTTGATTCTTTAATTCAATCGGAATGCGTAGCGGATCAATCGATGAAGAAACAAGTTTTTTTACGTTAATCCGATGATGCTTCATTTGAATCATACCACTTTCCATTCGAGATAATTTTAAAAGAGAAGATACGAGCCACTCAATCCGTTCCAATTGTTTTCTATTCTTACTTAAAAATTCTTGTCTCGTATTAAGGTCCATATCGGAATCAGAAAGTAAATCGTTCATCACATACATGCTCGTAAGTGGTGTTTTGATCTGATGAGATATATCTGACAGTGTTTCTTCTAATGCTAATTTATCTTTCATCGCACCATCTGACTTTTCTTTCAAAAGAACTGTCATTTTATATATTTCGTTTTTTAAATGACTCATTTCCCCTTCTTCGTAATCGCGGATATCCAAACTATAATCACCATTTAAAATTCGATTCATATACCGATTTAACTCTTTTACTTTCTTATGTTCTCTCACGATATAAAAGAAAAAGACGAAAGAAACAATTCCAAACGAAATCAACACCATCCATATCGTATCTATTTCCATCTTTTCTTCTAATGCACGCAAGTCACGAATGCGATAATAAACTTCCGTATCCCCTAGACCATACTTTTCTAATATTTTCATGCCAGATTCCTTATGATCTTCATCGCTCAAAATGGAGTCGACGACGTCTTCTTCTAATTCCGGATGACGTGATAAAATAGCACCTGTCAAAGATGCATGCGCATCAATTAGCGCTTGTTCATACATGCGATAATGTTGTCTTGTCCAAAAGAGCATAATGCATGTCGTCAAAAAAACACACGCTAAAAAAACGAATACTAGCCGATGAAAATACTTACTTTCTAACATAAATCACCTACTTTATATCCAACACCTCTTACCGTTAATATGATTTTAGGATGCATTGGATCATCTTCGATCTTTTCACGAATTCTTTTAATATATACAGTCAATGTATTATCATTGACATAGGCCTCGTTCACATCCCAAATATCCGCCAAAATCTTCTCACGTGTAAATACCGTATTTGGATTTAAAGCAAGAATTAGTAAAATTTTATATTCTAACGCTGTCAACATGACATCGATTCCATTTTTTAATACTTTCGCCTGTTCTAAATCGATTGTAAGATCTTGAATTTGAATCACATTACTATTTTGCTTTCCCTTCACTCGACGCAATACCGCTTTCATCCGAGAGATAAGTTCTCGTGCCTTAAATGGCTTTGTAATATAATCGTCTGCACCCATATCGAGTCCCATGACAATCGATACTTCAAGATCATTTGCTGTCAAAAAGATCACCGGAATATCATGTTTTTCCTTAATTGTTCGAAATAAATCAAAGCCGTTTCCATCCGGTAAGTTCAAATCCAGTAAAATCAAATCGATCTCTGCATCATTTTCTACTGCTTTGCTCGCTTCTAAAACCGTGCTGCTTTCAAACACTTGATAAGACTCTTGTTCTAGATAATATCGCAACCCTAAACGAATACTATCATCGTCTTCGACGAGCAATATCTTGGTCATATTACCACCTCATAGCTTATATTATACTATAATTTCAAAATTTTGAAATGACGATTTCGTCACAAAAAAATTCTAGAAAATCTAGAATTTTGATTCTGTTCCACCTAACAAAGACCAAAGATCTTCTTCTGACAACTTAGTAAGCATCGTCTCTGACGTCTCTTGTCCTTGATCGATCAAGCGTGCACTTAATTCACTTTTTCGCTTCTGTAGTTCGACAATTCTCTCTTCAATCGTGCCTTTCGTAATGAGTTTGATTACCTCGACGACATTCTTTTGACCAATACGATGAGATCGATCAGTCGCTTGATTTTCAACTTGTGGATTCCACCAAGGATCTAGGTGAATTACAACATCCGCACTTGTTAAGTTAAGTCCTGTTCCTCCTGCTTTTAACGAGATTAAAAAGACTGTCTCATCATTTTTTTGAAAATTTTCTACTAATCGCATACGTTCTTTACTCTTCGCCTGACCATCTAAGTAAGCATAAGAAATTCTATTTTCTTCTAACTTCGGCATCAAAAGTTTTAGTGCGGAAGGAAACTGAGAAAATAGTAAGATCTTGTGCCCGTTTTCTTTAATTTGACGCACGAGATCGATTGCTGTCTCCATCTTGCTTCCAATACAACCATTTTCAAACAACAACCTTGGATCGATACAGATTTGTCGTAATTTCATCAAAAGAGACAATATGAGAAATTGATTTTTTTGAAATCCTGACTCGGCGATTGCCTCCTCGATTTTCTGTTTGGTCTCCTCTAATGTTTGAACGTAAAGAGCTTTTTGCTCATTACTTAATTCGACATAGACATTGTTTTCTATCTTCGCAGGTAAATCTTTCAATACATCGCATTTTTTTCTTCTCAAAATAAATGGAGTGATCACCGAACGTAATTCATCCAACGCATCTGCACTCTCTTCTAAATTTTTAATTTGATACCGTTCTTTAAAACTTGGCAAGTCTCCTAAGAAGCCTGGCATCAAATAATCGAAAATACTCCAAAGTTCTAAAATTGAATTCTCAATTGGTGTTCCAGTCAAAGCAAATTTCGTATTTGCTACAACTTGCTTTACTGCCATCGTCGTTTCCGAACCGACATTTTTAATACTCTGTGCCTCATCGATGAGACAAGTGTCAAAACAAATATCTTTATAAAACTCGATATCGTTGCGAAGCGTTCCATACGACGTAATTACAACTTGACAACGATCTAAATGCTCCAACTTCTTTTGACGCTTTTCTTTCGTTTCGTGAATCACCTCATAACGAACTTCAGGGGCAAACTTTTCCCATTCGTTTTGCCAATTATATACAAGAGACGTTGGTACGACGATGAGAAACTTTCTCTTGGCATCTTCCTTTAATCGATGCTTAATATATACGATGGTCTGTAGCGATTTTCCAAGCCCCATCTCATCTGCCAATATTCCCCCGAACCCTAAATGGGCAATCATGAGCATCCATTTGACTCCTGTCATCTGATAATCGCGTAATATAGACTCTTCTTTTGTAAATTTAACCTCTCTATCTTTGTAGGTTTTAAACTCTTTCATATAATTTTGAATAGAGTCATCTAAAGATAGTGAACCCAAGTTATGCCGCCCCATCTCTAGTAAACGAACGCATTCATAAATCGGCAATTTCCCTTTTAAATCATAGCTAGAGAATCTAAGAGATTGGTAGATTTGATCAAATTCTTCTAATGATTCCTGTTCGAGATCTAAATAATCTCCAGATTTTAATTGCACGTATTTTTTCTTCTTTTCAAGTGCATCCAACACGTTGGCAAAATCTTCTTGTTCTACACCTTCTAATTGAAATTCATAGTTTAAAATACGATCCGTTCCAATCCGAAAACTACTTTCTACTTTTGTCTTTCGATTGACCTTCATCTTTTTAAGTGAAGATTCTATCATCGTATCGCACTTTTCGCTAATATCATACATACCATGCTCGATAAAATAAATCACAGCAGATTCGTCTTTTAAGATGAATTCATCCTTCTCACGATAAAATCCATAGTGTAAAAGAAGGGATTCTATTTCTTCTATCATACGATGAGAATATACATAATAACGATGTTCGTCCTTTTTATAAACGTCAAACTCTTCCTTGTGATCCTTAAGATGTATGTGTGCTACAACTTCTTTTTTTCGCCTTTCAAAATACAACCTAGGTTCCCAATTTCCTATTTGAAAACGATCTTGAAGGGATGGTTCTATTTTTATGTGCTCATCCAATTTCAATACTTTCGGCAACACGCAATCGACAAATGAAGAAAGATCCTGCTCTGGCAACAATACCGTCTTCTTATGATTTCTAACGAGCAGTCGGAGTAACTTACGCTCATCCATCCCTAAATGATAACAAACACCATCACTTAAAATATACTCGTAATCTTCCGTAAGTGGAACAATGTCCCCATACTCTATCGACAATCGCACTTTTGCATTATCCTCTAATAAAGATGCATCGATATGAAATTGATCCGATATCCCGTTATAGATAGTTTTTCTCCCCATTTGCTCGACGTAAAACTGACGATTCTGACACAATCCAAGAATATATGATAATGTACTTTTAGAAAGTGTAATCGAACTAATTTCTCTTCTAGCATAAGTATAAAATGCTTTCGATACCATCTGACTATCTACATACATCTTTAAAAATTCCATCAATGGTTCATCTTGTTTTGCAATGGTATATTTTTTACTATCGTATGTAAATTCCTTCCCAATTGGAAGTATGACATTTTCTTTTCCGTACGATGTAATAAATTCCTCCAATTGACGTTTCAATAAATATTCTCTTCGATCTCCCACTCGCACCTGTAATTCGTAGATAAATGGTTCGTATCGATCGACTTGTTTCAAACCGATAGAAAGAGAAAGAGGTTTTTTTGTACCTTCTTCTTTCATCGTCGTAAATAACAAGCGATTAAATCCATCATCTTGTTCTTTGTTCAGTCTTTGAATCAGATGATTCACTAAAGTTTCATCCGAAAATAAATACTTAATCGCAAGAGCGACATGCGGACAATATACATCCTGGTTAAAATGCTCACAATCACATTGAATTGCCTTAATATTTCTTTTTTTGTCAATCGTAATGTGAACAATCGCCTTCTCTTTCGCAGAATACAAAAATTCTAAAACAGCTTCTCTTTTTTCATTTAATTGATATCCACGATAAGATAAATTTGTTTCAAACATCTCTAAAGAGGCGATATAATTTTTCATTCCTACTACTTTTACAATATCCTCTACACGTACAAGTTTAGACATGAACTTGCCTCCTTTACCATCTATCAGTATATCAAATAATATATAACATGTACAGAAATCGATAGTAAAAATAAAAAAGAAATGAAAACATTTCTTCTTCTCTATGGTTTTTCAATAATGTATGGATCCTGCCCCTTCGTAGAAACCTCAATTTTTTTCGCCTCTTCTAACGGTTTATAAGATTCTAAAAAATCACGATAAAACGATACAAAATGTTTTCCATGATAACAAACCTGCGAACCATTTTCAAACACAATCCTTAAATCTTTATACTTTTCATCTTTATATAAATGCACTTCTAATATCTTTTGATTTTGCATCACAGAATCAATTTGTCCATGTATCATAGGACTTAAATCGAAATTTGGAACTTTCTGTGCTTGGCGCAAAATCTCTTTATCGTTCGTATAATCGTATCGATATGTAAACTTTTCCTTTTGATTATAATAACAACTTACGCGCACTTGATACATACAGTCATGAATTGAAATAGTTCCTGAGTAGTTTACTTCGTCACGGAAATCTCGAAACTCTATCCTTTTACACTCGTCATATAATCCTGGTATCATCTTTCCGTCCATACTACTCACCTCTGAATTTGTTTGCTATTATACAAGAAACAATCCAAAAATACAAGAAAATTTTTATGGTAATTATTGAGAATTTGATGCTACTAGACATTCGATCACAATATGATATAATAAATATGTATGCCGATTTAGTTTAGTGGTAAAACGGATGCATGGTAAGCATCAAAGGACTGTTCAATTCAGTCATTCGGCACCACATTAGAAATCTGTTCGAATCGTTCGAAACTTTTGATATAAAAACCAATCGGAAATGATTGGTTTTTTCGTTTTATAAAAAGTTCCTCGATAGGTTTGATATTACCTGAAAGAAAATTGAACAAATAGATTATCATTTAAATTCTTAATTGCCGCCCCGGTTCTGTCTTCTCTTGCTCCATCAGATGATATACATGATCCAAAAGTTGACAATTCAGCTCAGACAACAACATATCTTGATATATTTTTCCTTTTGTGTTTGCATCGATCATCACTTGGTAAATTGCAAGCATTCCCATTCTTTTAAAATCATTCATATACTTCAACAATCCACATGACTGATTTGTGTCTAAAGCAGTCACTCCATTTGGAATATTTAAAACTCCAACTGATGATAATATCTTTTGAGGTGTGGTTTGATATCCACCTATTTCTACATAAGTACGATTGATAAAAACGATCGCACCATGTTCTAATAAGAATTGTTCGTAAGTATATAACGTCCGCAATTCAGAAGGAATTTGGTCGATCACTTTCCTACCAAATGTCTTAGATATAATTTGTTCTAAACCATCGACATGTTGCTCTGTTTGAATCTTTTGTGGCACATATTCTCCTTGTAATAACACGAATCCCCTTTCAGGTAGAATTACAGGTTGAAAATATTTTTCCGCATGCTTTTCTATCTGTACTCCTGAATGTAGCTTCATCCATTTTTCAAATATTTTTAACTTCATCATAAAAATACCCTCGTTTGTAGTTTCTATTATAACACAAAAGATAAGATTGTGATACAATCATATTGGTGAGACGATGAATACAATAGAAAACTTATTCTATAGATTAAATCAATCGAAATTTCGCAGTCGGTTTCACTTGTCACAAAAAGAAATCGACTACATTAAAAAACAGGGATGGGAGAAAATCGAATCTCATGCGAGAGACTTTATCTGCAATCGATTAGCGCCTAAGACGATACCAAACGACGGAAAACAAACTCCAATGAGAGGACACCCTGTCTTCATCGCACAACACGCTACTGCTACTTGCTGTCGTAACTGTCTGATGAAATGGTATCATATTTCCAAAAATAGAGAGCTCACAGAACGTGAACAAGACAAAATTGTCTTCATCCTTATGACTTGGATGAAAAAAGAATTTCAAAAAAGTAACGATAGATAAGATCGTTACTTCTTTTGTAAATACTCTTTTAAAACGCGATCGAGTTCTTTTCGATCAATTGGTTTTGACAAATAATCCTGAAAACCTTCCTTAAGATACTTTTCCTTCATACCTTCGATTGCATTTGCAGTAAGTGCTACCACTGGAGTATGAAAACCAGCGATTTTTTCGAGTTCGTGGAATGTTTGTACCCCACTCATTCTAGGCATCATATCATCCATAAAAATGAGATCGTAAGCTTCTCCTCTCATAATGTGGTCGATGCAATCTTGTCCACTTTTCAAAAGTACCACTTGGGGTTGATATCCTTTCAACAATTTATCGATCACTTTTAAATTGATGTTATTATCATCTACAACGAGAATTTTTTGATCAGAAAAATCTGTAAACGTAATCTGTGAATTGACTAATTTTTCATCGTTATTATTTGGTTTGTATGATTTTTGAATATCGCTCAGTGAAGTTTCAGTAGAAACTGCCATCTGTTTGATTTCTTGATCGATCGAAACAGTAAATTTAGATCCCTCTCCATACTTACTCTGAACGAGAATTTTTCCACCCATCAATTCAACTAAACTTTTAGTAATGGCAAGCCCTAGTCCAGTTCCTTCGATCGTGCTTTGACGTTCCATATCAAGTCGCTCAAACTTATTAAATAGCTTATCCATATCATTTACCTTAATTCCGACACCGCTATCTTCTACGGAAAAGATAAAGCGACATCGATTTTTATCAACTACGGCATCTACCTTAAATTCAATATAACCTTCTTTTGTATACTTTACTGCATTTGTAAGTAAATTTAATAAAATTTGTTTAATCTTAGATACATCCCCATATAAAATTTGAGGGATGCTTTCATCAAAATTAGTACGAAATTCAATGTCCTTATTTCCCAATCTCGTCGATACCAAAGTAGTAACTTCTTTTAGCATTTGATGAGAATCATAATCAGCATTCACGATCTCTACTCGATTCGATTCGATCTTAGAAATATCCAAAATACCATTTACTAACTCTATCAAATTTTGACAAGCCATACGAATATCGTACGCTTCTTCCTTCATCGTTTGAATATCAGTTTCTTCCAACATTACTTGACTAAATCCATCGATCGCATTTAACGGCGTTCGAATCTCGTGTGACATATTAGATAAGAAATCTGTTTTCGCTTTATTCGCTTTTTCTGCATGATCCTTCGCTAAATTTAATTCTTGAATCATATGTAGGTCTGGATTTTCAATCGTAAAATACATCATAAATGTAATGAATGTTTCAACCGGTGTAATCAGTAAAATTCCAGGTATTTGTTTCTGAATAAAGGACATACACAACCCTAGTACAACGTAAACAAAAAACGGAACTACTTTACGATTATTCGGCTTATATAATTGAACCACGAATGTACCAATACAAATGAAACAATATATCGTGCTGACGATATAAATAAAATCCACAGCTGGTCCCGTTATCGTCGGTCCAAATTTTCCTTCTACAAATTGAAATGGTAGAATAATCGTAATAATAGTAGTGACAACGACGAAGATAATCCAGAATGGTGCAAACAATTTGTGACTCTTTTTCGCAATACATATCATATAAATTGATAAAACAGTTACCCACGTTAACAACAATAACAAATAGGTTTTCAAGACAAAAAAACTTAATATAGTAGGAGAATAGTTCGATACAAATGTATTGAAGAATTCAAAAACGAGAGCAACTAAGTTTGATACTACTAAAAATCTATATAGTTTATTTTCTAAATTGTTCAAACGATTTTTCGAAAAATAAACGATATTTAATAAGATACTAAAAAATAAACATGTTGCCGGTACAATCAATCCGATCGTCATATACACACCCCTATCTTACATTATTATAACACCAATCTTCTAAAAGCCAAACAAAAAAAAGAAGAACTATCTTCTCTTTTGAAATTGCTTTCTATCGTTTGGAACAAAACAACGTTCACTCACACCTTCTTGTTCTAATGCTGGAACATTTCTCTTGCCACATCCAGTAAGAGGGAACTCTTCTGTAAACATGTGCTGACGATATACGACTTTAGACGCTAATTCCTCTGGGAACAATGCTTGAATGCGTTCATCCATGCGTCTTATAATTTGTTCAAACACATCAGGTCTTTCTGGTTGTAATTCGAAATGTACAACCGGAATTTCCTCCTGTGTTACAGAATCTCGAACATTTACCACTTCACATGATAGGATATTATCAATATCGAGTAATACAGCATCCGCAAGAAGAAATGTAGGTATTTCAATTCCATTCGATAAATGGAACTCATCTCCCATTCTACCTTTCATATGAATGTGACCTCTCTTATCGTAATACCCCCATACTTTCGCATCTCCCCATGTCTTACCGTCTGGCGTCTGTACAAAAAATGCATTCGTGGCTTCTTCATTATCCTGATATCCGATCATATCACCGACAGAAGTCCACATATGTCTTCCGAGTTCATAACTATGACATGGTTCAAACTTTTTATTTACCACCGTACATTTTGCAAGTGCGAATGGAACGAGTCCACGCGACTCTTCATCGCGACATAATTTTTCGAATGTTGATTTATACAATGTAAAAAATAGTCCACCATGTTCACAATCTCCTCCACCGATAGAGAAAGAAGACACTAACATTGGAAGCGGGATTTTCTTTCTTCCCATTTTTAATTCTTTCGCTTTTTGATTTAAGAGTTTTTCTTCATTTAAACTACTTGCTTCTCCAATAATCGCTGGAATGTAGACGTATGATAAATCCTGATTTGGAAACTTCTCTTGGAACGTCTTCATCGTATGTACCCAAAAACTTCTTGTTGCAGGTGCGAATTCTGGACGATTGATCATCAATGAATATGCGAAGAAATCTTGATGATAGATTGGTTCTAACAATACCGTTCCTTGTTGTGATAAAGTATCGGAAATACATGCTGTTAATTGCGTATAAGAATGTGGTGGTATCATCGCAAGTGTATGCATATTCTTTGTAGATGGTAATCCAGAAATATCTTTATCGTGAAATCTCGCCATTGCAATCGGCCCGCGATTGCGATGAACGATTGCCTTTGGACGTCCAATTCGAGTAGAACCACTACTATAGGTTACTGCAAAAACATCGTCAGCAACAGGTTGTTCAAAACGATAACTCGAGGATGTCATCCATTCTTGCCCTGTTTTGATAAATTCATCCCATAATACGACAGATGGATCGTTCTTTGCAAACTTTTTCGCATGATTTGTAAACTTATAAAAAGGTTCATCAAGTTCATCGAATGGATCAAATCCACCAGGTAAACTATCTGTCAATGATACAACTAACTTGTTCCCGATATCACATTTTTCTACAACGTTTTGAATTTCATGATATCGATCATCGCTAGCGATCAATAGTTTGTTATTACAACGATTTAAAATATCCTCGATGTAATCCGGAGCAAAATCAGCCCCAAAAATATTTAAAACAACCCCAATTTTATTTGCTCCTAATAAAGCGATCACAAACTCTGGCATATTTGCCATACATGTTGCTACCTGATCTCCTTTTTCAAGTCCAATGTAAGATAAAGTCGCAGCAAACTGATCTGCCTTTTTAAATAGTTCTCGATACGTGATGTGAGTTCCTCGATAAAATAACGCTTCCCCGTTCATATTGTCCTGATTGCGATGATAAATTTCTTCGTACCAAGACCAATTATGATCTAGTTCTAATTCGTTTAGCACGGCATCCACTTTTTTTTGTTTTTTCGCCATTTTCTTCTGTAAACGAATTTCTTTCTTTTCGTACTTTTTACTGTCACCTTGTTCTAGTATCACATTTGACAATAACTCTCTTAATCTCTGTTCATTTTTGTATGTCACATTATTGCTCCCTTCTCCTAAGACATCCCTATTATAACACATCCCAAAAAAAGGCAACCAATTTTTTTAACATTTTTCTTGGAACTTTATTTTTTTATGATATAATTATTCTAGGGTAGCAAACGAAAGAGGGATTTTATGAAAAATGCAGACTTTTTAAAACTCCACGGAGTAAATGTTGAAAACAGTTTAGAATTGTTTGGAGATATGCAAACTTATAACGAAACGCTAGGAGATTTTTTAAATGATATCGACCAAAAACTAGAGCAATTAAAAGAGACAAAAGAAATTGCCGATATGGCAAATTACGCTATTTACGTACACTCACTTAAGAGTGATGCTAAATATTTCGGCTTTACAAAGCTCGCTGAGCTTGCTTATCAACACGAACTTGAAAGTAAAGCAAACCACATTTATTACATCTATGATCACTACGATGAACTAATGGAAGAATTAAATCGTATTATCCGTGTCGTTCAAGAGTATCTAGGAAAGAATGTTACGGCTGTCGAATCACATGAAGAGACTAACGTTTCTGACGAAACAATCTTAGTTGTCGACGATTCTAACGTCATTCGTAATTTTGTAAAAAAATTATTCGACTCACGATTCCACGTGTTAGTGGCTCACGATGGTGCGGAAGCAATTCATATGTTAGAATCCGATGAAAGCCATAATATTATGGCGATGTTACTAGATCTTAACATGCCAAACGTCAACGGGTTTGAAGTGTTAAAATATTTACAAGGCCATGGCGATTTTGATCGAATTTTCGTCTCTATCATCACTGGGGTTGGAGATGACAGTTTAATCAACCAGACAAAAGAATATCCAATTCAAGCAATCCTGCGTAAACCTTTCAACGAAAAAAGTGTAAAATACGTTATTGATCAAGCAATCGACTATAAAAAACAACACGATTAAAAAGTATATAGATAAAATTTCTATATACTTTTCTTTTTCTTAGAACAAATAAAAGCTTTTAATTCTATATAATAATAAATACTTCCTATGATAAAACATAAAATTGTAAATAATGCAGATACAGGTATCATCATCACATAACGCCAGTAACTCCATGAAGAATGTGTCAATGTATTGATGCAAATCATAAGAAAAAATATAAGACTAATAAAAAACATGGCATACGCTAAACAAAAAACAACTTTACCATAATACGTTTTATAAAAAGCTTTCATTTCCCGTCTGAATTCTTTCGCACTCATTTGATACAAATTCATATACGTCCCCTTTCTAGACTTATCATATCATTACAAGTTCACTTGAAGTCAAGCGAAACTATTATTTATCATCATAAAAAGATGTCTTAACGACATCTTTACGCTCAATATTATGGCGTCCTCTGTAGGAATCGAACCTACAACTAAACCTTAGGAGGGTCTTGTAATATCCATTTTACTAAGAGGACAAGAACCTATATTTCATTCTACCACCGAATACAAAAACTCGTCAATAAAAAATAGGAGAATCTCCCATTTTCTTACAATTTATCTCTCTATAATCTATTCTCACCCATGTGATATTCTTTTTTTACATTGCTTCCCAATGCACAAGGTATATAAGTTGCAAAATAAAGCGGATAGAACCATATCATACGTTGCTTCTTCTTAACAAAAAGTGCCTCTTCGCAGCATAACAATGGTAACAATCATCATAACTATATAAAATCATAACTGCAACATCCGATCCAAAATTCCTACCATCATATGTGCAAAAGCTCATAAATTTATTTCTATCACATTCAAAATACATATTATTTCATACTAACACGCTTTGATTGATATCATAAAAGTCACTAACAATTGTCAGTGACTTTCTTTTTATTATAAAATTCGAGTAATTGAAACACAAGCAGAATATAAATCATTTGGTACCAATCTAAAATCAACATCTGATGTATTAATAAGACGATAACTTGCTCCAGGAAGTGCTTCAAAAATTGCGTTACCACTAATAGTTCCCGTATCACAACAAGTTAATTTATTATGCGTAGAAGAATGTGCAATCAATACGTCGGATGGCCAGAATTGATGGAATTCGATTCCTAGTGTTTTTGGTTCACAACTTGCGTCTTGTTTATCGCTATGCCTTGCATTTACCCACCAATGAATTATATAAATTCCTGCTTCAGGGATTGTAAAATCTCCAGTTAATGGATTGTATGTAATTTTATTTGATATATTCGTAGTCTGGAATAATAAAGGTTGTTGTTGACCCACCATTGAATCTGTTTCATCATGTACCATAGCATAACTATTTAAAGTCTCTACTCCAGGGCCGGTTGGTCCTGTTGGTCCTTGAATTCCTTGTGGCCCTGTTGGTCCTGTAGCTCCAGTTGCTCCCGTTGCTCCAGTTGGACCTTGAATTCCTTGTGGCCCTGTTGGTCCGGTTGGTCCTTGTCTACCAGTTGCACCAGTCGGCCCTGTCGGTCCTTTACAACCACATGGTCCCGTTGGTCCTGTTGGTCCGGTTGCACCTCTCTTTTTTAAACAATCAATTACTTTGCATAAACATTCATCTGAGTTGGTTTTATCTCTACAAAGCTGTTCTAAATCTTGTATATTTTCTTCGTTCATTTTTCTTCCTCCTTCCACAGTATCATATGAAGAAACGAAAAATGTTCGTGAGCAAATAACTATAAATATTTTAAAAATGACAAAATGTGTTTTTACCTCTAAGTCATATTTCTTATTAAAAATAAAAAAGTAGATAGAAATCTACTTTAATCCATTCAACACTAAAATCAAATATAAATTGGCTAGATAACTCAATTTATATCCAAACTTCAACGTCATTTCTTTCGTACTTAATGCTGTATCAACTAAATTCACAATCCAGCTTTCCGCATACTTCGGAATATGCACATCTAGAGGAAACATATGACAACGAATCATATCTTCTTCCATTGTTGTCAAATCAAAATGTTTTTTTGCATTTTTCACTGCTTCTCCTGGATGTCCTGTCGTATAGAGTTTAACTTTATCTTTTACTGAATCAAAATCAGTTGTTCTCTCGATAAAGAAATCGTGTAATAATCCCCCTCGAGCTACTTCTACATAATTTAAATGCATTTTCTTTGCAACTCGATATGCATAATAAGAAACCTTTAAAGAGTGATCCAAACGATTACTATCATGGTGTTTAATATATCTTAATTTTTGAAACTCGCTATGTTCCAATATATCTTTTATAATTCGTTGATATTCAACGTCTTTTTTTATTTCGTTCATTTTTGTCACCTCAGACTAATACATTATATCACATTTTTATGTTTTGTTTCACTCTTTTTGTCATTCTTTATCACTTTTTTATCATCGAAAAAAACAATATACTCAAATATCCCTTGAAATATATTGTTTTTCTTAAACGTTAATTTATTGTCAATGCTTGATTCAACGGCTGGATTTGAATAAACGTATTACCATCATTTACTTCAATTTCATTTCCTGCTGTATCTTTATATACCGTTTGACTTTCTCGTGAATCTTTACTCCATGTAATAGGAATCGCATATCCATTTGTAATATAATACCCATTTCCTGTTCCTATATTATCTAAGTCTTGTCTTCCATAATTATCAAATGCACTATTTCCTACTTGCGCCACAATAATGTTTTTAGCTGTATATTGATTTCCCGTAACAGCATCTTTGTGTGCTTCCCCATTTGTACTTCTGAGATATACTTTATTTTCGCTATCGTAAGTATAGGAAGTTGTCTGATAATTTGAATAACGAATCGTCACGTTGTTTGCAACTCCTGCACCCTCTTTTTCTGACAAATTTACTTCATCGACATTATAATTTAACAATAAATCCTCAGTAGATGTCATCTTATATCCCTTCTTGGATGCCTCTTTTTTCAAATTTTCAGTCGATGTAAATACGTTATGTGGAGCATACCTTGTTTTATCTCTCCAGTAAGCATCTGGAGCATTGGTGATTCCATTTAGATTATTGATATCTAACGATGCGATATCTCTTCTAGCACGTTCACTCCATCCATAATGAGCATAAATTGCATCATTTTCCATCGCATAGTCCAAATAGTAATGGCGAGAACTTCGAACCGGTCCGATCAACGACACATCACGGTCCTTATATAGTGCCATAAGTCTTGTGATTCCACCCTCAGCAATAATTTCATATACAAGATAAGCCTCTTGTAATCCTGCGTGTGGAAGCGCCATTGCTTGATTATCAATCATAACAGCAATTGGTCTTTCATTAGAATCCTGATCGACAATTTTTAATTTTTTTTCGATCGTTGGAAGGGTTACTTTAAATCCAAATTTTCCTTTCAAATCTTCTGGTAAGAAATACCACACACCGGCACCTATCACAATCAGCGCACAAAAAAGTACCAATAGTTTTCTAATTCTTTTCTTTCTGCGTCTACGTCTCACTACTACCACCTCTATATTTATATTATATCATCTAAAGAAATAGACTTCAAAAGAAGATCTTTTTCCTATGTCCATCTCGTGTCAAGGAAAAAAAGTCTTGTCAATTCTATCTTACATGGTATATAATATAGATATGCCGAAATAGCTCAGTTGGTAGAGCAGCTGTCTCGTAATCAGCAGGTCGTAGGTTCGAGTCCTATTTTCGGCACCATATGTTTCATTCTTCGATCATATCGAAGTTTAAAATAGGCAATCTCATAGAGATTGTTTTTTACTATGATTCTTCAAACATATATTTTGCATTCCACTCTTCTTCGTGATACAATGAAACTAGGGTGATCTTATGAAAAAATATCTAAAAGAATACGTCGCAGAGATAGATACTAAACTCGCCAAACAAAAGAAATGGACAAAGCCAGAAATAGATGAACATCTAGTCAAAATCAAATTTTTTCAACACGAGCGAATCGTACATCTATTCGTAACGTTATTCTATGCACTTTTCTTGCTGGGATTTCTATTTTTAAGTTTGAAAGTACCTCTATTTCTCATCATCGTATTTATTCTTGGAATCTTTTTAATCTTTTATGTTCTACATTATTTCTTTTTAGAAAACAATGTACAGTACTTATACAAACAATACGATCAAATGCAAGAGAAAAAGGAAACACCTCACTAGTTTCCTTTTTTTGTTTGTTCTATCATCTCTTCCATCATTTCATAAGAAAGAACACCTATCATCTTACCATAAACCTGTCCTTTTGTATCCACCATGTAGGTTGTCGGAAAACTTGTCACCTGATAATTCGCCGTCACTTTCCCACGCTCGTCAATTAAAATTGGAAAAGTAAGATGATTTTCTTTTTGAAATTCTTTTACTTCTTTCATACCTTGTTTCCAAGTAGAAGAAGATACAATCCCATATATCTTGACATCTTTCTGATTGTATCCATAAGCTCGATACAATTTTTCTATATCCTTCACTTCTTCTTTACACGGGATACATTCCATATCTAAAAAATTTAGAAAGACGACACTCTCTTTCATATTTTTCAAGTGTCGCGTCGTTCCTTTCGTATCTTTCAATGAAAATTGATAATCTAAAACTTCCACATTTCGATTTAAATAATGATCCTCTACATTTGACGGTTTTCTATTCCATGCACTTATTATCATCATACCACCAATAACAATCAAAACAATACCACCAAGTTTTACAACTTGATCGAAAAATTTTGGTTTCTTACGAAGATATTCTAACAAATGGGTTGCGAAGAAACCAAGGATTAAAAACGGTATTAAAAAACCAAGCGCATAGATTAAAATATATAGATTCCCCACGATCGCACTACTACTCGTTCCTGCTAATAAAAGGACTGAAGATAACATAGGGCCGACGCAAGGACTCCATGCAAAAGAAAAACAAAAGCCCATTACAAAAGCGCTGAGATATCCTGTTTTGTTCCATTTTAAATTGTTTTGAAAATCATGATTTTGCTTTAACCAAGGAATACGAATCATATCTAATTGAAAAAGTCCAAATAATAAGATGATACATCCTCCGATCAATTGTAAAATAGACTCTTCCACATTTAAAATATTTCCGATCCACAACATCGATAAACCAAGTAAGAAAAAAGCAAAGGAAATTCCCAACACAAAGAAAACTGTACGTATTACATAAGTTCCTTTTTTCGTTTCATTACCAGATAAGTAACTCAAATAAAGTGGAATCAACGGAAAGACACATGGCGAAAAGAAGGAGAACATTCCTTCTAAAAATACTAATATAAAATTGATATGAACCATTTGTGCTAACACTTCTTGCATGTCATCACCTACCCTTGATACAGTATAACACGAAAAAGTGTTGTTTCCAACACTTTCAATCAATTTTAATTATTTATCATTCGTTCGACATTATGTACTTATTTCTGTTGATTTCCTCTACCTTTTTTCATAATTTCTCTTTTTATCTTATGAAACGAAATACCTCTGATTTCTAAATTTGGATATGCCTGTAATAACCGACGATATAAATATGGGCTCTTTTCGAACATCGCCTTGATCTTTTTTGTCGATTCCTTTCTAGCATCTGCAATTAACTTTGTGATAATCATAATAGCAGTTGCAGCTTTTTCCTGCATTCCTACTTTTAAACCATCTGTCACAGCTTTAACACGTTTTGTGATTTCTTCAGTATTATCTTCCGTAGCACGTGTGACAGTTCTTCTGAAACTTCCAATGATGGCAAAGGAAACAATATTATCCAAAAGAAAAATTCCAACTAGTAGTCCTGATAACCATATTCTAAGATTCCCAGAAATCGCATAGATCATATCTAACAATAGTGGATTGATATAACGGATCAATAAAACCCCCGCAAATCCAAACATGATCGCATTTTCTAAACAAACGCGTCCATTTAGATGAAACAATTTGTGTGAATAATCCCACCACCGTGCTTTAAATAACTTCTCCATCAAATAACTCGTTACATATTCTAACACTGTACACAATAACGTAGAAGCCAACAGAATCTGAAAAGGAGAATGTTCTAGTTCTCTTAAAAAAATAGTCATGAGAATTCCACCACACCCATAGATAGGGCAATATGGGCCGATAAAGAAACCTCGGTTAATAAACTTCTTTTTTTCAATAAACTGTAAAAACGATTCCATCACCCATCCACAAAAAGAATAAATGAAGAATAAGAGTATCAAAGTTTCTACAGAATAAGGTAAAATCTCTAACATACAACCACTCCGATTCATAATTTATTATAAGAAAGTTAATATTGCTAACGAAATGAAAAAAGTCGCGACATTATTGCATAAATTCACAGCATCGTTATTTAGCCAACGAATCCCACTTTGATATACTGTTTCATGCTTACAATGCACATGTTTTTCCGTCAACTTTTGACAGATAGGACAACGATACTTTACTTGCAAGAATGCCCCCAACAAACTATCTATAAAAGCTCCAATCCATCCACAAAGTATAACAATAAAGAATAAAGATAAAGAAAGATCAAAACTCATTGCAGTCAAGGCGATGATAAAAGCTCCAACAAACGAAGCACTTAATCCTAAAATGGAAATACCACCAGATATACCTTTTTCTGCTATCTTGCAAGTTCGTAAATCAAAAGTTTTTCCATTCGTTAGAACACCTATTTCACTTGCCATACTATCTGCTAATGATGATGCCATGACAGATGCATATACCCAAAAGAATTTTTCATCTTTAAAAATTCCATATAACAAAATAGCAATCGTCGCAACTCCAACATTGCAAAAAATTTGCACCACATCTCTTCTACCATGTTTTTCATTGATAGAATCAAATATCTCTGCTTTCTTCTTGATGGAAATTTTATCTGCAACCAACGTACCGATAAAAGTCATCGCCAGAATGAAAAAAGCAAAAATCCCACCGCAATAAGTGATTACGACAGAAGATAAAAAGGCAAGTAAAGTTGCAAAATGAGTCAACGCCTTTTTATAAACGGCAACAAGCGCAAGAAGTGTACTAAGTCCTAAACTAAACAATAATTCCATACATCAACATTCCTCCATAGCTAATGAGAGAAACTCCAATTGGAACAAGTAAATTGTCTAGCCCCTTCGTTCCTAACCATTCTAAAATCATACTAGCAATTCCAATCAAACATACAAGTGAAATATAGATAGGATATCCATGTAAATAACAGAAAAAAATTGCTACTAAAGTTGAAACGATAAACATGCAACTACTTCCCGCAATTGTTTTTCCATTAGAAAAGCGGTAGGAAGATATCTTTTCCCCGATGATAGGAGCAATCCCATCCCCTAGTGACATACAGAAAAAACCGATTCCAAACGCACATAGAAAGTCTTCTTTTACCAAAGATATTAAAGCTAGTAAAAACATACTAAATGCATAATAAACAGTGCCTGGTGTTTCTTCTTTGCCACTACGCTCCATCACTTGAAATAAACCTTTTTTATAAGATATGTAATTTAATATAATAAAAATGAACGGTGGAATACAAGCGTGCCAAGTATTTCCAAAAAAATAATAAATGATAAAGAAACTAAAAGACACCCCAACGTGGATCATCTTTCTAGAAATCTCTTTATCAACACGAAAGCATTTCACCCCTAGCGCAGTCAATCCCATCACTAAGAAAATATATGAAAATGTAAGAAAATATCCTAGCAATATCGTCATAACTCACTCCCATCTACCATTATTATAACATAACGTAAATAAATTGAGATGAAAAAAATCACCGAAGTGATTTAAAAAAATTTCGTCTGTAACACACGACCTTCTAAAGACTTTAACATTAAAGATTTTTCTGTCAAGACAAGATAACTACGTTCAGACTCTTGTTTTGGAAGAGAGACACTTCCTGGGTTTGCAAAGATAATTTCATCCTGCTCTCTGATCCAACCTGCATGAACATGTCCGTATATCATAATGTCAATTTTCTTATTAGGAAGCCGTTTCATATCATAGTGATGTCCATGTGTAAAGAAAATTCGTTTCCCTGCAAAATTCATCGTGATAGAATGATAAAATGGAAATTCAGATACCATCTCATCCACCTCTGAATCACAATTTCCTTTTACAACTTCTAACCTTGATTTAAACGTATTCAGCAAATTCGCTACTTTCTTTGGTGCATAATCTTTAGGTAATGGATTACGTACACCATGATAGTATAAATCTCCCAATAATACGATTTTATCTGGCTTCTCCTTTTTAATCGCCGCCGCTAACTCTTTTGCATAATAAAATGAACCATGAATGTCACTTGCGATTAGTATCTTCATTGCCATCCCACCTATTCTATTTATAAGTATATCATATATCAATTCATTTTTCAACGACAAAAAAGATGCCTTAGGCACCTTATAAATTGAAATAATAAGTGTCCGCACACATAGTACCTAGATAAGTGCTGTTATATATTACATAATATCATATT
>CALVIX010000003.1 GCA_944331895.1 uncultured Bacilli bacterium
TTACTGACAATCTTTTTGGTAAATTACTATTTATCATCTTAAATTTTCAAGTAATTTTTATAAGATTATTATATCATTTTATTTTATTTTTTTATATAGTTCTACAAAAATTATTTTTATTTATCTGGACGGAGATATTTGTTTTTCATATCAACTATTAGTTCATCTAATTTATCCATATTTCCATTGAAATTTAATAATAATTCATATATAATATTCTTAGAAAGAGAACATAGTTCGTAACTTGTATGCTATTCGCTCCATTAAAAAATAAAGAGCTTAGTTTTTACTAAGTTCTTTTTTCATACTTTCACGTAGTCAGCTTAGGAAGGATCACCCGGATATAAAGATTCTAGCAGATATCGATGATTCATATTTTCAATGATGTCATCCGCTAGATTATACCATTTTATTTGAATACAAAATCGCTTTTTTTGCATTTAACCTAGTCCATTACCTTCCGTCAAAACAACATTTTTTATAATGTTTTTTCGTTTGAACTATCCATAACATATTCTAAAAACTTCTCACATCCATATGTAATATCACTATAAGTTGCGTCAAAATTTCCATAGTACCATGGATCTATAATATCTCTTGGTGATTCTGTAAAATCTAATAATCTCATCACCTTATGTTTTGGATCTCCTTCGATTATTTTCATTATATTTGTGATATTCTCCTCTTCCATGGCTAAAATGTAATCAAATTGATCGTAATCTTCTTTTTTCATATGTCGTGACATATGTTCTGTGAAAGGAACGTTCATTTTTTTCAAAATATCTTTCGCCTCGGGGTAAATACCAAGCTGAAACTTCTCATTATAACCACTCGTTGCTGCAGAGTCTATTATAAACTCATTTTCTAGTCCTCTCTTTTTCACAATATCTTTCAAAATAAATTCTGCCATCGGTGATCTACAAATATTTCCTAAACATACAAATAATACTTTTACCATACACCTTGCCTACTTTCTAGTTTACTTTTTATTGCAAATACACTTACTGATATTATAACTCATTTTGATTCCAGCTAATATAGTTTTTTATTCTATACTAAAAAGCTTACAAGTAACTTGTAAACTATATTTTCATTTTCAATTTTCTCTTAACAGCTTCACTCATTGGTGGTATATAATCAACTAAATAATGTTGATTAAGATAATCTTGGTTCTTCATATCATTTTGGAGTTTCGTAGTTTGTCCACTCTTGTCGAAGAGAATATCTGATACGGCAAGTCTTTCTAACCTTGACAAATCTTGCGGTTGAAAAGCAACCATCAAATTATCTTGCACATGTCCGTATTGAAAATAAACGTCAATTTTCGTTGGATTCTTTTTATCTATCATACGATTTATTCTATTGATCATTTCACAGTAAGGAAAAGAGTGAACGCCATTTTTTAACAATATTGTAATCTGAATCGAACCGCTTTCTTTCTGCTCTGTTTGATCGCTTATCATATATACACAGTCGATATTATTGTCTGTATATAATGCATTTACTTCCGAAGTGATCAAATTTGTAAGAGTTTCGTGTTCTTTTTCAGTAAGTTCTACTTTTTCCTTTAAAACTCCCTCATGTAAATGAAATAGATTATTATCACGCGCCATTTTTAAAAGCATAGAAAATTCTGGAAATTGTTGATTGCATGCATAAATCTCATGATCGAACGAATACCAAATGTCAAACGCAGTAGAAGCACCATTTTCTTTTATTTTCTGTATCTCTTTATTTGCAAAAACGATATTATCTGACTGATCACTAAGAGACTGTTGCAATTTTTGATCTTGATAGATTTTCGCCTGCAGATCGGCGTCCAATTTATCAGAGAAATATACAAACTTTGCTTCATCTGTTCTGCCCTCATCAAATTCAAATAACATATCTAATAATGCATCTCGATGTGATAATCTTCCTACGGCTTTTGTCATAGCTTGATGCTCTATTTCTTTCTTTTGTTCATCTGTCACTCCATCGAAAGGTGTGATATCTCCAATCAATGTCTCTCCAGTTTCGTGGATAATCAACATTTGTAGTATGCGGTCCATATCTAATGGATACTGAAATTCAGATTCCATCAAAAGTGCTAACATCATCGTTTTTACGACATGCTCTGATACTCTTTCTAAACGTTTCGTTTTAATGTTCCAATGATTCTGATCCCAACCAGTTCTCACTTTGTGTTTCAATCTAGCGTGGAGTGCATAAAAACGATAAATTTCATCCATTTCATCTAAAGAGCAATCACATGCATCTTTTAAAATAGACCTTGCCATATTTATCTTTTGTTCATCATCTAATTCTTTTCCTTCTAACATAGCTTCTGCAAATGAGAGATCTAATAATTTATATTTAAATGCTAATCTAGCTTCTTTCGTTTGTAATTTGTGAAATTCATTGATTTCTTGTTCAAACAAACTACCTGACTTTAAAACATATAAACGATATGGATACAGTTTTTGAAAGTCGTCCAAAATCATCATTCTCAAAACTTTTCCCAGTTGATCAGTTTCATTCATGGCGATTGCCAGAATCATACTTCCATAAAGATGATCTGCTGTACTATAGTTATTTCGAACATCCGTAATAGACGTTTGCAACTTATTTGCTAACACATAATATTGTAAAACATTTCTTACCTCATCTAACTTCTTCATAAAATCTCCTTTTTTATGTTTTATTATAACACGTATCATGTGAGACATAAACCTTTTAAAATGAAATTTTGTATTTTCCATTATAATTTTTATTTCTCTATCCCAACCTTTGAAAATATAACCTGCCTTTGTTGGCTCTGCTCATTTCTGTTGCTATCACATCCTATATTCTATTTTTTTTTAAATATCATAATTTCATACATTGCGGTTTTAAACAAATTATGTTATGCTACTACTGAGGTGATATTACGGCAAAAAGGAGTGTCAATAAGAAAGAAATTTTAAAAAAAGGAAACTCTACTTTAAAAGAATTTAAACAATTTATATCGAGAGGAAATGTCATCGATCTTTCTGTCGGAGTTATTATAGGTTCCGCATTTGGAAAAATCGTGTCATCCGTTGTCAACGATATTCTAATGCCAGTCATTGGGATCATGATTGGAGGATTAAACTTTTCTTCTCTTACAATTCAAGTTGGAAATGCTACAATCCGTTATGGTAGTTTTTTACAAAATGTCATTGATTTTCTCATTGTCGCTGCTTGTATTTTCGTCTTTATTAAATTACTGTCTAAATTGAGTAAGAAAAAAGAAGAGGAAGAAGTAATTCAAAAAGATGAACAAGTAAAATTACTTGAGGAAATTAGAGATTTATTAAAAGAAAAACAGCAATAGTAAAATAATTTGTCAAATTTCTATTTCTGTTTCTTTTTTTTCTTTGTAAGATATAAATTCTATGATATGATTATGATAATCGGAAGGTGAAATATGCAACAATTTATTATAGATCTTATGAATCAGTGGGGATATTTAGGCGTTAGTTTTCTCATTGCCTTGGAAAACATATTTCCCCCTATTCCGTCTGAAGTAATTCTAACATTTGGTGGATTTATGACGACAACGACAGAACTTAATATCGTTGGAATGATCCTCGCATCGACAATTGGATCTGTCATCGGAGCGATTATTTTATACTTAGTCGGAAGTCTTGTCAGTGAACAGACATTAGAAAAATGGTTGACTGGTAAAATAGGAAAAATACTACATATTAAATTAAAAGATATTAGGAAAGCAGAAAAATGGTTCGATGAGAAAGGAATATTCACAGTATTCTTCTGCCGTTTTATCCCTGTTGTTCGCAGTTTGATTTCTATTCCTGCTGGTATTGCACGCATGAAATGGGCGCCATTTTTACTATTTACGACATTAGGTTCTCTTATTTGGAATACTGTTTTAATCTGTTTAGGAAGTATCGCTGGAGAACACTGGGAAACAATTGTATCTTATGTTTCTATGTATTCTAAAGTTGGATTTGGTCTTCTCGTAATTGCGATTGTCATTTTCTATCTATGGTACAGAAATAAAGCAAACAAGAAAAATAAGTCATGACGACTTATTTTTTTATGATTAAAAAAAGAACCACAAAATGTGATTCCTTATTCAAATTCTAACTCTACCTTATAAGTTTTATTCGGTGTTGTAATTACAGTCGATGTATCGCTTACTTTTGCCGTAACGTATACACTTAATGTTTTGTTTGGCTCTATCTTTGTATTTTTTTCCTTTACGTTTCCAATTCCATATGTCATCACATTCGCATCTGTCACATCAGGATATAATTCTGCACTTTTTAAAACTTTCGTATCAGAACTCATATTCTTATATACCACCTCGTAGATGATCTCATCTCCTGGTGTCACAAACATACTTTGAAATGTAATCTCCTGGTTATGATAAGAAGGTCCTACGATGCTCTTCGCATTCCCTTTCGTAGCCATCTCCTCTACTGATAAAATGACAACTTCGTTATCTATCCCTTGGGCTTTTACGCTATCATTCAATTGCTCCGATAATTCTGATTTTTGATTTGCAAATAAATATCCTACAGATACGACAAGCAATAAAATAACTGCAGCCAATACTTGATATTCTTTCTTTACTTTCTGAAACATATTGATCCCTCTCTTTATATATTTCTCTACTCTATTCAAATTATACTGTGTTTTCTTATAATTGTCAACGATTGTATGTTATAATAAAAGAAAGAAATGGAGGACTTGACATGGAATCAATTCAATTATCAACTCACTCATACTTAGAAACTTGTCTTGAATCTCACGGATATCAAACCCCTACATCTATTCAAGCAAGTGTCATGCCTCTCATCCGCGAAAGACGAAACATTTTATTTCTCTCACCTACTGGTAGTGGAAAAACACTAGCCTATGTGATTCCTATCTTAGAATCAATCAATCTTAAAATCGAACAAACGCAAGCTCTCATTATCGTTCCCACGAGAGAACTAGCAATTCAGGTAAGAGAAACTGTTCGATCACTAGAACCTGCAACAGGTGTCAAATGTAGTGTTCTATTCGGTGGAAGCAACCCAAAATCGCAAAAAGAAATTTTGAAAAAGCACGTACCAATCCTCGTCATCACTGCAGGAAAAGCAAGTGAGCTCATAAAAGCTAAGAAATTAAAGCTAGAATATCTTTCCTATCTTGTACTGGATGAAGCAGATCTTTTGACGGAGAAAAATTGTTATCGCGACTCTGAAAATATCGTAGCAGCACTATCATCTAATACACAAGTGATCTTGTGTTCCGCAACAAAGACACCTAAATTAGAAACATTCGCCCAAAACTTACAACTTAAAATAATAGAAACAGAAGAAAAGAAAAATGAAAATATTGAACAATCTTTTTATCAAGTAGAAGAAAAGGAAAAATACGATCGTCTAAAACAATTGCTAGAGAAAGAACAAGTTTTTCATGCACTTATCTTTGTTCAAACGAAAAACAAAGCTACCAAACTAGCGCAAAAATTAACAAATGATCATATTCCTGCGATCGCTTTTCACCATGATCTCGAAAAAGAAAAGCGAAAAAAAATAGCACAAATGATATCGCAAAACCAACCTCTACTACTTGTCACGACAGATATTGCTGCACGCGGACTAGATATTCCTAATTTACCATACGTTATTCAATATGATGCAGCTAATTCTACTGAAACATATTTTCATCGTATCGGTCGTACAGGGCGAAAAAATAAGGGAAATAGTATCATCTTTTTAACAAAACAAGATGACAAACTAAAACGAGACATTGAATACAAGTATCAGACTAAGATAAAAAAGAAAAAGAAAATTGATAATGAAAAGGTAATAAAAAAGAAAAAGAAGAGAAAACATACGAAGAATATTGGAAAACCACACAAGAAAAAATAGAGACCTAGATCTCTATTTTTTTACTGGTAGGATTTTAATTATAATTCTTCTACTTTTTACAATACTAAAATACAATTTTTATCCAATCTTCCTTTTGTAAGTACATCCGTTTTGGTAATAATTCGAACATCCAAAAAACTCGCCATATTTACTAATTTTTTTTCTCAATTGACCGCCACACACCGGACACTCAAATTGTTCTCTCTTCAGTTCGTGTTCATAATTTTGTTTGAGCTCTAGTGCAAATTCCGATTCTTGCCCATTGATAGTGACAATAAACGTTTTCTTCTTTGCTCTCGTTAGTGCTACATAAAATAATCGTCGTTCCTCTGCATAAGGATATTGTTCACAATGTTCAAGCAACAAATCTAAAATAGGAGCATCTTGAATTTTACTTGGAAATCCCATCTTTGATTTACGATTATTTATAATAAAAACATAGTCGGCTTGTAAGCCTTTCGCTTTATGCGCTGTCAAAAAAATTATATTCAGATCTGTCCGCATTTTTGATTTTACATCAATAAACCCCGTTATATTGTTATACTTACATGCAAATAATCCACTGTCGCTTAGAATCTTGTTATCAAACGAATATCTTCCAATAAAATATACCGTACTTCCTTTAGGAAGATCATATAATTTTGCCGCCATAAATTTAATAACATTTTTATCAGTGTAGCCAGAAATTTCTCCAAGCGGAAATCCCTTAGTTTCAGATTTTCCTTGGATATTTTTTTTAATTTGCAGTGGATTCTGCATTATAAAATTACTACTTATTTCCGCCATCTTCTGCGAAAATCGATATGTAGTTTCTATTTTACTAATTTCTGTTTCACCCCAATATTTTGAAAAATTAAGAATAAATCCAATATCACTACCTGTAAAGCGATATATACTTTGCCAGTCATCTCCCACACAAAAAAGCTCATAATCCTTTGATTTTCGTAAACTATCTAATAGAGAAAAATTAGCTTTTGATATATCTTGATATTCATCAACTATTACATATTTATACGGATTAGTGTATTTCCCTTGACGTACATATTCAGAAGCCAGATTAATCATATCATTAAAATCAATCTCATTGTTTGTTGTAAGATATTGACAATATGCATTAAAAATCGGTTCTAATAACAAAAGGATAATTTTATTTGTGTATACATTATCTCTATTATAATTAAGTTTTTGAACTGTTGATATATCATATCCATTACTTTTAATAAGGTTGATCAACGTTTCAAACAATTCAGCAAGACTTTCTAGTAAAAAATCCTCTTTATCATTAACTTGAGCCCACAGTTCTTTAGCGGGTCTTGGTTTCAAAATTACAGATGAATCTTTAAGTTTTTTTGTCAATGAATTAAGCAGATTTCCTTCACTTTTTTCATATGCATAACACTCGATCATTTTTGTTTTATATTTTCGATGGATAGTACGCTTCCACTTCATAGATGCTCGATATGCTTCTGTAGCAGTCTTTCCATTTGCTGAACTAAAATACGATGGGACTTCACCCTTTTCATTAATACCAAAATATTCTATATATATTTTGTAATCTGGCAGATAAAAATCAGGATGATATTGTCCATACGCTTCTGTTCTCACATCAAATTCATAAGGTGCTTCATAAATATATCGAATACCATTTTGCATTAAAAAATTAGCAATGTCCATTTCTCCGTAACTTTTTACAATCTCGTGTTGAATTGTAGTAGGTGGGTTCATCTTAAGATATTCGTCATATTCTTTCTGCGATGCAAAATCAAATTCAGATTTAGCTACCACACGATTATATAACAAATAAGAATTCAATAAATCGAGGTATTCATCAGATTGCATATTAATCACAAGTTGTTTTTTAATAAATTCACGTAAAGAAATTTGCGTAATCTTTGGCATTGTCCCGTTAACTTCAGAAATAATATTTAATCCAAGCTTATGAAATGTACAAATTGCAATATTACATTCGGTCTCAATAGCAATTCTTTCTTTCATCTCTGTTGTTGTGGCCCGTGTAAAAGATATGACTAAAATATCTTGCGGAAGATATTTTAGCTTCTTTAATAAATATTTTATTTTTCCGATGATAATGGTTGTTTTTCCTGTCCCTGCACCAGCTATGATTAAATGATTATGTGCTTCTTTTACGATACAAGTCATTTGTTGTTTGTCTAATTCTTTTCCACTAATATTACCAATAAGAGAATATGCCTCCTCAATTACTTTCTCATTGTGTTGATAAATTTGGTGGGGCATCAATCGAGCTGAATTAAATAGTTCGGCCTGTTTTAAACATAGTGATTGATATTGAGCAGTTTTTTTCAATCGCTTTATTTTTTTCGCTTTGGATTCATCTAAAACAATGTTATGTCGTTTATTCCATATTTTTTCAACATTTGGATTAATGAGGCCTGATGTAGAAAATATTGAATCTCTATCAAACAAGGCAATATCAATATACGAAATCCATCGATTACAGATTTCCTCTTTTTCTTGGCACTTCTTTCGATATAATTTAATAAACTTTTGAACAATTCCCATATTTTCTCCCATTCTATTCTTACGTCATAACATAGGGTATCGACTCTAAAAGCAATGACACTTCAGAAATAATATTGAACTTACATTTTGTTTTATTTTAGATCTCACTTTAAAATATCTCAATAACTATCTTATTAATAGAGACCTAGATCTCTATTTTTTTAGTCCATATCTTTCCATCATGCGATCGCGTCCAAATAACTTCATAATATCATATAAATTTGGTGTCATCGATTTCGTTGTGAGCGCTACACGTAATACCATACTAATATCTCCGATGTGTCCCTTATATTGATCTGGATTATTTTTGTATTCTTTCACTTCTCTTGCGTATCCAAATTCAGCAGCTAAATCTTTCATATGCCCAAACCAAGTTTGTTCATCCTCTTCCTCGCTATAGTACTTTTCCATGTAAGTAGATAAAATCGTTTCAATTTCTTTTGGATCTTTGATGTTTTGATATTCAAAATCTTCCTTATTTGGATGATATAATTCATCATACATATACCAAATTTGATTCTTGAGATCACTAAAACATGTGTAATCTTTTCTTGGTTTTTTCTTGTTTCTTTCGATATCAAAAATACCGATAGAATATTCTTTATACTTCTTTAAAAGATCTGCAAACTCACTATCGTATTCCTCTGCCCATGCAAGGCCTCTTTCATATACTTCCTCTGCTTTTAATCGGCTGATAAAGTTTTTAGATAAATTTAAGATCTTTTCTAGATCGAATAATGATCCACTTGGACTAATTTTCTTGAAATCCATTTTGAAATCATCGATTTTACCAGTTGGATTCGCATCTAACCAACCTTCGAAATTAGAGTTAGCAACCGTTGCTAAATAAAGTAAAATCGCTTCGTTTGGAATTCCCTTTTCGTGATAATAACTTACTGCCATCTCTGGATCTTTTCTCTTGCTCAATTTACGACGCGCACCATTTTCTTCCTTCATCAAAGGCGAAATATGAGCATATTTTGGAGCTTTGAATCCAAATACTTGGAATAACTGTAAATGAATTGGTGCCGAACTTACCCATTCATCTCCACGAATGACGTGTGTCGTGCGCATTAAATGGTCATCGACAAGATGCGCGAAATGATATGTTGGAAGACCATCCGACTTGATGATAACGATATCCATGTCATTTTCTGGCATCTCAATTTTACCTTTAATCGCATCATTTAACACGATCTTTTTATTAAAATCACCAGGAGATTTCAAACGAATAATATATGGTGCCCCATTTTTTATTTTCTCTACTGCTTCTTCTTTGGTAAAGAAACGACTTTTTGCGAAATCCCCATAATATCCAATACGATCTTTGACAAGTTCTTGATGCTCGCGAATCTCTTTTAGTTCCTCTTCTGTTTCAAATGCTGGATATGCGAGGTCTTGTTCAATTAAATATTTTGCGAATGCTTGGTAGATATCTTTTCTCTTACTTTGAATATATGGACCGTATATTCCCTTTTCTTCTGTTTCATTTACGACACCTTCATCAAACGTAATTCCGAAGTTATTTAAATCACGTACGATACTTTCAATTCCATTTTCGACTTCACGTTTTTTATCAGTATCCTCAATTCTTAAGAAGAATACACCATCTGTTTGGCGTGCCATCTTTCTTTCGATAAATGCTGCATATAATGCCCCCATATGAACAAATCCCGTTGGACTTGGTGCGTAACGTGTTACGATTGCTCCTTCTTTTAAATCGCGGTATGGATATTTCTTCTCATAGTAATCCATGTCATGTTCTACATTTGGTAATAAAAAATCTGCGTATTCTTTATTTGTCATACTCTCATTCCTTTCTACATAAAAAAGATTCATCTGTTAAGGACGAATCTTCGTGGTACCACCTTAGTTCTCTATTTATAAAATAGACTCAAATCCCTTAACGCGGGAAACGGAATCATCAACTCCAAAGTTTCTTCTCTATGTTCCTCGTACTTATTTTCACCAACCATAAGCTCTCTATAACGATTTCGATAGATACTCCTCTTCTTCTTCGTCTTTTACAACTAGTATTTTATCATGAACCATTTTGCTTGTCAACGGATCCCGCTTTATAATATAGCTCGTCATCCTTATCTAACGAAAGATAATAGGTTGCTTTTTTAGGACAGGTAAAAATTAGTTTCACATCTAGTTTTTCTGGATCTTTTTCCTGCATATTGTTTAACTCTTCTTTCAATTGTTCATTTTCTTTTTGCAATGCTTCTATTTTTGCGTTTGCTGTATTTAATAATTCCTCACAACTTGCCTCTGGGGTCGGTTCTGGTTCAGGCTCTGGTGCCGGTTTTTGAAATCCATTTAACCCTGCTTTTTTAATAATCTCTGGATAATCGTAATATGCGATATCCAAATCGACTCTTCCCGTAATTCCTGTGATCGATCCATCAGAACTATATTGCCACATACCATGTGTAAAATCTGCTTGATCTATCGAATTCCACTGTGCTACCCATTTATCGTAACGATCTAACACAGAACTATTCAATTTCGTACGAAACCAATTCAAGCTAGAATAAATTCCTACATAGTACCCTGCTGCTTCTATTTCCGAACAATACGTATTACATATCTCTGTTAAAAGATCATTTGATAACCCTGCTTGGTACTGTGGATCTTCAACATCGTAGAAAATTGGGTATGATAATTTAAAATCTTTGACTAAACGTAATGTATGAGCAACTTCACTTTTCGCATTTTCAATATTCTGAGCATAACTATATAGATAAACACCAAACGGAATTCCTAATCGTGTGCATTCCGTTGCATTATATATAAATTGTTTATCATCATATGCTTTCAAATCTCCTGCATATCCACATCGTATGATTGCAAAATCAATTTGTGATTTTACTGCTTCCCAATTGATCACGCCCTGATGACTCGAAACATCGATTCCTCTTAATGCCATATCTCTCACCTCTAACATATGATATTCGAGAAATATTTTTTTGCATACGCAGATACCTTTTTTTTAAATTTTTTATATAGCTATACTTTGCAATTTTTTACACAATCCATCTAAGCATACAATCGTAGATTATCATCTTCCTTATGGTATCAAATAAAACGAAACAAGGCACTTTCACTTTACATTATGCCGTATTCATCATACAGTATATTGGAATATAGATTTCCAAACATTTTATCCACACAGAACAACTTTACCCCTTGTTGTTCTACTCCGCGTCTTTTCAGATTGATACATCATCGAAATCTATTTTTCATTATAATAAAAGATATCATTTTCTAGAAATGATATCTTTTTTGTATCCCTTACTTGACAAGGAAACAGAAGTCATGTAAAATGAATATTGTTCTGGAGTAGTACTCAAGTGGTTGAAGAGGCGCCCCTGCTAAGGGTGTAGGTCGGGCAACTGGCGCGGAGGTTCAAATCCTCTCTACTCCGCCATATGAAATCAAAACACTTTATAGTGTTTTTTTTCTTTTTGTGCTATCATATAAATGAGGTGGTATGATGAGAAAAGAAATTACGATGAAAGAATTAGAACGCTTTCAAAAAAAATATCATGATGATCCTAAAAATAAGTTAATTGAAAATGCTATCACGAGATCAGGTATCGATGATGTGTGTTTCAATCGAGAAACTTTAATTGAAAATCAAAATGTATTCAATGTAGAAACAGAATTAGGAAGTGTTCAAAACCAAAAAAATAGTGGTCGTTGTTGGTGCTTTGCCGGAACGAACATGATTCGTGGAAACATCGCAAAGAACATGAATGTCGAGGTAAAAGATCTCTCTTTATCCAATGTTTATCTTACCTTTTATGATCGATTAGAAAAATTTAATAACGCCTATGAAAATTTATTTACAGTAGAAAATTTAGACTATGACTATCTACTACAAGAGTATTATCTCATGTGTGGTGAAGGTGGGTGGTACGAATCCTTTTCTAACTTAGTTACAAAGTATGGAATTCTACCGTCCTCATATATGCCAGAGTCACACGATAGTGTCGCTTCCAATCGACTTAATACTCTTCTGCAAGAAAAATTAAAATACGATGCGAATATAATTATCGAACTCCGCAATCAAAATACACCGATCGAAAAATTACGAAAAGAAAAAGAAAGAATGTTATCAGAAGTATATGAAATTCTATGTAAAGTATTAGGAGAACCAACGAAAGAATTTACATTAGAATATCAAGACAAAAAGAAAAAGAAAATCAGAATCGAACACATGACTCCAATGAAATTTAAAGAACAATATTTAACAATCGATCTAAACGATTTTGTGGTATTAAAAAGTATCGATCACTATAAGAAAAAATACTATCAAAAATATCAGGATGAACGAGCTTACGGCGCAACGACGAGGAAATTTGAATACATCAATGTTCCCCTGAAAGAATTAGAAAAAGCTGCAATCAAACAATTAAAAGATAATATGCCTGTATGGTTTGCTTGTCCTACAAACAAAATGTGGAATCGTAAAGAATGGATTTTAGATATGAGGAACTATAACTATCTTGACACCCTTGGAATGAAACTGATGGATCGCAAAACATCGTATAACTTTCACGATATTCCATCTAGTCATGCGATGTCATTCGTTGGAGTTCATCTCATCGATCATAAGCCCGTACGTTGGAAAGTAGAAAATTCGTGGGGAAATGAAAAGGATGCGAAACAATTTCTTATTATGAATCAAAACTATTTTGAAGAGCGTGTCACTGCTGTTGCAGTTCACAAGAAATATTTATCCGCAAAAATTAAAAAATGTTTGGACCAAGCACCAATTATCATCAATATTCACGAACTATAAAAAGGAAGAAGTTTTATTTTACTTCTTCTTTTTTTGTTGCTTTTTTATTCTTATTAACACTAATATCATAATGTTCACGTACTTGTTCTTCCAATTCTTCTTTTAAAGCTTTGTTCGTACGTAATAACTCTTTGACATTTTCTTTTCCTTGTCCAAGTTTTTCACCATGATATGCGTACCAAGCTCCACTCTTCTCAATAATATGAGCATCACTTGCTAAATCGACAATTTCACCTTCGACAGAGACACCCTCTCCATACATGATGTCTACTGTTGCACTCTTAAATGGAGGTGCCATCTTATTCTTGACAACTTTAATATTTGTTTTGTTTCCGATAATGTTGGTTCCGTTTTTAATCTGTTCAGAGCGTCTAATTTCAAGACGTACAGAAGCATAGAATTTCAAAGCTCTTCCTCCAGGTGTCGTCTCAGGATTTCCAAACATAACCCCCACTTTTTCACGTAATTGGTTGATGAAAATTGCAATTGTATTTGTCTTGCTAATGACTCCGGATAATTTACGAAGTGCCTGACTCATAAGTCTTGCTTGTAATCCAACATGACTATCTCCCATTTCTCCTTCGATTTCAGCTTGTGGAACCAATGCCGCAACAGAATCGATAACAACGATACTAATTGCACCACTACGTACCAACGCTTCGCAAATTTCTAGTGCTTGTTCTCCATTATCTGGTTGAGACAATAATAGTTCATCGATATTAACTCCCAATTTTGCTGCATATTGAGGATCTAATGAATGCTCTGCATCGATAAATGCAACTCTTCCTCCAGCTTTTTGTGCTTCTGCAATCGCATGTAATGCAAACGTCGTTTTACCACTTGACTCCGGTCCGTATATTTCGATAATACGACCTTTTGGATATCCTCCAATTCCTAGTGCGATGTCTAATGAAAGAGAACCACTTGGAATGACATCGATTTCACGATGTTCATTTGCTCCCAACTTCATTACAGCTCCTTTTCCAAACTGTTTTTCCATATCTGCTAAAACTTGATCTAATGTTTTATCCGCAGTTGTCTTTGCCATAAATTCCTCCTCTATCTATGTTGGTTTTATTTAACTCTTACATACTCATTTTATCACATAGAAATAATTTGTCAATAGTTTTTGCGAACAATTGTTTGCCAAAATATGTATTCCTAAATCAACAGATAAAAAAAGAAGTATATACAAATTGATATACTCTTCTACTTTGTTTTTGCAGATGTACTTTGATCTTCAAAAATATATTTTTTATTCATAGTGTAATACTGTACACCAGACACGATCGAAAGTACTGCTGCGATAATTAATAAGAAGTCTGACACCTTTAAATTCCATAATTCAAATGGTAAGTTATAGAATAAAGTGAGTGTAATTCCAACCATTAAACACGCTGTTTTTAACTTTCCAGACATGATCGCTGCAACTGCCTCACCTTTATTTCCGGCAACCATTTTAATCGCATTGACAATGCTATCTCGCACGATAACTACAACTGTAATAATTGGATGGATAAATCCTGTTGCACATAGAATAATCAATACAGAGTTTACGAGAACTTTATCTGCGATCGCATCGATCATCTTTCCAAAGTCAGTTACTAAATTGTATTTGCGAGCAATGTATCCATCTAAGAAGTCAGTTAAAGATGCGACAATAAAAATGAATCCAGCAATTGGATATCGTATATCTACGACGATTGCCTCATTTACAAATAATTTAGGTAAAGTAATTCCAGTTGCATCAAATGGAAATAATAAGATGGCAATAATCAAAAATGCCATAAAAATTCTTAACATCGTTAATTTATTTGGTAAATTCATAAGTTCCTCCTAGCGAATGATAGCATCATTCATTACAACTACATCATCTGTGAAATCATCACGTTCAATACTGGAAATAATAAAATAACCAATCAATAAGACAAGTAATCCAACTCCTACGTAAATTACGATTGGAGGAATAAAAAAACTTCTCTTCCGCTCTATCGTATAAGGTGATGCGATATGCTTTGGTTCTTCTTTTCTTTTTCCCAGTGCATTCTTCTTGGCTTTTTTTATGTCTTCAATCGATATCTTCGACGTATAATCGAATAAATATTCATTGAATTCATCGACCATATCTTCATAATCGAGACCAAGATATTTGGAATAATCGCGAATGAAATATTTTAAATAAAATACATCTTTAAATGCTTCCATATTTCCTGCTTCGATATTTTCAATCTGCGACGGTCTCATCTTTAGATCTTCCGCAGCTTCCTCAATCGAAATTCCGATATTCTCGCGTGTTTCCTTTAATCTCTCACCGATTTCTTTCAAGTTAACACCCACTTTCGTACTAGCAAAAAATAATATTTTATAAGCCATGTTCTGTTCCTCCGAAGAGGCGACAAACATTTATCTATCGTTTCCGATCCCAAGGCTCGTTCGTTTCCCAGCCTTTAGGTTCCCCTACCAAAATTTGGGTTTCTCGCTCGTGGGGTTTACCGCGTTCCACACCACCTGTTTCCAAGTGGTATCGTCACTATGGCACTTTATGACTAATACAACCATAACCGAGGTCTTAGGTTGCCTCGTCGCCGTTAGATTTCTCTACTACAGGTTATTTTTTCCCTGTACACGGACACTACAATCATCACAGATTGTGCGAGCATGGACTTTCCTCTACATTGCAAAGAATGCAGCGTTTGTCAAAATATTATTCTTAATCTTCTTTTCCATATATAATTTTTTCTAGATTTGATAGTCGCCTTAATAGGTCGGCGTTGCTAACATCACCTTTACTATGATCTTTTAATACATCAAGTTTCGTCTTCAAAGCACGTACTTCTTGTTTTAATTGAATATTATCTTCCATGAGTTCTTTTTTATCCATTTCTAATTCTTTCATGATGGCATTCATCTCTTCGTAATCACGAATAATAATATCTAGAAATTTATCGACTTCTTGCGGACGGTATCCTCTCGTATCGATCTTAAACTCCTTTTCCAAAATATCTTTTGTTGTCAATTCGACTCTTCCTTGATACATGATCCTTCACCTCTTTTTATCATTACTATTTTCTCAAAAAAACAAGCATTTGTCAATTGACTTTTCCTATACATCTAGGTCATAAAAAAGCTACTTATATACCTCTCGGAAATAAGTAGCTAATTTAATATAATTTACATCTTCTATCATATTGTCAAACATCATGTGAATCCTCATCTTTTCTTCCATGTGTCTCACCTCTATATAGAGTCTAACACACGAAAATTTATCTGTCTTGCTGTTCGACAAAACTAGAAAAAACTAGACCTTAAATTGCGATGACAGTAACGCGATATCCAACTTGAGCATTATACGTTCCTGTTCCTGATGAAAATGAAAATATTCCGGACGTAGCTCCACTACCTGCTCCTCCACGGATAAACCATGGCTGTGCACTCGTCACCATCTGCGCTGTATCTCCATACCATGTAGCAACTTCTTTTACTGCATCTCCATTTAAAGATACTTCATAATTTGTTGCACTATATGAACTATAATAGTCATAGTATTTGGTCTCTGGAAGTTCTGACATATGTGACTCTCCAATCTCTCCAAGATTGTTTCCCATCACGTACTCTCCAACGCCGCCACTCATGTCGTATACCCCGTAAATATTTCCAGTTGTAGATTGCGCGACATTCGACCGGTAATTTCCCCCTCCAGTTTTTCCACTTCCATTTGCTGTAATTTCTTTTAATGTACCATATTTTGAATGTGATAAATAAGCTACTGCTCCCCATTCGCTATTCTTCATTAAATGAGTATCTGATTTTCTTTCGTTAAATCCATGACGAGATGCACTACTCGTACTAAAGCTACGAGACGATTCAAAATAAGTGTTTAAGCTCTCTCCTGATATTGGCGTAACATTAGGTAATACTGTCGGTTGATCTGACGTTCCTGTCGTTTCAAACTTTCCAACCCAAAATCCACTAATCTCTCTTCCACCAAAACGGAATGCTGGATGTGTAATTAAACTTTCATCACTCGTCGTTCCTAAATTAAATGAAATTTCAATCTCCGTTGGTCCCGTCGTGAATGCTCGATATTGAAATCTTGGAATCCATACGTAATAACCGACGACATCTACTGGATCAACGACATCTCCCACTTTCGCTGTCCTATACTTTTCACGCTGCGATGGCGTTACAGTAATTGCATTCGCCCATCTTTTTTCTCCGTAATTATACCACTCATTATTCTCGTAATTTGCTTCGCTTGCAATCACCCAAGAACCTTGCGAAGCATCCCATACAACCGGATACATATTGGCAAGTAATTCTGGTGTAGATGCTCCAGAGGTATCGGCAATTTTTGGACATTCTCCCGCATCTTTCACGATAATCTCACTAGATTTAAACGGTTTAATTCCACAGAATTGTCCATTGCTCGCTTCTATTTTAGTGTTACCTTTCAGATCGATTTCAATCGTTCCATTTCCCTCGATACTTCCGTTATAATCAATTTTTTCATCATTATAAACAATTTTTCCGTTTTTAATTTCATACATATGCCGGTCATAATCGTATTCTGCACTATCTTGTGATACTGCACGTAGTACCCCCATTAAAGTTTCTTTATAGCCACTCTGGCGTGCTGTAAAAATTGCATCCATAAAATTAGGTGCAATTACAAGTACTATGATTCCAAGTACGACAATCACGGCTAATAATTCGATTAATGTAAACCCATATCTTCGTCTCATAAGATCCCTCTATTCTTTTATATTATAACAACATTCCAATTCTTTTTCAATCAAAAGAAAGTAGCCATATCGACTACTTTACAATTTTTTTCTCTTTGATTTCTTCTTCGATCATGTCGACAAATTCATTTGCTGCAACTGTCGTTGTCTTTTGTTCTCCATGCAAACGATAACTAATTAAATTTTCGTCGCGTTCTTTATCTCCTAAAACAAGAATATAAGGAACCTTCTTCGTCTGTGCTTCACGCATACGATATCCAAGCTTCTCATCTCGATCATCTAACGTTACTCGAATATTTTTCTCTTCTAACATTGCCTTTATCTTTTCAGCATATTCTAAGTGATATTCATTATTTACTGGAATGATACTTACTTGAACAGGCGCTAACCAAGTTGGGAATGCACCCTTTGTCTCTTCTATTAAAAATGCAGTAAATCTATCAAATGTACCAAATATTGCTCTATGAAGAACGACAGGAACTTGCTTTTCTCCCTTATTGTCAATGTATGATAAATCAAATCGTCTTGGAAGTAAGAAATCCAATTGGCAAGTTGATAATGTGACCTCTGGCCCAACCGCTGGTTTCACTTCGACATCTAATTTAGGACCATAAAAAGCAGCTTCTCCAAGTGCCTCAAAATATTCAACGCCAAGTTCATTTAAAACTTCTCTTAATCTTTCTTCAGCATTATTCCACATTTCATCATCATCAAAATATTTTTCTTTATCTTCAGGATCGCGGAGCGACAATCTAAATTTATAATCTTTAATTCCAAAGTCTTTATATACATCGAGAATTAAATTAACAACTTTTTTGAACTCTTCTCCAATCTGTTCCGGAGTTACAAACAGATGAGCATCATTTTGGCACATGCATCTTACACGTTCTAATCCTTTCACAGCACCTGACGCTTCATATCTAAAATCTGTTGCAAACTCGCCGATTCTAATAGGCAATTCTTTATACGAATGAAGTTTATTTTTATATACTAACATATGGTGCGGACAATTCATTGGACGGAGCACAAACTCTTCTTCATCCACTTTCATAGAAGGAAACATATTTTCTTTATAGTGATCCCAGTGTCCTGAAGTCTTATATAAATCCACTGTTCCAACACACGGTGTATAGACATGTTGATATCCCATTTTTCTTTCTTTGTCATAAATATAATTTTCTAGCTCTTTTCGAACCAAAGCACCATTAGGAAGCCACAAAGGCATTCCAGCACCAACTAGTTCATGATTCATAAATATTTCTTGGTCTTTTCCTATTTTTCTATGATCTCTTTGTTTTCTCTCTTCTAACTCTTGCAAATAACAATTTAAATCTTCTTCGTTTTCAAAACATACTCCGTATATTCTTTGAAGCATTTTATTGTTAGCATCACCCTTCCAGTAAGCACCACTATGTTTAATCAATTTAAAATACTTCATTTTCTTCGTAGATTCCACATGAGGTCCTCTACATAGATCGGTAAAGTCTCCTTGAGTATAACAAGAAATAACAGTCTCTTTCTCATCCATTCTACTAATTAAATCTATTTTATATGGATCATCTTTAAATTTTTCTAGTGCATCTTTTTTAGATATTTCTTCTCTATAAATTCTCTTATCAGCTTTCGCACACTTTTTCATTTCCTTCTCAATTTTAATCAAATCTTCATCAGTTAAGGTTTTATCACCCAAATCTATATCATAGTAAAACCCTTCCTCAATCACTGGACCTACCCAAAATTTAGCCTCTGGATATAAATGTTTTACCGCTTGTGCAAGTAAATGTGCACAGCTATGATTTAATACACTTAACTTTTCATTTTCTTTAATATTTTCCATAAAAAACCTTCTTTCTATTATTTCGGGAATGAAAAAACACTCCCTACTATCATGTAAGGAGCGTTGATACGCGGTACCATCCTTTGTTTCGCTTAATTACGGAATAACGGTCCTAAACCGGAAATCTCTTTCGAGTTCTGCTCATAGGTAGTAATATTTTAACTTTTCTACAGGTTTCCACCACTTCCTGCTCTCTAAAAGAAAAGGTTTAAAATATCGTGTCCTAATCATCGCATTTAATAGTTTAATCATATATCTTTTTCCATTGTTTGTCAACCTATTAATGATGATGTCCACCCAACAAAACACTGACGAGTAAAAGTGCAACCCCAAGTAATACTCCTGTGATCGTTCCTTTTTCTTTTTTGTGCTCTACTAGATGTGGGAACAATTCGAATACGGCAATATATAAAACCATTCCCGTTGTGATTGCAAGTAAAATACCAAGTAGGAATTCATTTAACATACCACTCATAAAGAACATCAAAAGGCCACCGAACAATGTAGAAATTGCAGTGAGAAATACAATAGCAATCGTTCTTTTCAAGTGTTTTTTCGATGTATAAAACGTAGATGCAATTACCATTCCCATTGGAATATTGTGAAGCCCTACCCCGATACACATTAAAATTCCAAGTTCTAATGAACTTAAAACACTCGTATAAATTGCCATTCCCTCTATTATATTATGCAGAATCAAAGCAACACTTGCCACAATTCCAATATGTGTTAAGTTTTCTTCATCTACTTTTTCATGTTCCTTTTCGTGATGATCAGGAACAAATAAATCCAGTGCTTTTAATAGTAAGACTCCAATGACAATAAAGAAAAGCAAACATCCTACTGCTTGCCAATTTTCTAAACTTCCACTTAAATGTTCAAAACTTTCTGGTAGCAATTCCAATATAATCAGTGATGCCATCACACCAAATGCAGTACTGATAGAAAACTGTACAATCTTTTTATTATTCTTCGTAATTAAAATAATTGCGGTTCCAAATACGATAAATAATCCAACCAACAATGTTAATAAAAGTGCTGCGAACTCATTCATATTATCCCCTCTTTCGCACATATCTATTGTATCATACTTGTCAATATATTCTTTTTTGTAAAGTAAAAGCTTCTGAAACATCAAGAAGCTTTTTGATAAAACTCTGGAAATCTTCCAAAAAAATGATCTGGATTGTCGTGGCATGTTAACACAATTTTTTGGGTTTCCTCATTTAATTTGTAATATATTTCAACGGTAAAAGTAACCTGATAATTCACTTTCTCAGAACCTCCTAAACTTCCGATACTTTCAGCAATCATAGGTCCCCAAGCACCTAACAAAGCAGAAGCCAACATTGCTCTTTCCACACTATGATCTTCTACCTGGGATGTTTCTTCACTACTCAATGTCGTTCTTGATTTTACCGTAATTTTTTCAACCTGCTCATGTTTAATCTCATAGCGAAATTCCTCATTCGCAGCGATGATGAGCACTATATCTTTGCAATCTTTATTCGTCGTGATCGCACACAAATGATTAGATAACTCTGGTTTGCCTTTGATTCCAAAGCGATAAGTACCTACCATGTAATTATCTTGGCTTTGTTCTTTCATATTCTTATCCAATGCTTCTTTTTTTATTTCGGATTCCTTTTTCACTGGTTTTTGAGTTTCTTGCATCGGAAAAAATAAACTAACGATTAAAAGTATAAAACTTGTCACATAAAGATAAAATCCGAGTTCCAAACGCACCATTTCGCCATAGATGCTATATACCGTATAAAAAGTATAACCAAAACCTAAAAATATGATCAGTGAAGCAATAAAATAGAATTTCTTACGATTCGCAAACACAGTATATAATAAGAACAAGGATACTGTTGCTACAATGGTAAATCCATTTACATATAAACTTGGTAAACGCTCCGAACCAATTCTTAAAAATGTTGTAAATCCTGTGTGAAATAACACAAGAAAATAAATTGCAGTTATGATCTTCTTAGCAGTGGTCTTTGGTACTACTTTTGCCTTTTGTCCCATAAAATATATACTCCTTATCACATCGATTTTTTAACTTCTATGATCAGTATACCTTTCTCTAGGCAATCTTGTCAACATAATAAAATAACTTTCAAACAAGTAAGAAAAAAAGAGAGGATAGTCTCTCTTTTTTTCACTTACACCTAAGGAACAATACCACCAATATCTGGATCAGATGTTTCGATTGGTTGCGTTGGCGGAGGCGTTGGAGTTGGTGTTGGTTTTACATCTTCTTCATCACCATCATCAGGTGTAGGTGTCGGCTTAGATGGCACCTTTTTGTCATCATCATCATCTTTTGGCTTTGTCGCTCCCACTCCAGTAGAAACATTGATCGTAATTGATTTTACATATTCCATATCTGTCTTAGCTGGGATGCTTTGGCTAATCACCGTTCCCTTAGGTCTAGATGATGCCACTTGTTTTACTGCAACGGTAAATCCATATCTAGAACCCCAACTACGTACGATCGATTCGGTATCTCCAGAGAAATCTGGTAACAAGTTAATTCCTGTCGTACCCTTGTTCATTTTTCCAATAATCGTCTCTTCATATGGTTTGTTGATGTCAAAACTAAATTCCTTAGTTATCTTAGGTTCTTTCAATCCTAAATTTACTTTCATCGCATCGATAACTGCTTTCAAACTTTCTTCGTATGGAACAAAATTATATAAATTCATTCGCGTTCCTTGCCCACTTCTAGGATCATAGTCATAGATATATGCATCAGCTCCACTAATATAAAGTCGTTGCATACTCAATAAATCTTCCATTGGCGTATCGGCAGCTTTTATAATGACATCTTTACCAATATTGTATAAAGATAAAATTTCATTTGTCGTCATGTTTGTCTGCATGTTATTTCCTAGAGTATCCATAAGTTCGTATACAGTATCCAAACTTCTAACATTCTTCAATTGATTTAAAATTCCTTTTACGACAAGTTGTTGGTTTTGTCCACGGACAAAGTCATCAAATCCTGCACTCTTTCTGTGACGTGCCCAAGCGAGTGCTTGTTCACCATTTAACACCTGGTGTCCGGCTTCCACACATTGTAAATTACCAAAATTTCTATCGCTGTCTTGCTCACAGAATCCAAGTGGTACATCTACTTCGATTCCACCTAGAGAATCTACAAGTTTTACCACTCCTTTAAAGTTGATCTTTACATAGTAGTCAATTGTAATTCCCGTAAAGTTTTGAATCGTATTGATCATACATGATTCTCCCTGCCAAGCAGCATGCGTAATCTTATTTTTTCTCTGATTCTTCATACACGCGATTGGAACATAAGTATCACGTGGAATACTTAAAATGGTAGAACTCAATGTCTTAGGGTTAAACGTAATTAACATGAGGGAATCCCCATTGTAAGAAGCTGTTCTAACATCTTCCTGCTCGGAATCTACTCCCATTAAAAGAATTGTAAAAGGTTCTTTTAAGTTAGCTCCTGCTTTCTTTTCTGCTTTTACTTCTTTTGTTTGCGTATATATGATCTTTGTTGTGTTTCCAATTTCAGCATATGTTTCAATACTACTAAACATTGCTACATAATCAGTTGGTAAGAAAACATAATCAATTTTTTCATTTAATAATGCATCTAATAAATCTGTATAAGTATCATAATCTTCTATTTTATTTTTTAGATTATTCTTATCGATAATTTCCTCTGGTATCGTATACCCCTCGACACTTGTCTCATCCGTAATACGACCAATTTTCTTATTATTCATATCTTTGATAGAATCTACTTTGTTCGATTTTAGCGTTACGATACTTGTAGAATACAAATCATGACTCGATGTCAAGTTATCTACCTTTGAATACGTTTTAATAATAAACCCACCGATTACAATTAAAATCACTATATATATTATAGATAAAATGATACGTGGTATATATTTTGATATCTTTCGTTTCTTTAATGATCGGATATAAGAACGCAAAGTCAATAACCATATCATTACAACTACAACAGAAACGATAAAACGTAGTGTATTTTCAATTCCATTTAATAAACTGATTGCATAGATAAAATAAACTGAAGCTCCTGTTACGATGAGAAATAACAACATCATAATTACAAACCAACCTTTTGCTTTTTTCAATTCTTTCACAGACAGCCCTCCTTAGATTAGCTTCTATCATTATAAAACAAAATTGTATAATAGACAAGTTTTATAGTAAAAAATCACAAAATATTTTCTGTTGCATAAAATATGATTAGAATGCTTGCACCTAATGTTATTTTCTGATATAATTTAATTGTTCTTTTCAAGAACACATATAAATGGGTCTATAGCCAAGTGGTAAGGCACGGGACTGCAACTCCCTTATCGTTGGTTCAAATCCGACTAGGCCCTCCATAAATAAAATAACTTACGAGCTATCATTGTTCGTAAGTTTTTTATATATTTTCTAGAAAATAGAGTCACATTTTCTCATTCAACCAGGCTATGATTTCCCTTTTTTATAATTTTAGTTCTAAACGGGACAAAGGGTAATATACTTTACTAAAGAGATACTGGGAGGGAAAAAATATGATCAATAAAAAAAGTTTGTGGTTTCTTACATTATTTAGTTTAATTCTCGTATTAAGTGTCTACTATGTTACGATGCCAACAGAACTATTACTCACAAGTAATGGCAAGTACAATACAGATACCCAGGAGAAAAAGAAAGAAAATAAAAATGAAGCAACGGTAAGTATCGAAGAAAGCGAAATATTAACGTCTCTTCGAGTAGAAGCCGATGAACAAATGGTACAGGAAATAAACGAACTAAAAGAAATCTTAACAAATTCTGAAAGTACGACAGAAGAAAAAAATCAAGCTTTTGAAAAAATGAAAAATCTAAATGTGGTACGTGGTGAAGAAGAAACACTAGAGAAAAATATCAAAAGTGAATTTGATTTAGAAGCTTTCGTTAAAATTGATGGTGATCAAATCCGTGTCGTAGTCGTCGCAGATAAACTTGATAACAAACAAGCTAATAATATCATGCGCAGTATTCAAAAAAACTATGATACGAAAAAATATATCTCTGTCAAATATCAAAAATAGATGCCTCATCTATTTTTATATTGAGCGAAAATCCCGCACGAAAAAACTGTTCGCACATAAAATAATATGAGAAAGTAAAAACCACCCAACTTAGGAAGTGAGGGAAATCGTGAACAAAAGCATATTAACCAAAAGAGAAAAACAAGTTTTTGAGTTGCTCATATTAAATAAGTCGACAACAGAAATTGCAAAAGAGCTACACATTAGTGAGAAAACAGTCCGCAATCACATTTCGAACGCCATGCAAAAGCTTGGGGTGAAAGGACGTGCTGGAGCAGTTGTAGAACTTTTGAAACTTGGAGAAATTTCATTATAAAATCGTATTAAAATACGATTTTTTTCATATAGTTAGTTAGAGGTGACTTATGATCAAACGAATCTTATCACGTAAAGTAATTGTCGCTACATCTGCCCTATTTGCTTTATTTTTAGTCTACATGATTCCTAAAGACGAAATAAAGCAATTAGAAAATATTCCTGAAAATATCGAGTATGTTGAAAGTCAAGTAGAAGAACAAACTGTATTTTTACTCAATCGAGATAACTTACTTGGAAGAACACAGGTGGTGGCGAGTGAGACGACTGACCCACTCTCAAAAGTCAAAGATGCCTTACAAACCCTCATTCAAGAAGGACCAAACGAATCTCGTGTTCCCAATGGGTTCAAAGCAATCATTCCGAGCGATACAAAAATCAATAGTATCGATTTGCAAGACGGCATACTAAAAGTAGATTTTTCCAAAGAGCTTCTCGACGTCAAGGAAGAAATGGAAGAAAAAGTAGTAGAAGCGATCGTCTATACCGCAACGAACATTAAAGAAGTAAAAAATGTGATCATCTTTGTCGATGGAGATGTTTTAACAAAACTTCCTAAAAGTGGGATCAATTTGCCTAGTATACTCAATCGATCCTTTGGCATCAATAAAGAATATGATCTTACGAGTACTGATAGCATCAATCAAGTAACTGTTTATTATGTAGATGAATATAACGACACTTATTACTACGTACCTGTCACTAAATATTTAAATGACGATCGTGATAAAATTAAAATTATAATCGATGAACTGACTAGTGCAAACATGTATCAAACCAATCTGATGAGCTTTTTAAATAGCAATACAAAATTATTAGATATTCAGCAGAGCGAAGATGTCTTATCGTTAAATTTCAACTCCTATATTTTTAATGATGCAACAAAAAAAGATATTTTAGAAGAAGTTATTTATACGATTTGTCTTTCAGTTGGAGATAATTACAATGTCGAAGAAGTCATATTTCAAGTAGATACGGAAGAAGTATATAAAACAGGCATACAAGATGTAGAAGAAAGCGAAGAATAAGCTTTCTTTTTACATTTTAGAGAAAATAGATAAAAACTATTGAATAAAATTTATTTTTGAGGTATAATCATTATGTTTCCAAAAGGAACACGTGTCCTGGTAGCTCAGCAGGATAGAGCAACGGCCTTCTAAGCCGTCGGTCGGGGGTTCGAATCTCTCCCAGGACGCCACTTATGAAATATACTAGATAGTAATATCTAGTTTTTTTATACTTCTATCTTGCGTACATTAACAAACTAAGATAAAATAAACTTAAGTACATAGAAAGGATACGATGACATGAAATTTACAGAATTATCAAAAGAAGAATTTCGATCATTCTTAAAAACACAGCCACTCAACGACTTTGTACAAGCTCCAGAAATGGAAGAGATCGGAAAACAACACAATTGGAAAAGTTACTATGTTGGGGTGAAAAAAGATGACAAAGTCATAGCAGCTAGCAGAATTATGGCACGGAAAAGCCATTTTGGAAAACAAAATTTCTACGCTCCACGAGGACTTATTTTGGATTACCACGATAAAGATTTACTTGCTTTTTTTACGAAAGCATTAAAAAATTTCATCAAAAAAAGACACGGATATATTCTTACGATCGATCCTGCCCTTCTCTATCAAGAAAGAGATATCGATGGAAATATCGTCGAAGGTGGAATCGATAACAAAGATGTTGTAGATACATTAAAATCTCTCGGATATCGTCATCTAGGTTTCCCAGTCAAAATGGATGTATCATCACAAGTACGATTTACTTTTGTTTTAGATCTTAAAGATGAAACCGAGGAAAGTATTTTAAAAAATATGAAACCAAATACGCGAAACTTAATTCGTAAGACGATGAAGGATGGTATCGAAATACGAGAATTAGAGTACGACGAACTTGATCGATTCAAAAAAATTACCGAAGCAACTGGAGAACGTCGAAATTTTTCCGATCGTACTTTAGCATACTATCAAAAAATGTATCAATTATTTCATCCGAACGATGAGGTACACTTCTTACTAGCAACTTTAAATTTGGAGAATCTTATATCACAATTAGAAGAACAAAAAGAAGAAGAACAAGAGAAACTCGATCTTCTAATAGAACAAAATAGCGATGGTAAAAAAGCAAAGGCACAGCGAAGAGAATCAGAGCAATTGATTCAAAACCTAGAAAATAAGATTAAAAATTATAAAAAAATGATGGATGAAGATGGAAAAGTGATCGATCTTTCTGCTGCTATGTTTATGACATATGGAAACGAAGTCGTTTATCTATTTAGCGGAAACGTTGCAAAATACATGAAATTTAATGCTCAATATCTTATTCAATGGTACATGATACAATACGGATTAAAACACAAATTTCCAAGATATAACTTTTATGGAATCTCTGGAATTTTCGATCGTAATGACCCAGACTATGGTGTATATGAATTTAAACGTGGATTTAATGGGCATGTAGAAGAATACATTGGAGAATTTGAATTACCTATTTCCAATTATTACTATATTCAAAAAATATTGCAAAAAAAATAAAAGCCATCTGAATGATGTAGACTATATTTGATAGGCATCATCTGGATAGCTTTTTTTGATTATTTATTTTTATAGATAGAATAGATATAGACACTCTCATCTTTAACGTAGAAGATAGCGACTTTGCGATTTTCGTAGTAAAAGATTGGACTACTAGAATTGATCGACATTGTTAATAATTCTGTAAAATCAGTGATATCAATGACTTCTACATGATCTAAATCTGGTGCGGTTTTCGTATTGACAATATAGTCATCATATTTTTTTAAATATGTATGAATTTCTTTTTCCTCTTCACTGAGATTTTTTGTTAACGCTTTCGATAATAATACAATATCTATCGTCGCTAATATGACGAGTACTGTCATCATCATAATAACTTGTACATACGAAATTTCTTCTGCCTGTTGATAAAATTCTCTATCTTGACTGGTTTCCCCTTCTACGTTGATTGCAAAAACATCACGTAAAAGTGGGATATCGATCGTTGTCAAATAGGATGACTTTACCTCATCTTTTCCTTCGATACTCACTTGATATGCAAGTTCTAAAGTAGAAGTTAGAGGAAACTCTGTCGCTCCTTTAAAATCCGATACTATTTGCTCATATTGTGCAAGTGAAATATCGTTTACAAGTTCTAACTTCTTTTCCTTTTCATCTATATCAAAGTTCCCTTCATCCAATATATATTCTTTCGTAAAAATTTCTGGATTTTCTTCGTCGTTAATACTGTTTCTATAAGATGCTCTCAAAGTTGCAACTAATTGATAAGTTCCATAATATGTTTGTTCTATTTTATTTTCGATACGATATTGGTATTGAAAACGAATAAAATCGACGTAATTTGTAATATAATTTTTTCCTTTCTCCATCACAGAGTCTTCTATATAATCATTTTCTTTTAAATGTACTTCGTAGTTGACATCAGCTTTTTCTGTATATTTCCCTATCAATTTTCGATTCTGATGCATTTGAGTGAAATAGTTAATTGTCATAACAAGACAAGCAATCATAACTGCTGTATTGATTACTGTTAAAAGAAAATATATCATTTTTCTCTGCTTGATCAGATCCATATAAATCACCACCCAATTTTATTCATGTAATTGTTCGTATAACCAAACGGTTGGATACCCTATATATTTTACGGTTCCGATTACTTCTCCTAACACTTGGCTTTCCTCTACAGGCACCAAATCTACAGTGTCATTATTATCTCCTTGCGTTACGTAATAAATATCTTGATTTCTTTTCGTTACTTTTACGATACGATGAATATATGTCTTATTGTTTTTCGTTGGAAATTGAATAATATCTCCTACTTGATATATATCATCCTTGTTTTCTTTTAAAATAACAACGTCCCCTTTTGAAAAAGTTGGAGACATACTATTACTGGCAATCGCAAGTGGATAAATTGGAAATAAACGATTGATAAATAGTACACTAAAAACTAAAATTACCCATATTCCTACGCTGAAAACAGAACTGGTATAAGATTTCTTTATTGGAAAATTTGGTTGTTCTAATTTCCCTATCAGGAAGTATAAAAATACTGGGATCGAGACTGTAATTAGACTCGTTACAATCCATGGAATCTTAGGTAATATCGGCAAAATCATACGAATGAACTGTGGAACCAACATATAGGTATATACACCTATTGTAGCTCCTTTTAAACATGCATAGCTAAGCATAAAACTAATCACAATATTAGGCAATAATTGCTCGTAAAAACGAACGACTGTCATTCCGATATTAGAAGTAATATAGCTATTTAAATTACAATACCCTAGTGCTAGCAGAATAGAAATTACTATGACGTAATATCGGTTTTCTTTTTGTGGAATTGCGTGAAGCAAGCGAATTCGCATAAATTCTTGTGCCAATACAATAACAATAAGATAGAAAAAATTTAATATTAATTTTTCTAATGTTAATTGCAAGGGGTTATGAGCAAACCCAAAAAAGATCCCAGCGCCAAACAATAATATTTCTACAATGATAATTCCAACGACAAGAAATAAATCAATCAGTTTATGATCCAACCATATCAATTTACGATTTGGAATAAGATAGCATAAAATAATCGCGCTTAACAAATACATGAAAGGTTTAATACAGTAATAAAAAATTTCTCCAATCATATACCCCAATATGTTTGAAAGTACCAATAACATAAATAAAAATACAAGAAAAAAATATATTTTATTTTTATTTTTCATACTACGCTCCCTCAAACTTGAAATTAAAGATAAACTCTCTTGTCTCTCCATTGACATTATAGCGGAGTACTGATTGAATCTCCTCTCTTGCTGTACTAATTACCCTTAGAGAAAATTTAATATGAAACGTTACGACTTCACCTGGCTGTAGAGTTGATTTATCGATAGAAGATTCGTCAATAGAAAGAGCGATTAGGGTATCTCTTTCTTCGGATGTATCAATTGTTCCATCTGTGTATGTATAATTACTTACATTTTTAATTTTTATCGTCCATTCAAACGTCGTTGCAGGTTGGAAAATTTGACCAAATTGATAAGATTTACCAAAAACAACATTATATGTATTTCCTTCCCAAGATTCGCTTTTTACATTCATGCGATCTGTTAACTGTGTCCCGGAAAAGTAATGGTCGCTTCCTTCGTCGATTACTGGTAAATTTGGCAATTGTCCATCTGGCCATTGATACCCTTCTATCGCAATAACTCCATTCATTTGCAAAGTTGTGGAAAACCAAGAATACGATATTCCAAGCGTCACAATAAAAATAAGATAAATAACAAACACAAAGCGAGAAATCTTTGCTTTGTGTATAAAATTATTTTTGTGTTGCATTAATTGTTGCAGTAAATGTAATATCTTTTTTAGCCGCTACGGAATCAGAATCCCAAGTAACCGTGATCGTTCCATCTTTTGTTCCCTGACTCGCAAGATCTCCTGCAATCACTGATGGTGTAATTGTGACATCTGGGTCATCAGCTCCTGCTGTAATAGAAAGTTCATTCAATGTCGCATCAATAGATCCATTATTAGTGATTTGATAATTAACAACTTTACTATCTCCAGGCTTTGCTAAAGATATCTTCCATGTTAGTGTTTGTCCATCATCAGTGATCGTCGCTGCTTCATCTGATTGTTCAGCAGGTGTAGGTGTAATAGAAGCGCTATTAAAGATGACTTCAAAATCACCAGTCAAAGATGCTGTTCCACTAATGTTTAAAACTGTTGTAAATGCTGCAAATCCAACTCCTAATAATAAAACTGCGGCAAGGGCTATCATTCCCACTTTCATGTTATTTTTGTTTTTCACATTCTCACTCCTCTTCTATATAATTGCATAGGCATCTCTACCTACTTTTCACATATATTATAATTTTGATTATTTCTTATGTCAATTGTCTGTTTACAATATGTTGTCATCCCTATTAGAAAATCTATTTTTGCTCTGCACTTTCGATCGCATTTTTCACAACTTGAATCGAATGCTGTAATTTTTCGGACTCCTTTTGCGTCAAAGATACCCATATTTTCTCTCTTACGCCATGTCGATTGATTACTGTTGGTGTACTAATATAGACATCGTGATCTTTATCGTAACTAGATACAGTCATAATACTATTTTGATTATCTAAAATCGCATTCGTGATGCGAACCAAACACATTCCAATTCCGTAAGATGTATCTCCTTTTCTCTTTTGAATTTCATATGCTGAATCACGTACACCTTGATAGATTTCTTCAAGTTCTTCCTCGCTTAAAAATTCACGAATATTTTGTAATCCCACAGATGCATTGCTCCAAGGAACAAACTCACTATCGCCGTGTTCTCCCATGACGTAAGCATGGATGTTCTTAGGACTCACTTCTAACTTTTTTCCTATCAAATAACGCAAGCGTGAAGTATCCAGTGTCGTTCCTGATCCTAATACTCTATGTGCTGGAAGTCCTGAATATTTCCATGTAAAATAAGTTACAACATCGAGTGGATTGGTTGCAATCAAGAAAATTCCATCAAACCCAGTCTTCATAATTTCAGGAATCATAGATGCAAATAAATCGTGATTCTTTTTTAATAGATCCATTCTCGTCTCCCCTACTTTTTGTGGAATACCAGCAGTGATCACGACGATGTCTGCATCTTTACAATCTGCGTATGTTCCTGCTTTGATGCTCATTTCATGTGGTGCAAAAGAAAGACCATGGTTTAAATCCATCACTTCTCCAACGACTTTATCTTCTTTGATATCGACTAATACGAACTCCATCACCGAAGTCTTTTGATTTAATAATGCATATGCATAACTCATTCCAACAGAGCCACATCCAATTAAAACTACTTTATTTTTCATAACTCATCTCCTATTTTTAGTATAGCAAGAAATCTTGAAACATACAAAAAAAGTTGTAAATTACTTTACAACTTCTCCATCCATACTCCATGTTTTCACATCTGTAATTTTTACATTTTGAATTGTACCAATATCTTTTGGATCTCCTTTGACATTGACTAGTTTCATCGTGTCGGTATATCCCATCAACATATCGTGATTATTCTCACTATATCCTTCTAATAAAACAGGTGCCACTGTTCCAAGATAACGATCATTGGCAATTTTAGAGTAACGATTGACAATTTCATTCAGACGATGTAATCTTTCATTTTTTACTTCTATGCTAACATCGTCTTGCATTCTGCATGCTGGTGTTCCAACGCGTGGAGAAAAGATAAAGGTAAATGCTGAATCATACTTACACTCCTCGTATACATCTAGCGTATCTTGAAAGTCTTCTTCTGTCTCCCCAGGGAAACCTACGATAATATCTGTCGTAATCGAAGAATATGGCATTGCCTTTTTGAGCTTATGGTAAAGCTCTAAATAGGATTCTTTCGTATAACGTCTTCCCATCAATTTTAAAATGCGATTACTTCCACTTTGTAAAGGAAGATGAATATATGGCATGATATTATCGTATTTTGAAATCACATCGATCATACCATCCGTAAAATCCCATGGATGACTCGTAACGAATCGAACGCGTGAGATACCCGTTTTTGCAACATCTTCTAATAACTGTTCCATTCCATAGTCCATGTTCAAATCTTTTCCATACGCATTTACATTCTGCCCAAGTAACGTTACTTCCTGATATCCATCTTTTACAAGTTCTTTTACCTCACTTAAAATGTATTCAGGTTTTCTACTTCTCTGTTTTCCTCTCGTATATGGAACGATACAATAAGTACAAAACTTATCACATCCATACATGATATTGACCCATGCCTTATATTTATTATCGCGTTTAACAGGAACATTTTCGATAATGTCTCCCTCCATCGATAATACATCTACTTCAGTTTTTGGATTTTGGAAAGCATGTTCTAGAATCGTTGGCAATTTGTGAATATTATGTGTTCCAAAGACAAGATCTAGAAAACGATATTTCTTTAAAATCTCATCTACAACTACTTCCTCTTGTGCCATACATCCACAGATACCTGCGACTAAGTCTGGTTTTTCTTCTTTCAGATGTTTAATTCTCCCAATCATTCCAAATACTTTGTTATGAGCATTTTCACGAATCGCACAGGTATTTAAAAGAATGAGATCAGCATCTTCCATGCGATCCGTCTCTTCGTAGGACATATCTTCTAAAATTGCTTTGATATTCTCCGTATCATGTTCGTTCATTTGACATCCATATGTCTTAATAAAGTATTTTTTTCCTTGTCCAAAGTTTTGTAAATGTTTTTCTACGATATATTCATTCGTCTTTACTAATACCTCTTGTTTCGTTCTTTTTTGCGCTTCTTTTAGATTTGGTAATTTCATATTATCACCCATTTCCCACTTCTATTTTTCTATCCTTTATTCCAAGAAAAGAAACACGCAAAGTGTCTCTATACTTCCTGGATTACAATAAGTATCATCGGCTTACATTCAGTTGCTTGATATAGATATTTTCCAAGCTTATCACGTACTCCGTTTTTAATCTTATTGAAATCAACATAATTTGGTTTGATGTTTTCTTCTATGACAGCAAGTGAAATCTTTTCCGCTTCCTTAATTAAGTCAATATTATCTTTTACGTATACAAATCCTCTTGTTAAAATTTCTGGCCCAGCCAAAATCTTCTTGCTTGCTTTATCCAATGTCGCACATACTAATACGATTCCATTATCACTTAGTAACTCACGATCCTTTAATACAAGATCTCCAATATCTCCAGCTGTCTTTCCGTCAACTAAAATATCGTCTACTTTTACCTTTTCATTCGTATCGATATATTCCCCATTTTCAAATGTTACCACTTGTCCATTTAATTTTAATAATACATTTTCTTCTTTCATACCAATCGCATAAGCAACTTTCGCATTTTCCACTTGATCCCTATAATCTCCGATTACCGGCATATAGTATTTTGGATTGATCAAATCGATCATCATCATCAAGTCCTCACTGGAAGCATGATGATCCAAATATTTCTTCGTCGGTAAAATGACTAAATTCGCACCGATCTGAGCAATTCTATCAAAAATGCGTGTCGCACTCTTCTCAAGTCCTTCGTAAACAGGAGATGCAAATACAACGGTATCTGTATCTTTGATCTTTACAAACTTGTCATATCCTTTTACGATACGGTCCATATTAGAAAATTGTTTTTCTCTTTCATCTGAAATTAGTACGAAGATATTATCATCGTTCACTTGACGAATCGATTTGATTCTATTTTTATCGAACTTCACATACTTCATATCGATTGCTTTCATAATCGTATTTTCTAGTCTCTTCCCTACGATTACAACGTTGCGATCTGTCTTCATTAAAACATTTAATACCTCTTGAATACGATACAAATTAGATGAAAAAATACTACATAAAATACGTCCCTCTTTTTTATTGATCGTCTCACTTAAAATCGGCGTGATTCGATGATTTGGAGATGTATACCCCTTTCTCGGTGCATAGAGAGATTCACTCATCAAACAAAGTACTCCTTGCTTTCCTACGTATGCTAATTTCCCAATATCCGTTTTATATGGCCCGATCATCGTTGGATCAAATACAAAGTTTCCCGTATATACAATCGCACCATCCGGTGTATTTAATACATATCCAACCGCATCTGGAACTGAGTGTGTTACACTAATTGGAAAGACGCTATTCTTTCCAAATTTAATCTTGCGATGTGGTTTTAACTCAACTAATTGATCTAATTTTAGCCCGTCTTCTAATAATTGTGGTTTTAACATTTCTAATGTAAATGGAGTTCCATATACTTTTACTTGTTTTAACTCCGATAACATATCAGGAATCGCACCCATTTGTTCATCGTGTCCATGGGTTAGAAAAATCCCTTGAATTCTTTTCTCGTTTTCTTTTAAATAATCGTAATTAGGTAAAATGTAATCGACTCCTAACATGAAGTCATCCGCATATTTTAATCCCGCATCAAATACAAATATATCTTGGTCTACTTCGACCACATACATGTTTTTCCCAATTTCGTTTAGTCCACCTAAACTGAATATTTTTATTTTGCTCATGTTTTCTCCTTTCTTTTTCATTTGTATATAAAAAGACTTCTACATTATATCAAAAAATAACGAAGAAGTCTAATTTTTACGACATATTTAAACACGCATGATACGTCTCTTGATTTTTATCTGCAACCTTGATTACTTTGCTATCTACAAGGGTAATTTGCTTGTCATCGAAAAACAAAGCACCACTGAAGTACCCTCCTACTTGTATCAAATCCATACAATCAGGAAGGTTTCCCTTCATATCTAAAGTCCATTCGTAATCGTTTCGAATCTTATTTAGATTTTTCGTCTCTCCATATAATCCTTTCATCTCAATATCTTGTTTCAATCCCTCTATAAATTGAGTTGCCAAAAGTTCATATGCCTTATTTTCTGTTTCATTCTTTTTTTCTACTACTTTCTTTGCATGATCTTGGTATTTCGTCCATACTTGAAATCCCACTGCCATTACGCCACATATTATCAGTAAAGCAATTACCATAACTATAACTTTTTTCATTTTATCACCTAATTTCTAACCATGCGTTATTTTGATCGATATGATTCATCGTCGCTATGTAAAGAAGATCTGTAACCTTCTCATGATCTTTGACCCAATCACTTAAATTCTTTGCCTCATCAACATTTAACACATATACTTTTTCGTAATGTTGACTTAGGAATGGAACAATTTCATTCCCGCTATCATCCTTGACAATCAAAAGTTCTTTTCCATTATGAACCTCAGGATTGGTAATCGTTATCTCTCCATCATCTTCTCCTAAAAAGAATCCTTTTTTATGAACTTGTTTTAAATAATCATTCTGATAAAACGTATCTTTCTCGTGTTCTTTTTTCGTATAAGAAACTTGATACTTCGGTTCATCTTTCACAAATTGATAGATCGTATCCGCAGGAATTGTTCCATCTAACGTCTTATAATATAAATCTCCATAATACGTTTCCGAAACCTTTTTGATTTCATATTCCGTCATCGGAACTGACTCGATATCATTTTTTTCACAATATTCTAAATATGCATAATATGATCCATAGCTCGTCCAAGTAAAATCTGTTCGATAGTAAAGTGGATAATCATTTTTCTTTCCCGTCAATGTCTGAACGAGATTGATATCGTTAATCGCGAGATTATAATATAATTCGTTCATCTCTTCTACTTCCGAACTAGATACGTGATCTGGTTGATACTCTTTATAAATACTTGATTTGGATGGAATCAGCATCAACGAACTATTGATGTAATTAAACTTTTCTTGCACTTTATTTAATGTTTGAATCATTTTCTTTCCGTTCGCCTGAGGCACCGTCTTCTCTACTAATTGATCCTGTTTTCCAAAATAAACATCATTTTGCTCTTTTATTCCGAATGCTTGTTCTACATTGGTTGCGATCTTGCGAAACGACGTACGGAGTGGAAAATGATCTTCTAAATAACTTTGATAATCTTTTGCGTAATTTCCATTCCATAATTCCGCCATCGTAAGATTAGGTTTCTGCTCTAACTTTTTATCCTCTTCGCTTGAATAGTTTTCACTCCCCAACGATAGATAAAATAAAACGAGAAATGGAATGAGGCAAATCGTAATTTTTAATTTATCTTTCATACACTCACCTGCCAAAAATAAACACATAAAAGAACGAAAAGAAGAATTGAAATAAGAATCATCAAAATTGTCATGAGACGTGCAACCCATTTATTTTCTATCTTCTTTTTCTTCCATGGAATCGCACATAAAATCGTAACTAGATAGAATAATCCATATTGTAAGATTTGATATAACGTCATATTTCCTATAAATGGAAGATGTTCTAATCCAATCATTGCTTTTAAATACGTCATACCATCTGCACCTAATAGGAATAGCGTAACAATACTTACTATTATAAAATAAATTGTATAACGCACCCATCCTGGTCGTTTTTGTACCCATGGAATCGCATCGCAACTAACAAGGATTCCAAGAATCATACCACCCCAAAGAAATGCGAAACTCGGATACAAACAGAAGGCAAATAAAGCTGTAAGGCAAGCAATTGATAGTGCATACTTCCTACTCCAACCATTCTCATATTGAATTGGAATATGTGATAACAACGATGGATAAAGAGCGATCACAAACTTGTGAAGTGGCTGTAAGAAACTGACCGGACTCTTCTCTTTTTTCAATTCTAATCCTGCCATCATCCATAGTCCATCCGATAGTTGGCGAAGACCGATCCAAATATGATAACAAGAGAGAACGAAAAGTGGTAAAAAGATCCATAACGTGAAAACAGATTGCTCCATCATATGAGAAATCAAATATCGTACGATCTCAATTCCAACCATTCCAAGCAATATCGCATGACACATTCCAAAAAAGAAACGCTTTCCTCCATTTTTAAATTGTTCCCATGTCACATCTTTATGATAAAGCCTTTTAAATTTTGAATACTCCATATAACGAGAAATCCAAATACGTGGGAATCCAATCAGATAAAATCCATATAAATCTATTTCTTTTACAGGTGTGATCCGTCCTTGAAAAACATCGATACTATATTTCATTGCATGCAAGAAGACAAGTAAAAGTGAAATAGAACCTAAGAAAAACTCTTGAAACGCTCCACTTCCCCATAGAATATTCCACAAAACAAAGTATAGTAACATCTCCGATAGAAAAATGAGTTCTTTTTTTCTTCGATCGACCCGAATCTGGTATAACCATCTGCTTCCTCCCCACGAAGTTAGAAACATTCCAATCATCACAAGGGAAACTACTGGCGAAAGGATAAACCAACAGAGGATACTTCCTAAGAAAAGAATCCAATTTTTTCCTTTTGGAATCCAGCAAGATAGCATATATATCAAAGGTAAAATACCAAGACAAAGCAAATACATCATCTCAATCATACTCTAACTTCCTTCCATGATCTATAGGTTATCGTATCAAACAAAATTATCCTTGTCAATCAAAGAAAAGGCAACTTATTCGTCGCCTTTTTGAAATATAGATCGATATTTTTTTGCAGCCTGTCGAAGATGGGTTACTTCTTCCTGTTTTCCTACACCTCTTAAAAATGTTACGAAGTCCTCTCCATATTTTTCTATCATGTCGTAAAAAAGATAGTCTTCGATGAATAAACGCATGTCCTCTTCAGAATAATCGATATCATGATCATCGTTGAATCGTGATAAACAACGATTAGAGATCGCTTTTAAACTCCCCTCTTTCCAATCTTTATCATAGGAAGCTGCATACGGACTTTCCGCTAATACCTGTGATACTTTCTGGTAAGAGCTCTGAATCGCATGATATTCCTCCGGTAAAAACCGGTAAAGTATTTCTGCTTTATCGATCAATTTAAATTGGTTTACAAAACGCATCGATAAAATACTCGCACAAATATCACGTGGTGTATTTTCCTCAAACGGCATTTGGGAAACATAGACATGATCTAATTCATGATAAATATACTCTAAATAGTAAATTCCATGTGCATCCTTCTGCCTTAATATTTTCTGATTGACAGCGATCGCACAACGCTCGTTTTCATAATCGTGAATCATCGAAAATACAGCGATTCCCATCTCTGACTGTCCTATAGATTGAGACTCAAATACTGGAACTTCTGGTAATTTTTCTTTTTCACAATTCAAACGCACCAACTCTCTAACCAAATAAATTCTCGTAGATACTTTCACACATGGGAAAATACTCCCTAAAAACATATTCTCTATCAATTTTATCTTTTCATCTAAATTCATTTTCTGATATCCCGGATGATGATCAAAAATCCACGGTAAATATTTTTGACATGCTAACAAGTCTCTCGGTGATAAATCACTTTTATCCCATAATTGATTTGTACTACGTAATCGATATACTTTATATTGCTGTAAAAATGATTCTCCCATACTATGATATTGTTTTAATATCTCATTTCTCTTAGAAAGGGGTATGTGGAGGAGTTCTATTGCAAAGTCAAATTCCTTTTCTAATTCTTCATTCATCGATCATGACCTACTTTTGACTTTCGCAAATCTTACGAAATTCCTTTACCTTTTCTTTATATTGTCTCATAATAAGATCGATAATTTGATTCCTAATTTCTAAGTGTGATGATAGTAAATCATATCCAATTTCCATTTCCAATCTTATTTGTTTTTCTGTTATCATTGCTATCCCTTCTTTTATACACGCTATGATATTTTATCACAACTCGATGAATTGTCAAATCAAAAGCACATTGAAAACTCAATGTGCCTTCTTTTATTTATCGTTGTTTTCCTTTAATGCTTCAATTGCTTTACGCATTTTTTGATCATATTTGATCATATCGAGTCCACCAAACATCTTCAAGAACTCTTCTTTTTCCATCTGATATTTCTCTGCTAACTTTTGAGCCTCTTCTTCAGCTTCTTTATCAGTGATATCGATCTTTTCAGCTTTTGCTACTTCTTCTAACATGAAGCGAGACAATACTCTCTTTTCTGCTTCTTCGTGCATTTGATCGCGAAGTGCTTGCTCATCAGAATTTGTGAACTGGTAGAATTGTTCTAATGTCAATCCTTGCATTCTTAAATTCTCTTCATATTGACGAAGCATACGATCGATTTCATCGTGAATCATAACATGTGGTACATCCACTTCGATTTGTTTGATTGCTGCTTCGATTAAATCATCGATAAATTTATTTTCAACATTTGCCTCTTTACGAGTTTTAATCATATCTTTTACTGTTGCTTCTAATGTCTCTTTAGAATTAACTCCTTCTAATTCTAAGTCAGCATAGAATTCTTCTCCTAATTCAGGAATCACAGTTGTTTTAACATCATTTACTTTTACTTTAAATGTTACTTCTTTTCCTTTTAAATCCTCTGCATGGTAATCTTTTGGGAACGTTACTTTAATCTCTTTTTCGTCTCCCTTTTTCATACCTACAAGTTGTTCTTCAAATCCAGGAATAAATGTTCCACTTCCGATTTTTAAAGAGTAGTTTTCTCCTTTTCCACCATCGAATGCAACTCCATCTTTGAATCCTTCAAAATCGATTACAGCAGTATCTCCATCCTCTACTGTCTCGTTTTCTTTATTCATTGTTTCTGCATAACGACTACGCATTTCATCGATTGCATGGTTCACTTCTTCCTTCGTTACCTTAGCTGATTCTTTCTTAACTTTTAATCCTTTGTATTTTTTTAATTTTACTTCTGGACGTGTCGTTAAAGTAAAATTGAATGTAACACCTTTCTCATCGATACTCTTAAGTGCGATCTCTGGTTGTGCTACTAATTCAACATCTTTACTTTTCTTTAACATTTGTTCATATGCATCGTTTAACACTGCATCTGCTGCATCCATGTAAAGAGATTCTTTTCCATATTTCTTTAAGAACACTTCTTTTGGTGCATGTCCTGGACGAAATCCATCGATCTTAGCTTTTTTGTTTGCCTTTTTAAATGCTTTATCTAATGCATCTTCCCATTTCTTACCGTCAATTTTAATTTCAATTTGTTTTTCCATATTAACATCCTTTCAAATACCCTTATAGTATATAATAAAATTCCTACTTTGACAAGCCTTGAGTTCTAAAAAAAGTACCTAGAGAAGGTATCGTTTTGCCTCTCTTAGGTACTATTTAATATCCATGATTTCTACATCGTATGTTCCGCTTGGACTTTCGACTGTAACGACATCTCCAACTTTTTTATTCATAATTGCCTGCGCTATTGGAGACTCATTTGAAATCTTGTTCATAAACGGATCTACTTCTTTACTTCCTACGATAGAATAATCATCTGTATCTCCATCTTCTACGTATTTCAAAGTTACAGTAGTACCAATCGTTACTTTTGAAGTATCAACCTTCGTCACAACGACAGCATTCTCGATCATCTTTTCTAACTCTTTGATCTTAGCTTCGACCATAGCCTGTTCGTTACGTGCTGCATCATACTCTGCATTTTCACTTAAATCTCCTAAGGCACGTGCCTCTTTTAACGCTTCGATTACCTCAGGGCGTTTCTCTAATTTTAAATAATCTAATTCTTTCTTAATATCATCTAACCCTTGTTGTGTTAAATAAACTTCTTTTGTGTTTGACATAATCTATTCCACCTCACTATGTTATTTATTTCATGAAACCTACAAAATAATACTACGAAATAATTGTTTTGTCAACTTAAATTTTTCATTCCCATTAACTTATGTTTCGAGAGTGTGATTTATGCGCATCATCGCCCATTTTTCCACCTCTTTTGGAACTTTAATATAAACGTTCTGCCTAGGATGGTTCACTACGTCAAGCGGCTTTTTCTCTTCATCTAGAATCTCTTCGATCGTAAACGAAATTGTCTCTTTCTCAGGCCCAAAAATCTCTACACGATCTCCTTTTCGGAAGAAGTTTCTCTCTTCTAAGAAAGCGTATCCAGTCTCTTTATCGTAATCTAAAACAACTCCTAGAAAATCCTGGTTAGACAATTCGATACGTCCATTGTAATACTGTGTATCCACTCCTTCGCTTCCATCGAAAAATTGAACAGTCGATTCTCGATTCGCACAGTTTGTTAAAATTCTTTCGTACGCTTTATTATATGCGTAGCCATCTTTCTCGTTCCAATATTCATCGATCGCACGGCGATAGATATTTACGATCGTTGCAATATAGTAAATAGAACGCATGCGCCCTTCTATTTTAAAAGATGTAATACCAAGCTCTATCATTTGATCCAACACTTTTAACATAGAGAGATCCTTCGTACAAAAAGTAAATGGCTTTTCTCCATGTAAAGGTCGATCTTCATTATCATATAAATCAAAATCCCAACGGCAAATTTGACTACATCCTCCACGATTGGCATCTCTCATCGTTAAAAAATTAGATAGCACGCATCGTCCACTGTAAGAAGCACACATAGCTCCATGAATAAAACATTCAATTTCGATATCCACACGATCTCGAATTTCTCTAATATCTGCTTTCGATGCTTCTCTTCCTAATACGACACGCGTTACTCCTTCATCTTTCCAAAACTGAACTGCCTCATAATTTAATGTGGATTGTTGTGTCGATAAATGAATCTCCAGTCCTAGTTTTTTAGCAATGGATATCATGCCAGGATCACTAATAATAATCGCATCGATATCACACTCTTTCAGTGCTTTTAAATATTCCTTCAACTCTTTTACTTCTCTATTATGCATGACGATATTGACAGTGACGTAAACTTTTTTTTGATGAGAATGCGCGAACTTCACTCCTTCTTTGATCTCATTTATAGAAAAATTATTCGCATTCGCACGAAGACCAAATGCAGGCCCACCTATATAAACCGCATCAGCTCCATATAGGATGGCTATTTTAAGACGTTCTAAATCCCCCGCAGGTGCTAATAATTCAGGTTTATTTTTCATTTTTCTTCACCCTAAATACCGTCTCTTTATAAAAGAATCCTTTATCGGTATTCCCTTTCAACATATGATCTATCTTCTCCTCTTCTAAAAGGACGTTTTCCCTCGTAAGAGAACGATATGATTTTAAAACTTCTACCATACATTTTGGTTCAATATGAAATGAATAGAATAAGAGATAAGAAATATCTTCATCCCTTAAAAGGAGACTTTCTTCCATACCATTTAAAATATGAGAAGAATAGACTTGCGTCCCCATTTCATCGTTTACAATAGGATAAGTATACCCTTCTTTTTTTATTTGATACTCTATCCCTCTTCCCTCTAATTGAAAACGTTCTATATAGTTCTTTACCAGATTTCTCTTTGAGACAAACATCGGAAGATAACCAAAGATAGGAACGATCAACCCCATCTTGGTATTCTGCTTTATCTCTATTATCTCTTCTAATGTGATTTCACTCGATAAACATGCCATTGATACACCTTGTTTCTCCCAAAAATTACATGTTTCATAATTTGTCGTCATGTGTTCCTGGTGCCACACGAGTGGTAGATCAAACCATCCGTCCTTCTTTAGTTTCACAAGAGAGATATCATAGTAAAAAATGCCATCTATTTTTAAAACTTCACATTCTTTTAATAATACCTTTAATGGCTCCAAATCAGAAGTATGCATGTTTTTATTGATCGATAAGAAGACTTCTTTTTGATTCTTTTTTAACTCTACAATCAGAGGTTTTAACTCTTCCAACGTATAATAATGCTCAAAATTTCTACTAAATCCTTTGATTCCAAATAAGTAACTATCCACGTATGGAAGCGTCTTTAATACTTCTTTTTCATCTTTAGGTGTTAACATATATTTTGTCATATTCCACGTCCTCTCTTAGACATTTATCAACAACATTCTATCAAACGAACGCACGTTCGTCAATGCTTTTTTGCATATGCTCGAGAAGCTTCGTCTGTGAACATCCTAACTTTTCAATCGTTCTATATAAAAAGAAGAACACTAGCGTATTCTTCTACTAATTCCGATTCCATCTCCTACTTCGTAAAAATCTGTATGGAACTCTTTATTTTCATGTAAAAATGTAATATATTTATTTAGCTTTTGAACCAATTGCCTTAAATTTTTGCTCTCGATTCTCTCTTTCTGATGTGTATATCCATGAAAGTCTAAATTATCTGAAACGATCACTCCGTCTTTTTTCAAGTATTTTTTATACTGTTCGAAAAACTTAATATATTGTGCTTTGGCAGCATCGATAAAAATAAGGTCAAATGTATCTTCTAAAACGACATCAAAAGCATCTTTATGAATCAGTTCAATCTGCTCTTCTAAATGAGCTTTGTGTACATTTTCTACTGCCATCTGATAACGTTTTTGATCTCTTTCGATCGTGACAACATGTACTTTCGGATCCACTAGCGCCATCTTGATCGCTGAATACCCAATTGCTGTTCCGATTTCTAGAATTTTAGTTACTTGATTTTTCTTTATATAGTCGGTTAAAAAAGCAATTCCATCTGGAAGCATGATAGGAACATGATTTTCCTTCGCATATGCTTCTATTTCTTCTAATAAGTGTACCATAATCCTTGATCCTTTAATGTTTGAATAGTCTTATCATGCTCTTTTGCTGTCGTAGAAAAATATGTCTTTTTATTTTTATCTGCTACGAAATATAAATAATTATGCTTTTTCGGATTCAATGTTGCTTCAATCGCAACGATAGATGGATTACATATTGGTCCTACCGGTAACTTCCCAGCCATCTTACTAGAACGTGTATTATAGGCATTATAATCATTCAATTCCGATTGATATAAATCTCTTTCGTTTAAATCAACTTGAACGGCATAATATGTCGTAACATCACTTCCAAGTGCCCATCCACCTTCTAATCGATTGTAAAATACGCCAGCGACTCCAGCTCGATCATCACTATGTGCTGCTTCTAACTCGATAATAGAAGATAATGTTAATAGTTGATGAATCGTATAAGGACTATTTTCAAGTTGTGTTCGATAAGGTTCTAATTTACGATCCGTATTATCTAATATTTTTTCTATTAAATCTTTGAGTGGAACATCTTTATTTACAAACTCGTAAGTGTCAGGATATAAATATCCTTCGAGAGAATAATAAATTTCTTGATTTTTGATCTCATCCGTTAAGAACCAATATTTTGATATCAACTCCGTTAGATACCCATCGTCTTTTAATAATGCATACAATTCTTGTTCCGTATGATTGGTCGATTCTGCAATCTGACGTGCGTACCAACGCATATTTCTTCCTTCTTTGAATGTAATTCGAACGACATTTGACTCGTATAATTCATCCCCCGATAAAGAGGTAATAATTTGATCTAAATTCATCGATCTATTTAACGTATAATTTCCTTCTTTTAAACCACTCGGATTTTTCATTTTCAAAAACAACTTGTAGAACATCTCCGAACGAATCAGATTTTGCTTTTTCAATTCTGGTGCTAGAGAGCTATAAGTATCACCTTTCTCAACTGTAATTACTACAGTTTCATTCATACTTCCCGTTCCCGACGTCATATAGTTAAAAAATAAAATACCGCTTACAACAATAACTAAGAGAATTAAAATAGCAAGTGCAAACTTTCCATTTTTATTTAACTTCCTTTTTTTCTTCATTTTATCAACAAAAAGCGAGCTTATGCTTGCTCGTTGTTTCCTCCTTCAGCCGCAACTTGTTCTCTTGCTTCTGCTTGTAATTCACTCAAGATTGTTTCGATAATTTTCCACTCTTTCTCAGTTTCAATCGGTTGTAAAACTGTCGATTCTTGATTTGGTTCATAAATAGAAGCATACACTTTTGTATTTCCTTGTTCGTCTGTCGTATTGTCAGTATATACCATGTAATTTTTCTTCGTCTCGTCAGATTCGAATGTAAATAATACTTCGCATTCTACCTCTTTTCCTGCATCGTCAGTTACTGTAAAAGTCATTCTTTGATCGTTCATAAATTCATCCCTTTCTCTTTATCTAAATATGTCTGCAAGATAATATTCGCAGCTAAACTATCGATTTTCTTTTTCCTTTTCTTTCTAGAAATATCAGCAGCGAGCATATAATTTGTCGCTTCTACTGTCGACAGCCGTTCATCTTGCATCACGACCTTTTTTCCTAAGTACTCCTCTAATTTTTTTTGGAAGGCAAGCGTCGTCTCAGCACGCTCTCCCATACTATTATTCATATTTTTTGGCAATCCTAACACTAATGTTTCAACTTGATACTCTGTCACAATCTCTTTTAGTTGTGGAAGCAAGCTATCGTAATCTCCCTCTTCAAAACGAATTGTCTTCAAAGGAGAGGCAATCGTTCCCGTTATATCCGATAACGCTAAGCCCAGTGTTCTCGTTCCTAAGTCAAGTCCTAAATAACGCATTATTTTTGTAATGATTTCCGTACCAAGTATTCTAAAATTTTAGAGCGATCGTATTTTGTAATACGACTACGTGCTTCCTTATTACTCGTGATAAATCCAGGATCTCCACTCATCAGATATCCAACCATTTGATTGATGGCATTGTATCCTGTATCCTCTAAAATTTCATACACATCTTTTAACGTCTCTTCGATCATCGCGTCTTTTAGCTCGTTTGTTCCAAATACTTTCGTTTGGTCCATACCATCACCTACTTTATGAATACAATTACATTTTAACATGTTTCTTTTTTTTTTACAATCATTTTCCCTATAAAAATAGAATAATAATCTGTTCTTTTATGATATAATATAGCGCGAAAGGAGGCAGTATGAACACAATTCACATTTTTCTCGCAGAAGAACACCAAAGACTTACTGGTCATTTGAAAAAATACGATGATGCGATACAGAACATTCATATGCAACACGCATATAAATTCGACATTGAAAACAACGTTCTTTTTTTCGACATCAACAGTTTAACACCTGAACTTAGGATGGATTACGAATGGTACGAAAAAAAGAAAATAGAGTGTCAGACCAAATTACATATCTTTTACAATGTATTACTACAACACACACAATTAGAAACACGTAGTCAACATCACTATCCATTAGGTGAGAAAGTGAAACATAGTCTATCATGTGATCAAATTTCACTCGATCCGGAAGAAAACACCCCTTTTGCTGTCCAAGCAGGGCCTATTTTCATATGCAGTCCAAGGGAAATGTCTGCATCCGAGTATATAAGTTACTATCATCAAGCATTTAAAAAAGCGCTTTTACTATGTTTCGCTAACGAAGACTTCACGAAAGAAGAAGAGGATGACATCATCAAAGAATCATGTACATCGTTTTTTCAAACTGAAATTTTGAAAAAAGAAAAAGGATACCAAAAAAATATGCAATAATCTGCATATTTTTTTATTTATTCCTCTGTTAAAATTGCTTTAATTCTTCTGACTCCTGCGCTGCTTGCTTCCTCTTTTTTAATCTTGAAATGTCCAAGTTCTCTAGTGTTCTCAACGTGTGGTCCACCACAGATTTCCAATGAGACATCCCCTATTTTATAGACTGTGACAGTATCTCCATACTTTTCGATAAATTGTGCTTCCGCATGCATATCGATTGCCTCTTGTTTCGTCGTCTCGAAATGAGTTACTGGAATTGCCTCACGAATCCATTCATTGACTAAATTTTCAACAGCTTCTTTTTGCTCAGGTGTAAGCTTACTATCATGAGAAAAATCAAAACGCATTCTCTCTGGTGTAATATTACTTCCCTTTTGATGAACGTGATCTCCTAACACTCTTTTTAAAGCTGCATTTAACAAGTGGGTCGCAGTATGGTATTTAATGTCCATTTCACTATTTCCAGAAAGACCACCCTTAAATTTTTGAGCTGATCCCATACGAGATTTTTCTTGATGTTCTTTAAACTTTTGATGGAACCCTTCGATATCCACAGTTAAATTCTTTTCGTGTGCTAACTCTTCCGTTAGTTCGATTGGAAATCCATATGTATCATATAAATGAAATGCATTTACAGCATCTATCGTCGTTCCAGATAACTTTGATGTGATCTTTTCAAACTCTCTAAGTCCTTTTTCTAATGTACGATTAAATTTTTTCTTTTCCGTTGAAAGTACGTTACGAATGACTTCTTGATTGCGCTCTAGTTCAGGATAATATTCTTTATATTGATTGATAAAGATATTTGCAATCTCTACATCCCAATCACTATTGATATCGATATCTAACTGTTTTGCATAACGAATTGTTCGACGAATCAAACGTCTCAAAATATATCCTTGATCTGTATTTGAAGGCTTGATTCCGGCATCATCTCCAGCGATAATCACGATTGCACGAATGTGATCTGCGATAATACGCATCGCTCTTTTTTTTGTTTCATCTTCGTAAGATGCATGGGCCACTTCTTCGATTTTTGCAATTGCTTCTTTAAATATTGATGTTTTATAGTTATCGTCAACACCTTCTAATACTGCTGTAATACGCTCTACTCCCATTCCTGTATCTACATTCTTCTTCGTAAGTGGAGTCACTGTACCATCTTCGTTTCCATTATACTGTGTAAAAACATTGTTCCAAATTTCTACCCAACGTTCATCTTTTGGATCGAAAACGACAGGAGCTTTCTCATCACTGCGCCAATAAAAAATCTCTGTATCTGGTCCACATGGACCTACTCCACCTCCGAGACTCCACCAGTTATCTTCTACTCCAAGAAACGCGATTCTTTCTTTTGGAATACCCAAACTCATCCAAATATTTGCACTTTCTTCATCAGCAGGAACAACATCATTTCCTTTAAATACTGTAACCGCTAATTTTTCTACAGGAATATTTAACTTCGTCGTTAAAAACTCAAAACTCCATGAAATAGATTCTTTTTTGAAATAATCCCCTAACGACCAATTTCCTAGCATTTCGAAAAACGTATGATGTGTCGTATCTCCGATTGCATCTAAATCAGTTAAACGAAAACATTTTTGGAAATTTGTAAGTCTCGTCCCGAGTGGATGTGGTTGTCCCATTAAATATGGTACCAATGGTTGCATTCCCGCTGTATTAAATAAGCAAGTTGGGTCATTTTCAGGAATGATTGGTGCACTATTTAATTTCTTATGTCCCTTTGACAAGAAAAAATCTATATATAAATCCTTAATCTTCATGTTCCACCTCTTCTACTAATTTTATTGCTTTTTCTCTCAACTCGTCCAATGTTCCATCATTTATGATCGTAGCATCGTATCCATCAAAGTTTACAAGGCCTTGCTCTGTAGCATGATGTTTCTGCTCTTCCGTTAAACCATCGTCATAGTTTGGTCGCACGATATGGATCACATAAGCATTGGGAAAACGATCTTTTACATATGTAACTTCGTCAGCAAACCGACCATCTGTAATCGTTAAAACATCGTAATAGAAAGAAAACACTTGAATATCTTCTACCATGCGGTGAGCAAAGAAATTAGAATCGATCTCTTTACGAATTACATCGGTTCCTAACTGTTGCAATACAGTGCGCGGTTTCGTTTCATCTCTTCCGTCCCAACCAGTTAACTGTTTGGCATAATCCTTAATATAATAACTATATTGTAAAACCGTCGCTTTTTTTCCATACTTAGATTCGTAGTACTCTCGAATATAAGAACCTAGTGTATCCTTTCCCTGTCGTGCTGAACCACAAATAATAAAGATCCGTGGTGTGTGCTTTATTGCTTCTAACATATTACTCTTCCTCACTATTTAATATATTATATTTATCGTCGAAAAATTGAAAAAATGATTTCACCGCTGAAATAATCGGCGTTGAAACAACCATTCCGACAATTCCCCAGAAGTGACCGAAAATCAAAAGTCCCAACATGATCGTAACTGGATGTAATTTTGTCGTACGACTCATGATCAACGGCTGTAAAAAATTTCCTTCCAAGAATTGAATAACGACAATGACGAGCAAAGTCAAAAGTCCGATCGTAGGACTCTGAGAGAATCCGACGATAACTGCTGGTGCTCCGCCTATATATGGTCCCGCATATGGAATGATATTGGTGATTCCACAGAACAACCCAAACAATACAAAACCTTTTAATCCGACAATCCATAAAAAGAACGTCGTAATGATAAAGATGAAAGTACAGTCCAAAAGAGCACCTTGCACAAAATTTCTCATAGATTCATTCATGCGTGATAATAACTCCTTCGTATCTGATTGAATTCTAGGTGGAATAAATACCATCAACATATCGTGAACTCCATCGAAACTCACGAGTAAGTAAAATCCAATAATCAATCCAATGACAAAAATCCCAATACCTGAAAAAATAGATTGTACAACATCGATCGTTATGTTTGGAAGATCTTTCGTCAACCCAATTCCAAATTCATTGATCTGCGAAAAAATATCCTTTTTCATCGCGATCGCATCGAAGTTTTCAATATGATCTAACTGATCAAAGACTCCATCTAACCATCCTTTAATGTTATCAAATATACTTGGCAACATGTTGACAAAATCGTTGATCTGTTGCGATAAAATCGGAATGATCGCGCCAATTACGATCGCGAGAGCTCCCAAAAATAACACATAGGTAATAAACGCTCCAAGGCCTCTATGAATTCCTTTTTGCTGTAGGAAACTGACAAACGGATGAAACAACCAAGCGATCAAGAGCCCTACAAATAAAGGTGATACAACCCCTAGAATCGTAAATAAAAACGACTTGACATTCCACTCCTTAAAAATCATGGTAATCGCATAAATACCAATAATTGCAATCAAAATGTAAGCGATCTTTAAAATATTTTTAGAAAGTCCTATGACTTCATTTAAACTTTTATAGTCCACTTCTTTTTCTTTGTTGCGTCTACCTAACATAAGTTTCACCTCATTCTTAGTATATCATTATACGCCTTTATTGTAAATAAAAAAACCATTGTTTTTCAATGGTGCAAAGTCTATATTTTCATCAATTTTCGACAATTGTTTTTCTTTTTTTCTGAAGATGTTTCTCACCAAACTTTTTCACTAAATCTTTTTGACATACAAGATAACTCCCTTCATTCGAAGCAATTTCATACTGCATCCTCATTGCAACACGTAAAGATGCTTCATGATCACGTGGAATTTCCAATATCGTTTTTTGAACACCCTGCTCGTATAAAAGTCGCTCCATCTTTTCTATCATCCGATCGATATGTCCCCAACCGCGATATTCTGGTAAGAGACAATAAAGTAATTCTGCTTCTTTTGTGTTAGAAGAAAAACCGTAAGAGATCCAACCGATGTAATCATTCTCTTCTTTTACGTAGTAATTATGATAGTAATGGTTTGTCTTTTCAAATCGTTTCAAATAATTATAATCGTACGAGAAACATTCAAAAATATTGCGAATATCTTCTACTTGTAATAATGACTGAATAAATTTTTTCTGCATTTTACTATCTTCTTTAAACTTCCGAAATTTCATAAGATCACCTAGTGACGTATTATAACACAAATCTCTCTTTTATCAAATAAAAAGAACTTATACACTCATAAGTTCTTCTTCTTTAACTTTTAATTTCTCATCAATGATCTTATTATAGCGATTAATCAACTCTTGAACATCCTCTTGACCATCTTTTTTGTCGTCTTCTGTCATATCATCCGCTTTTTTAATATCGTTATTTGCATCTTGTCTTGCATTACGAAGCGCGATACGAGCATCTTCAGCAATCTGCTTCGCTTGTTTTACATATTCTCTTCTCGTCTCCTCTGTCAATGCAGGAATATTTAAGATAATTACTTCTCCATTGTTATTTGGCGTAAGTCCAATATTAGCTTCGTAGATTCCCTTTTCAATTGCATTTAAACAAGAGCGGTCAAATGGTTTAATAGAAAGTTGACGTGCTTCAGGTATAGAAATCGTCGCTAATTGTTGTAATGGAGTTGGAGTTCCATAATACTCTACCATCACGCTATGTAAAATGGCTGGATTAGCTCTACCTGCTCTAATATTAGTAAGACGCTTTTCCATGTTTTCAATCGCCTGTTGCATCGCTGTTTCTGCTTCTAATAAAATGTCATCTATCATAATTCATTCTCCTTTATCTCTACTCTTATTATACGAATAATTTATTTTAGTGTCAATTGTTTTTCTCGGACTTCCTGATACTCTGTTTCACACGGAATATTGGTAAGCATCAGCATCTCACAGTCTGATACATCCTCTCGAATAAGAGGATTAGAATATGGCTTAAATGCTTTTAAAATCTCATAAATATCTTGCATTCTTTTTTGATTGATTCCCAATGCATATACATCAAATAAATTTCTTAAAGCAGTTCTATATTCTACACTATAAAGCATCAAGTAATTTTGAATAATTCGTTTTTCCAATTGTATTTGATGACTCTCTAAAATTCCTTTCTCAGCATAGTTCACTGCGATTTGTCCATATTCATTTAACAAGCGATAAGCATCTGTTAAATTAGATGTCATCGATAATCCGTTTTGATGACGTATGTAAATATATACGTAGGTTGGAATATCTACTACTATTTTTGCATCCGCATATGCATATAAATTAAAAAGATGATCTTCTCCTTGTTGTAAATTAACAAAATAATGATCTTTTATTAATGTCTTTTTATAAAGGGCACTCCACATTGGAATATTTTGAGATTGAAATGATTGTTTGCTTGGGCCATCGAACTGTCTTCCAAAAAAGCCTAGTGGCATAGAACAAATTTCTAAAGCATGTTTTATATCTTCATCATATAAACTATAAAAGTGTCCTCTCACAATATCAGCGTTTTCCATTTCTGCTGCCCATGCCATATCTGCTATTCCATTTGGAGTAACATAATCATCAGCATCGACAAAGTAAACATATTCTCCTGTCGCTTCTTGAAACCCATGTCTTCGTGCATAAGTAACTCCAAGTTTTTCCTCTTTCACGACTTTAACCCTGGGATCGATCATTTGGTAGTAACTTACTTTTTCATAACTACGATCCGTTGAAGCATTATCGACAAAAATGATCTCTAAATCTTTATAATTCGAACGATATAGAGACGTATAAAGTCTCTCGATCGTATTTTCTGCATTGTGCATCGGAATAATTACGCTTACTAACATCTATCTCACCACTTTCTGTTTACAGTTTACAGCTTCATTTAAATTCAACAATCGAATGATATCATCTACTTCCTGTTTCATTTCTTTTAGTTTAGAATACGAATATGGACTTTTCTCTGCTCCATGATATAACGAAGCGAGTTTTAACTTCAGAAATAAAAGTTGTTTTAATATCAGACGATTTAGACTATTTTCATATTGTTCCATCCATCCCATTTTAATACACTCTTGATAAAGTTTAACTGCATAGTGCATAAATGTATAAGGTTCCACCGCGTAATGATTAGAAGATAATCCACTATCTTTCATTTGATAAAAATAAACAGGTTCTGAAATACATACCACTCTATTTGCATTTAAAAATGCATGCCAGTTAAATAGATGGTCTTCGAATTGATTCAAGGGAACGAAGAAGTCATCTCTAATACAAGATCTACGGTATAGATGTTGCCAAAGTGGTGCCGAAATTCCCTCGAGATCATGAATTTCCCACTTACTATAAGGACTCTTCTCTACACTTCGTCGGACAATGGTTGCTAATTGATGATCATTCAAGTAAGTATTATAATTTCCTTCGACGATATCTGCATTCGTCTTGATCGCTGTTTCTACTAAATATGAAATACCATTTGGTGCAACGCAATCATCACTGTCGATAAAATATAGATATTCTCCATTTGATGCATGAAATCCTTTCTTTCGCGCATAACTAACTCCTTGTGTCGGCTCTTTTAAAACTCGTACACGTGGATCATTTTTAGCAAAAAAGCAAGCTTTTTCATAACTGTGATCTTGTGAATTATTATCGACAAAAATAATTTCTAGACTGTCGTATTCTTGATATTGTAATGAAGCATATAAATTGTCTAAATACTTTTCCGCATTATACATTGGTATGATCACACTTACTAGCATACAACCCTCTCCTTTTTCATTTCTAGGTGTGTATTATACCATACCAATTTTATTTGTCAAAAAAAAGAAGTCTCCTTCTTTTTTATAAGCGCATTGGTGATAGATCAATATCTAAATTCACTTTGCGATGTGGTTGATAAAGGTCGATTAAAAAATGACACATTTGCAATAAAGGCTTCGTATGTTTATACTTTATCATAATTTGAACAGAGTATATTTGATTTACCTTTGGCATAGAAGATGCATTAGGTCCTAAAATAATCTGATCCTTTTCATTTTCCTTACGTAAATACTTCGCGATCTTGGTAATTTCCTTCCATACTTCCTTTTCGTCTTTTCCCGTCATTTTAATGAGTGCTAAATTTTGATATGGTGGATACCCTAGTTTTTTTCGCAATGACATCTCCTGCTGATAGAAGGCCTGATAATCATGCTTGGCAGCTGTTTTTATACTGTAATGATCTATATTAAAGGCTTGAATCATAACTTTACCAGGTTTTTCTGCACGTCCTGCTCTCCCTGCAACTTGATTTAATAACTGAAATGTTCTCTCTGCGCTGCGAAAGTCAGGTAAGTTCAAAGAGGCATCTCCATTGATCACACCAACTAAAGTAACATTAGGAAAATCTAATCCTTTCGCAATCATCTGCGTTCCAATTAAAATATCATATTCATGATTCTGAAAAGAACGAATAATCTTCTCATGGCTTCCCTTTCGGGTTGTCGTATCGATATCCATGCGGATCACTCTCGCGTTTGGATAACGCTCTTCTATCATTTCCACTAACTTCTCAGTTCCAAGACCTCGCCCATTGATATCATGTTCATGACAAACAGGACACTCTGTTAACAATCTCGTTCCATACCCACAATAATGACATCGCATCGTATGACTTGTTTTGTGATATGTAAGTGGTATATCACAATTTGGACAATTATGGACAAACCCACAGTGATGACAGGAAATGACCGTTTGATATCCCCTTCGATTTAAAAGAAGAATCGTCTGTTCCTTCTTTTCCAAACGATCTTGGATTGCATCTTCCAATGCAGAAGACAAAATCGAATGCCCTTTTTTTATCTCTTTTCGCATGTCAATACGAATCACTTCAGGTAAATTAGAAGAAACACGATGATGCATCTCCAACAAGTGATAAATACCTGTTTTCGCACGTGTATAACTTTCAATTTGGGGAGTCGCACTTCCTAAGATGACTGGAATTTGATAATACTGTCCTCTTTTGAGTGCAATATCGATCGCATGATACTTCGGATGATTTTCTTGCTTATAAGTCATAGAATGTTCTTCATCTATGATAATCATCCCAAGATTCGTAAATGGAGCAAAAATCGCACTGCGAGCACCAATTACAATATGGACTTCTCCATTTTCGATCTTTCTCCATTCATCATATTTCTCTCCTTGTGATAAACGACTATGTAAAATAGCAATATCAGATCCAAACCTCTTTTTAAAATGATCTACCATCTGTGGCGTTAAACTGATTTCTGGAACAAGTACAATTGCTTCTTTTCCTTCTTTTACAACTTCGCCAATCCACTGCATATAAACTTCTGTCTTCCCGCTTCCCGTTACTCCATGTAATAAACAAGGATAAAACTGAGTTCGATGAGAAAATACATCCTCCCAAACTTTTTCTTGTTCTTCAGTCAAAGGAAATGGTTTTTCCAATACATCGACTTCATCTTGTAATCTGTAAACTTCTTCCTGAAACTCAGTTAATACCTCTTTTTTAATTAACGTTTGTACTGCCGAAGCAGAAATATTACATGCTTCTTTTTTTTCAATATATGTACGCATTTCAAATAAATCTAAAATCTTCTTTTGAAGTGGCGTCTCATTTCCACTCACTTTATTTATCTTCAAATATGTTTGATATTTCTTAGGAACTGAAACCCCAACGCGTGCCTTTAATGCGGTAGGAAGCATCGTTTGATAACAAAAAATTTTCTTAGAAAGCGTCTTTTTACTCATATAATCGCCAAGCTTTAAAAGTTCTTCTGTCAATACTGGTTTTTCATCTATCATCGTTTCTATTTCTTTCAATTCGTACGTTCCATTTTGTTCTTCCAAAAGTGCTGTCACAAACCCTTCCAAAGTCTGCTTTCCAAAAGGAACACGAACTCGACATCCTACTTTTATTTTTGGCTCCATTTCTCTTGGAACGAGGTAAGAAAATGTCTGATCTATATTTTTGGCTTTGCTCTCCGTTAGTACTTCTGCTATCATAGTCTCACCTCTTTATCCTACTATATCATTCTAAACAAAAGATCGTCAACAAAAAAAGATTTCTAAAAAACCTTTTTCCTCTTTTGAAATTGAATTAACTCTTCCACATCTTCTCCGATTTTATAAAAAATAGGTGTGGGAAATCTTTCCATTAAATCTTCGTTAAAATGTGGCACAAACACACCTTCTTCAACGTCTTCTAAAAACATATTTCCATAAGTTGCCAACACTTTGTTATCTTTTAAATATTCATTATTATTCGCGTAGCAATATTGATTTATCATTTTTAAAATTTCATAAATTAAATTAGAGTAATCTACATTGATTCCCGTTTCTAAAAGATCGGATAAAAAATCGGTAAGTGCAAATAATCGATCAGGATTTAATGTAGGATCAATTAAGCGTAGTTCATTTTTTACGAAATTAAAATTGCCTGTATTATTCGCAACATGAAATAAATTAGGATCGATCATTTCAGATAACATGGATATCACCAAAGCTGGCACTTTATAGTATAAATCATCGATCAGAGGATACCCATAATACTCTGCCGAGATTAAATCAGCAAGCCCCTCCGTCGTTTTATATCCAATTTCAGAATTTTTTTGAACGCCACAACTTCCCTTTTCTTTGTGATTTGTAAGTAAATGTATCTTTTCATGATCCAAAAGAAATTGTTCTTTTTCTTGATATCCCAACAAGTTGCATGATTGATCATAAGTTCCCGAAAAATTATCGCGAAAATCTTTTTGCCTCATGCGTACAGTTCGATAAAGTTCGTATAATCTTTTAAAGTCCATGCAAGGAGCTGTCTTCAAATAATAGTTTAATTGATAAAGCTGATCTTTTTCCCACTGTGATAGTCTTTTATTTTTCTCAATTGCTTGATTTAACAATAAAATTCTTTCTCTTTTTGACATTGTCTTAATGTCTATACTTTTTTTATTAAATGGATTTTCAAAAGAAATAATAAATTCTCTTCCACGTTGAATTAAGTATTGTAATTCTTCCTTCATACAATATAATACTATCATATACTGATGACCAAAGTTAATACCTTCACTATGAAGTAAATGTGCGTTATGATTATTCCCTTCATATTCGCCTAGAAATGTATCGACAAGTTGGCTTCCTCGAAACAGATAAGTTTCTGATTCGTATGAATATGATACTTCGATCGTTTCTCCATGATATTCGATTTTTCCTAAATATAATTCATTCATGCAATCCCCTCACATAGTGGTCTATTATAACAAAAATAAAACAGAATGAAAAGATCATTCTGTCGTTTTAACTAAAACACTCCGAACAATTCTGCAACGAAATTAACCATAAACGACTGTACGACAATCGTTGTCAATACTGAAAAAGCTGCAAAACTTATTTTGATAAAAGCATTCTTTTTTTCCTCGATGGAACTAATGATATAAAATAGTGCTATAACAAAAATTAAAATATTATCTATCCAAAGCAAAATATTAAATGGTGTAGAAACTAATAGTTCATTGAGTCCCATCGTATCATAGGAACAATTATAAATCATGTTAGTAAATAATAGTGCATTGATTACAAGACTAATACCTGTTAAAACAACTAAAATAATTCCTACCATCTGATTAAAATTTTTAATCTCTCTTTTCATCTTGTCCTCCTATTATCATTATAACACGATCAAAAAAAAGAAATCAATTATTTTTCGATTTCTTCTTCAATGCGAAGTAATTGATTATATTTACAAATACGATCTGTACGAGAAAGTGATCCTGTTTTAATCTGACCTAAATCAAGTCCAACAGCAAGATCCGCAATTGTCGTATCCTCTGTTTCCCCGCTACGATGAGAAATAATCGTCTTATATCCGTTTGCTTTTGCTAAATTGATCGTTTCAACTGTTTCTGTATATGTACCAATTTGATTTACTTTTAATAAAATCGCATTCCCTGCGTGATGGTCAATTCCCATTTGTAAGCATTTTTTATTGGTAACAAATAAATCGTCACCAACTAATTGAATTTTATCTCCCAAACGTTTTGTAATGAGTTCAAATCCTTCCCAATCGTTTTCATCTACTGGATCTTCGATTGAGATGATTGGATATTTACGAACTAGCTCTTCATAGAAATCTACGAGCTCTTCAGTTGTTAAGCTCCTATTTTCACCAGCAAGTACATATTTTCCATCTTTATAAAATTCACTTGCTGCAACATCGATTCCAAGTTTGACATCTACTCCAGGCTCATAACCAGCTTTTTTAATAGCCTCCATAATCAGTTCAAACCCTTCACTATTACTATCTAAGTTTGGTGCGAATCCACCTTCGTCCCCTACTCCTGTAGCAAGTCCTTTGGCATTTAAAACTTTCTTTAGATTGTGGAATACTTCCGCACCGATTTGTAATCTCTTTTTAAATGTATCTGCCTGTGGAATAATCATAAATTCTTGGAAATCTAAGCGATTGTCTGCATGTGCTCCTCCATTGATGATATTCATCATCGGTACAGGAAGAGTTCTTCCTTCTCCTACATATTGATAAAGAGGTTTCTTAGCATTTTGCGCTGCCGCTTTTAATGATGCAAGTGAAATTCCTAAAATCGCATTCGCACCATATTTGCTCTTCGTCTCAGTTCCATCTAAATCGATCATCTTACGATCGATGGCTTCTTGGTCTTCTACGTCCATTCCGACAATCGCCTCTTTTAAGTCGGTATTTACATTGTGAACTGCTTTTAAAGTTCCCTTTCCTAAATAACGATTTTTATCTCCATCGCGAAGTTCCAACGCTTCTCTTTCTCCGGTAGATGCTCCAGATGGTACTGCTGCGCGACCGATGATTCCGTTTTCCAAAATCACATCTACTTCTACCGTTGGATTTCCTCTCGAATCTAATATTTCTCTTCCTATAATATCTTTAATTTTTGTCATACTCTTCCTCCTTAATTTAATTCTTCTACGATTTTTTTAAATAATTCTCCTCTTTCTTCAAACGTATCGAATTGATCCCATGAAGCACAAGCAGGAGAAAGCAAAATGATGTCTCCCTCATCGGAAAGATTATAAGCTGCTTTTACTGACTCTTCTAAGTCATCTAAAACGATACAATCTTTTTTGATGCGATCGCAAAATGCCTTGATTTTGGCCTTTGTCTCACCATAACAAATAACGTGTTTTACATGTTCCATATGTGGTTCTAATTCATCGAAAGATTGCCCTCGATCAAGCCCACCTAGTAAAATAATCGTCGGAGATGTAAACGCATCCAAGGCAATTTCTGTCGATTTATTATTCGTCGCTTTCGAATCGTTATAAAAAGTCCTTCCGTGAAGTTTTCGCACATATTCTATACGATGTTCAACCCCACCAAAGTTACCTAATACTTCTTTCACTACCTCTAGATCAAGTCCATATTGTGCCGCAACTAAAATAGCGCACATGATATTCTCATAATTATGCATTCCCTGTATGCGAATATCATCTAAAGCGATCACTTTTTCATCCTGATACCAAATATAACCATTCATGACATAACAATCTTTTTGTTGCGTCCCAGAAAAATACAATTTCTTACATTTTAGGTCACTTGTCAATTCCATCACATCGTAGTTATCGTGATTTAAAATTGCGATATCATGACTTGTCATATTTTGAAATAATTTCTTTTTCACGTTTTTATAAGTTTGATAATCCCCATGAAAATCGATATGTACCTCACTTAAATTGGTAAGAACTGCAATATTTGGGTGAAATTCATACATATCACATAACTGGTGATCTGATACTTCAATTACGATCATATCTTTTTCTTTTACTTGATTGACAATGCTAGAAAGAGGCGTGCCTATATTTCCAACAAGATAAACCGGACATCCCATCGCAGCTAAAATTTCATATGTAATCGTCGCTGTCGTCGTCTTTCCGTTTGACCCAGTAATCGCGATCATCTCTACATTCTTCGGCAGTAACTTTGCTGCCATCTCCACCTCGTTGATCACTGGTATTTTTAACTTTCTTGCTTTTTCCACACATATATGATCTTTTCGAATACCAGGATTTTTAATCAAAACATCGTAACTTTTATCCAAAATTTCTTCAGGATGATCCGTTACGATATATTCAACACCCAATCGTTTTAGTTCACTCACATGTTCTTCATTTTGTTCCTTTTGATCAGTAATCAAAACTTTATTATTTCTCGTTGCCAGTAATTTTGCTGCTTCAAAACCACTTTTTGCCATTCCTAAAATAAAAATTTTCTTGTTTTCAAACATGTTTTCACCTTCCTATTTCATTATAACATTATTCTTTTTCTTTGTTAATATACAGACATTTTCTTGACAAAAAAACATGTGCGATATATCTTCTAATTTCGACAAAAATACAAGTAAAAAGGTGTTTTTTTCTCAATCTCGTCTTTATGTTTTACATAATCCATGATATAATATTTCTATAAGAGAGGATGAGGGGCAATGTCTATTAGAGAGTTATCTACAGAAGAGTTCAATCTATTTATCAACGCATTTCAAAAGACAAGCGTGTATCAGACAAGCGAATATGCTCTTGCTATGAGTCATCAAGAATATCAATCTTTATTATTAGGTCTCGTAGATGAACACAGTAACATTTATGGCGCCACTTTAATCCTCGTCGAAAAATTAGGTGGTTTTAAATATGCAACCGCACCACGTGGGTTCTTAATCGATTATAACAATCCTGAACTCATATCCATCTTTACGAAAGAAATCAAAAAATATCTCGGAAAAAAAGATATTATTGCAGTTAAAATCGCACCAATCATCGAACGCATGCGATATCAGATCAACGAAAAAACAAAAACAACGACGACAAACTATGATACAACGTTCGATGTACTCAAAAAAAACGGATACTTTCACATGGGATATAACAATTACTTTGAATCTATACTACCTAGATACGAAGCAGAATTAAAATTAAATGTTCCATACTATACTCTGTTTGAACAACTCAATCCAGAACTACAAGAACACATTCGTTTTTCTGAACAAATGGGAGTTAAAATATATAAAGGTAATCAAAATCACCTAGAATACTTATATTTAGAAGTAAAAGATGAATATCCAAGGGATTTAAATTTCTTGAAACAATTTTATCAGTACTTTGATACAAGGCAAGCAGTTGAATTTTACTATGCCAAGTTAGACACGGAAGTTTACTTGAAAAAATCACAAGAACTCTATCAAGAATACGAGGCAAGATCAAATGAACTCAATACTCTTTTATTAAGACAAGATCTTTCAAAAGAAAAAGTGATCAATGAAAAAATGCGTGTTGATCGTTTATTCGATCAATATAAAAATCAGCTGATTCAAGCAACAAATCTTCTAAGAGAATATCCAAAAGGAGTGATTTTATCTTCCCTACTCATCGTTAAACATAAAAAAACAGTCTATACTATACTCGATGGTTATAATCACCAAATGAAAGAATTTTCAGCAAGACATTTACTCTTCTGGAAAGTAATCGAAAAATATTCTCGGCTCGGATTTGAGACATTTAACTTTGGTGGCGTTGCGAACCCGACATTAGCGGAAAATAAAATGAAAGAATTAAACGACTTTAAAACTTCTTTTCATACTGAGATCGTCGAATACATTGGTGATTTAGAACTTATTACAAATGCACCACTCTATTTCATGTATCGCAATACAGCACCACTTAAAAATATATTTAGTAAATAAACGTGAGAAAATATCTCACGTTTTTATTTAACTAAAAAAAGAATCCGAAGATTCTTTTTGTTTTATTATTCAACGATTTCAGAAACGTTTCCAGCACCAACTGTACGTCCACCTTCACGGATTGAGAATTTCGTTCCGTTTTCGATAGCGATTGAGCTGATTAACTCTACTGTCATTTCTACGTTGTCTCCTGGCATTACCATTTCTACTCCTGCTGGTAACTCGATTACTCCAGTTACGTCAGTTGTACGGAAATAGAATTGTGGACGGTAATTTGAGAAGAATGGAGTATGACGTCCACCTTCTTCTTTGCTAAGTACATAAACTTGAGCTTTGAATTTCTTGTGTGGAGTCACTGAACCTGGTTTAGCTAATACTTGACCACGTTCTACATCTTCACGAGCAATACCACGTAATAATACTCCGGCATTATCTCCTGCTTCTGCATAGTCTAATTGTTTACGGAACATTTCAATTCCTGTAACAACAGATTTTTGAGTTGGTTTAATACCAACGATTTCAACTTCGTCGTTAAGTTTTAATTGTCCACGTTCTACACGACCTGTAACAACAGTTCCACGTCCTGTAATTGTGAATACATCCTCAATTGGCATTAAGAATGGTTTGTCAGTATCACGAGCTGGAGTTTCGATCCAGTTATCAACTGCATCCATAAGTTCGTTGATAGCTCCAGTCCATTTTTCATCACCTTCAAGAGCTTTTAAAGCAGATCCACGGATGATTGGAGTGTTATCTCCATCGTATCCATATTCGCTTAATAACTCACGAATTTCCATTTCAACTAAGTCTAATAATTCTTCATCATCTACCATATCACATTTGTTCATGAATACAACCATGCGAGGTACTCCAACTTGACGTGATAATAAGATGTGTTCACGAGTTTGGGCCATAGGTCCATCAGTTGCAGCAATAACTAAGATTGCTCCGTCCATTTGAGCAGCACCTGTGATCATGTTCTTTACATAATCGGCGTGTCCTGGACAGTCTACGTGAGCGTAGTGACGTTTGTCAGTACGGTATTCAACGTGAGCAGTGTTAATTGTAATTCCACGTTCTCTTTCTTCTGGTGCCTTATCGATATCAGCATATCCTTCGAATTGAGCATATCCTTTATCAGATAATACTTTTGTAATAGCAGCAGTTAAAGTAGTTTTACCGTGGTCAACGTGTCCGATTGTACCAATATTAACGTGTGGTAACGAACGGTCAAATTTTTCTTTTGCCATAATAATTTCCTCCTTATATTTAACTTACATATTATATTTTATATGAACTCATGAGAAATATCAAGCATTTTTCATGAATTTATATCGAATTATTGGAAACCTTTGGAAAAAGGAACCCCCTTTTCCAAATTAGTTTTGGCTTCCACCATTTTTCTTGATGATCTCTTCTGCAATGTTCTTTGGTACTTCTTCATAATGATCGAATACCATTGTAAATTGTCCACGTCCTTGCGTGTTAGAACGTAAGCTTGTTGCGTATCCAAACATCTCTGCAAGTGGCACTGTAGCATTGATTGCAAGTGCATTTCCACGTGATTCTTGACCAAGTGGACGTCCACGACGTGAAGTAATGTCTCCCATAACATTTCCAAGATATTCATCTGGAACAATGACTTGTACTTTCATGATTGGTTCCAAAAGTACTGGAGCACATTTTTTCTTTGCTTCTTTTAATGCTAATGAAGCAGCAACTTTATATGCCATTTCTGATGAATCGACATCATGGTAAGAACCATCGAATAATGTTGCTTTAACGTCTACCATAGGGTATCCAGCAAGCACACCTGTCTTCATTGCATCTTGAAGTCCTTTATCTGTTACTGGAATGTATTCACGAGGAACGACTCCACCAACAACAGCATCAACGAACTCATATCCTTTATCTGGGTTTGGTTCAAACTTGATCCATACGTGTCCATATTGTCCACGTCCTCCAGATTGTTTAATGTACTTACCTTCACACTCAGCAGCTTGCGTGATTGTCTCACGGTAAGATACTTGTGGTTGACCAATGTTAGCTTCTACACCAAATTCTCTTTTCATACGGTCAACGATGATATCAAGGTGTAACTCACCCATTCCAGCGATGATCGTCTGTCCAGTTTCATGGTTTGTACTAGCTCTAAATGTTGGATCCTCTTCACTTAATTTCTGTAAAGCAATTCCCATCTTGTCTTGGTCACCTTTAGATTTTGGTTCTACTGCAAGTTCGATAACTGGTTCTGGGAATTCCATTGATTCCAAAATAACAGGATGTTTCTCATCACATAATGTATCTCCAGTTGTCGTATTTTTAAGACCTACTGCAGCAGCGATATCTCCAGCATATACATCTGTAATTTCTGTACGGTTGTTTGCATGCATCAATAGTAAACGTCCGATTCTCTCTTTCGTTCCTTTCGTTGCATTCAATGTATAAGAACCACTACTTAAATGTCCTGAGTATACACGGAAGAATGTAAGACGTCCTACATATGGATCTGTCATTACTTTAAATGCTAATGCACTGAATGGTTCTGAATCACTTGGATGTCTTTCTACTTCATTTCCATCTTTATCTGTTCCTTTGATAGATTCGATATCAAGTGGAGATGGTAAATAGTCGACAACTGCATCTAGAAGTAATTTTACTCCGATGTTTCCAAGTGCAGTACCACATAATACTGGGAAGAATTCAACAGCAAGCGTACCCTTACGGATCGCACGTTTGATTAAATCAACGCTAATTTCTTCATCCCCAAGATATTTTTCCATTAATTCGTCATCGAATTCAGCAACTGCTTCGATTAATTCGTTACGTTTTTCGTTTGCGATATCAACTAAGTCAGCTGGAATATCGATAACTTCTGGATTCTCTTCTTGTTTTCCATCATAATGGTATGCTGTCATCGTAACTAAATCGATAATACCATTAAATTCACTTTCTGCACCAATTGGCCATTCAATTGGTTTGGCATTGACACCTAATCTTGAATCGATTGTGCTTAAGCTGTATTCAAAGTCAGCTCCCATCTTATCCATCTTGTTACAGAAGATCATACGAGGAACTTTGAATTCAGTTGCCTGACGCCAAACTGTCTCAGTTTGTGGCTCAACTCCTGCTTGTGAGTCGAGTAATGCCACTGCTCCATCTAGTACACGAAGAGAACGAGATACCTCAACTGTAAAGTCTACGTGTCCTGGAGTGTCGATGATATTAAATCTATGACCTTTCCAGAAAGCAGTCGTAGCAGCTGATGTAATGGTAATTCCACGTTCTTGTTCTTGTTCCATCCAGTCCATCTGAGATTCTCCATCGTGAGTTTCTCCGATTTTGTGAATTTTACCAGTATGGAATAGTACACGTTCTGTACATGTTGTCTTTCCGGCATCGATATGCGCCATGATTCCAAGGTTACGTGTATTTTCTAAACTATATTCACGAGCCATACGTCTCTTCCTTTCCTATAATATTATTACCAACGGTAGTGAGCAAATGCTTTGTTTGCCTCTGCCATGCGGTGAGTATCTTCACGTTTCTTAACAGCTCCACCTGTACCGTTAGATGCATCGATAATTTCGTTTGCTAAGTTTTCTGCCATAGAGTGTCCACCTCTTAAACGTGCATATTGTACTAACCAACGAAGTCCTAATGCTTGACTACGATCAGGTCTTACTTCGATTGGTACTTGGTAGTTTGCCCCACCAACACGACGAGATTTAACCTCTAATGCAGGTTTGATATTTTCCATTGCAGCTTGAAATACTTCCATTGGATCTTTTCCAGTTTTCTCTGCAACGATATCAAAAGATTTATAAAGAATTGTTTGTGCTTTTCCTTTTTTACCATCTACCATTAAACGGTTGATTAATTTTGTAACTAATTTTGAATTGTACATAGGATCAGCAAGTACATCTCTTTTTACTGCTCTTCTCTTACGCATAATATCCTCCTTCCATCGTTTTTTTATTATTTACTTGATTTTGGTTTCTTTGTACCATATTTACTACGTCCTTGACGACGAGCATCAACTCCAGCTGTATCTAATGTTCCACGGATAATGTGATAACGAACTCCGACTAAGTCCTTAACACGTCCTCCACGAATCATAACAACGCTATGTTCTTGTAAGTTGTGTCCTTCTCCTGGAATATAAGCAGTTACTTCCATTCCGTTTGATAAACGAACACGAGCATATTTACGTAAAGCTGAGTTTGGTTTCTTTGGTGTCATTGTTCCAACACGAGTACATACTCCACGTTTTTGAGGAGAATTTTGGTTTGTTGCTTTCTTCTCTTTGCTGTTATATCCTCTGTTAAGTGCTGGTGCTTTTCCTTTGTATTTTTTTGCTTGTCTTCTTTTCTTTACTAATTGGTTAATCGTTGGCATGTAGGTCCTCCTTTCTTTACACACTTCCAGGTGTTTCATTTTAACCCTTAATTAAAGATTTACCGAAGTAAACCTTAATTAAATGCAGTAATAATATACCATTTTAATATATGATTGTCAACACAATTTTTGCATATTTTTTTATCAATTCAAAGATATATATTTTTCGTACTCTGCTGTAATCTTTTTGTTTTGTTTAAACAGAACTGAGTAAATCAAATATTCGTCCCATAAGACGAGTTGTTCCTGTGTTCTTTCGTCTAAAGCTGAAAAATCTTTTAAGAAATTCTTTAATCCTTCTAAATGTGTATTGATCTTTTCTCCCCTTCTACTGCGTACATCAGAATTTATCTTATATTTAATGAAAAATACAATTTCAGAGAGTATCACTGTTCCGATAAATAAAAGTACAAATACGGGTATCATGATAAGAACACATGCTCCTATCATCATAATAATATCACTATACATCAGAGCTCCTACCCATTATAAAAAACAAGAAATCATGTGATCGACCATGATTTCCTTTTCTATTTCACTTCTGGTTCTACTGTCTCTACCTGTTTGAATTGCACATATGAATCATCTCTAAGTTCAAATGTAAATTTCAAACCAGCTAACTGATCTGCGTACTTACTAATCATTTCTTTTTCCTGGCTTATTCCAGATCCATAATCTTTACCATTGTTATCAAAGGTTAACGAGAATAATACTCCACCCCTGTTTTCATATAAACGATATTGGTAATTAATATAATTTGTCGTTTGACCAGCTCTTTGTCGATAATAATATTTCACCGTAGCTGTTACGATATTTCCCTCTTGTTGATAATCTGTTGAATAAATTACATACTGACTCAAAGGTGTAGTTCCACCGTTTCTATAACACATATAATCTCCTGTCATGGTTACAGTTCCATCATTTGTATTATATGTCATTTTAGCTGGTTCAAAATTTGTTACTGATTTTAAATTAACATTAGCGTTTGTTCTTGACACTACATTTCCAGTTCCAAAATAATTTTCTAAAATTGCCTCGTATTCTTCTATATATAAAGTTAATTGTTGACATCCTGTCCCATCATCTGTCATCGCTGAATCTTGATAAGTTTTAAATTCTCGAATCAATAAAAGTGAGATCAATCGTTTTTGTTCATCTGTTAACTGCTCCGGTTTTACCAACGATTGTTCATAAAATGAATTATTGGAATTCATATACGCTCCGACAAATAAATTAATTTGTTCTTCTTGCACTTCTTTAAACTCTGTATTTGCATTTCCTTTGTTACCTTGATTATTCTCACTTTTCGTAAAAAAAGATCCAATAATCGTCAATAAAGTTACGATAATAACGGCGATTCCCAAATATAACAATGTCTTTTTCTGCTTTTCTTGTTCATCTAACATAATAACGCTCCTATCTTTTTTTATTATAACTGATATCTAGATAAAATTCAACGATTAAAAGTACCAACTTTCAAACCATCTGCGATCTTTTGCTACATCTTGCGTTATATTCGCTCCAGAAGAAACTGGATAAAAATAGACAAATAACAATATCGTACATAGAAGAACCGTTGTTAAGATTGCTCTGCTCTTTGTAATTTGTTGTATTTTTTGAACAAACCAAACCAGCAGTAACATAATAAACGGTAACACTGGAAAATAATGATATAAAAACATATCTCGAGTAATTGGGATATAGGAAAAGAACAAACATCCAATCGCTATTAAACATACTGGTATTTCTTTTTTTCTCTCTTTTATATAGTGCATTACATATGCCAATAATGCGATTATTCCACCCCACCATACGAGTGGATTTCCAATTCCACTAATCGTCTGATAATGAGGCCCTGTCGTATTTGCGTAATACCATACAGGTCGTGCCATTACTGGCCATGTATACCATGGCGATGAAAATGGATGAGTCTCTTTTAAACTACTATGATACTCAAAGACTTCTTGTGTTATATCAATAAGGCTTGAAAAATTATTAACGTAATGTCCCGATACTTTTGGAAATAAGAAATAACTACCTATATAGATACAAAGTGGTAAGAGAACAAAGACAAAACAACAAAAGATGATCGTCTGTGTTCCTTCTTTATCCCATTTTTTCTTACGGTAAGTTTGATATAAACGAATAAAGAATATAATCGCAAGCCCTAACCCGGCAAACAATCCTGTCCACTTCGTTGCGATCGCACAACTAATAAATAAGCCACATAAGAACAAAGTGCGAAGTTTTCTTTGAAATGAATCTTCATCCTTCAATTTGATATAGCGATACATCATCCAGTAAGAAAGCAAGATGAATAAAACCAAATGTGTATCGACCGTTCCCATTCGGGACTGTGCGAAATGAAAATTATCGAACATCATAAAGGAAGCTGCAAGAAGTGCGTAACTTCTATGATGAAACATATTCTTTGCAAAACAGTACATTACGACAATAAGCAAAATTCCAGAAATATTCCCCATCATTCGGAAAGTAAAAGGACTCATACCAAACAGAGATACAGGAATTGCTTGAATCAATTTTCCGAGTGGTGGATGCACCCATTCGTAAGCTGGAAGCCCATTCGCATAATCATAGGCAGTTCTAGCAAAATAGACTTCATCGAAATAAGCACTATTCATATAACTAATTTCCATTGGAACCGTATCTTTTTCATCCGTTAGTTTGTCCGTCCCGGTTACCTTAGTCAACAGTGGGTTTTGACTTTGATATACTTGTATTTCTCCAATTTGACTTCCCTCTTCAACCGATTCTATTTTAATGTATTTTGTCCGTTCTTTAATCTCTATGTCATTCCAAGTAAATACATACTTTTCTGATTCTGTAGGAAGCATCGTATAAATTTCTCCATCCGAAGAAATAGAAATATTATACATTCCCGGATGTTCTCCGACAAAGTAACGAACGTGAGTTACATACTCTTCACCTTTTAGAAGTTCTATTATAATCTCGTCATTTGAATTTTGGAAAGTATAAAAGGTCTGAGGGCTCTTGGTCGACCCTAAATTCCAAAAGGAGAATATTCCATATCCCAACAAGATTAAAAAAAGGATAAGGAAATCCCAACGGTCTAATCGTTCTGAAACTCGATTCCACATTTCACTTACTCGTTTCATAAATCACCCTACTCGTTTCTATATTGTTATTATACCAATAAGAGGATCGAAGTTCAATGAAAAAACATATGGTTTCCCATATGTTTAAGATGCATATCTAGCCTGATATCCAGCTGTTTCATATTGATTACAATGAAGGTAGGTTTTATATTGATTTTCCTGTTTCAGATACTCAACGTATCCACTACACCCTTCTAATTGATCTTGATATTCCGTCACATTTAAATCGCTCAAAGGAATATAAGTAACACTACCTACAACAGTTGCACCACTTTCCTTGATATATAATTCTGCCAAAGACGCAAGATTATGTTCAAGCACAAGGTAATCAGATTCTATGATTGTCTCCGATTCTTCTCCATCGATGGTCGTAGTATTTTCTTCTTCATCTGATACTTCTAAATTTGTATGATCTTCTGATATGTTTTGTTTTGAAAGAGTTTCATCTGGAAACTCTTGAAATAGATGTCCGTATAAAATCGCAACCAAGACCAAAGCAAATCCTAAGATTGCTAAAAAACCTAGCATTTCATTTAATCCCCATCCATTACGCTTCATAAACACCTCCTAGAACATACTTGTTGAAACTAATTCCTTTTCCTCTTTAAACCGATATAATTTTGCAGGTCTACCATTGGTCCCCTCAGTTTTATATCCTGTATATTCAATCAAATCCATTTGCATAAACTTCTTTCTAAAGTTACGACGATCCAAAGTTTTTCCTAAAATCTGCTCACATACTTTTTGAATTTCAGGCAAAGTAAAATCACTTGGAAATAAAATTTTTAAAATGTCTAGCGATTCAATCTTATCTCTTAATTGTTCAATTGCACTTTTGATCACTAAATGATGATCATACGCAATTTTAGGTAATGCATCGATATCAAACCAACCGTATTCTAATGATGTTTCACCCTGATATAATTGTGCGGTAACCGAATCAATCAAACCAATATAACTAATAGAGATTACCCTATCTTCTGGCATACGTTCCACAGCACTAAACACCTTACCCTGTTCGAAATAGATTTTCTCTAACCCTATCTTCTCAAGTATTTGCTGTACACTTTCCTCTGCTGATTCATCATGCGTAATATATCTCGTTGGTAAAATCCAATAACCTTTGTATGGTTCTTTTGTCTTTCTCATTAAAAATACTTTGACTTTTCCATGTGTTGCTTGTAGTAAGCATAGCATCGATTCCACATAGTTTTTTTGTCTTAACTCTGACTCTCCCATTTTATCCTCCATTTGTGTTATTATTACACAGTCATTATAGTATGATTTAAAATGATTGTCAATGCTTCTACTTTTGTGGGTTCACCGTACGTGTCAACACATATGCGTGTAGATAATCTTCTGCATTTTCTAAACTCGTATTCCGTTTCTCACGTGGAAGTGAATGCCACATAATGTCTCCACAATATGGATTTCCCAAAACAATAGCAATTTCATGATTTTCTAATTGATAATTAGATTCAACCTGTCTAGACAGATACCGTGTCTCCCTAGCATCATTTCCGTTTTGTTTCGGTGATACAGAAATTGTAATCTGTAAATCCTCCAATGAACTCTTCTCACCTGTGATCGTATCAAAATTTCTACACACTGCCAAAACTTTATCTTCTGTAGCTTTTGCACTCGCACTAAACTTTGTTTGCACTGCTTGACCGTCGACAATTTGAATCATTAAAAATTGGAACATATGATAAGCATCTTGTTGGAAATATTCATCTAAGACAATCCAAGGCGCAGATACACCACTTCGATCCATATTCATTGCTCCATGTTGAATGACTTGATCTGAAATTTGATTGATCATAAACCAAAATAGATCTTTATTTTCCCCTTCAATTTGACACCCTTGTTCAACTATTTTTCTTTTGTCCATCTCAAGTGGATAGACAGTATAATTTTTTTTATTCATTTTCTTCCTTCTCTCATTTTAATATATTAATTTTTAACGCGCATGCTATTTTAACACAAATCTCTCTTTTTGACAAATAAAAATTCATAGAGTAGTCTATGAATTTCTTTTATATTGATATTTTTTTTCACATGAAGTTTCACGAATACGTTGATCGACAAAACTATGAGTATAAATCTCATATAAATCCGTCGATATGTCAAGCAATCTTGGTACCTCCTCTTTTCGCACAGGTAACAGTCCATGATTGATTCCTGCATAATATGCTCTCCGTAATTTATAAGAAATTCCTAAAATATCTAACTTTTGTTTATCCATTCCTAGATACGCCTCTGTAACTTCTCCATTTTCATATACCATTTCCCACAAATAACTGACGACATCTTTCACGTAACATCCACCAGAATCAGGAATCAAGAAATTTTTTTCATCAGTGATTGCCTTTAAATGAATTTGAACTTCTGGTATTTCTAAACTTTTCTCTACATTCGTCGGATGTGCAATAAGTAACATGTCAGTCATATTGGTTACGACTTCTAATTGAAACACTGCATGTTTCACTTCTTCCTTACAGTATTGCTCCATAGAGACAACCAATTGGTGATTGCAATAATTAAGTCCATTTGATTCTTTTTGTATTTCATTTGGTGCGATAAATAACAATTGTAATGTTGGCGTTCCATCAGATGCAATTTTTTTATATTTTCGAGTCAAATAGTCTCCAAAATAATCAATTGCATTCCAAAGTGCAATCGCATTTGTATAAGATAGTTTGTAGTAATCCTTTAATTTCATTTTGTTTTTATCGATCATCTTTGGATAAATTTTTAAAGGTAATAATGTTTTCGACATTCTATTGCACCTCGCTTTTGTGGGCTATTATAACATATTTTATAAAGTTTGCAAAGTATCTTCCTAAAAAAGAAAGGTAGTTATCCTTTCCTTAATTGTAATCGCTGATAGTATTCATTTTCCTTTAATAACTCTCGATGTGTTCCACAACCAACGATCGTTCCATGACTTAAAACAATGATATTATCTGATGCTCGCATCATCTCAGGTTTATGGGTAATCATAATAATCGTATGATCTTTCTTTAATTCTTTTAATAATGATGCAATATGTGTTGTCGTCTTTGAATCTAGAGAGCTCGTGATCTCATCAAACAACAATACTTCTGCCTTGGAAAGAAGCGTTCGAGCTAAACTAAGCAATTGTTTTTCTCCGATCGACAACTCACTCCCATTTTCCGTTAGAATTGTATTATATCCCTCCGGCAAATGCATAATAATGTCATGAATTCCAACTCGCTTACAAGCTTCTTCTTGCCGTTTATGATTCGGATCGACTAAACTTAAATTTTGGCGAATGCTCATATGAAATACGAAAGGCTTTTGATTCACTACAGATACGTTAGAAAAATAAACCTTTCTCGCATAATCGTAAATTGGAATTCCATCTAGTAAAATTATCCCTTCTTCTAGTGGATAAAGTCGCAACAATAAATTAAATATCGTACTCTTTCCACTTCCACTCTTTCCAACGATCGCCGTCACTTGATTATGTTCGAAAACCGCATTGATATGTTGTAAAGTAGGTTCTTCTTCATAACGGAAAGAAACATCGCAAAGAGATATATTTCCAGTGATATCATCTTGTTCATTCTCTCCAAAAGAAAGAAGATGTTTTTCTTGATAATCCAATACTTCCTGAATCCGATCAACAGCTACAATATGAGTTTTTAATGTTTTAGAACAATTGCACATATATTGTACGTCCGTTACCATCAAATCATAGTATCCGATCAACAACACAATTTTATCTACCGTAAACTTCCCCTGGAATACGTAGATCAACATGACAAAATACAAAAGTACCTGCCCTATCTGATAGATCATAGGTAACCCGCTATCGCGCAAATCCATATAAAAACGTTTTTTCAAATACGCAATTCGAAATTTAGCTACAATATTTTGAAATCTAGTCTGTAGTTTAGAAAACATATCGTATACTTGAATTTCTAATTTACCATCTAATACCTCCGAAAGAGATCCTGCGATGCGATCTTGAAACTTACGCTGTTTTCTCAAATAATACACCATGCGATTGTTACTTCGTTCGATTGCTTGCATATAACCTAGTATTATGATAATAGCAAGAAGCCCTACCCATACATTGGTCATTAAAATAAGACATAACATGACGATAATCTTAAAGAAAGTTACGATACAATCTACGATCGAATCATTTAACGACGAGATATTCCACACATCTGCAGCCGTCGTATTGATAACTCTCGATGTCGATAGATTTTTATGATAGTCTAAATCATATTTAACGAGCGCATTAAATATCGCATCCTTCAATTTACAGTAAACATAATTATTATCGATTCCATCGATCCAATAATTCCAATAATAACTTATAATATGTAATAGATAACAAACAGCTATCACAATGATCCAAAATATAGTCTGTTCCTGATCTCCTTCTGTCAACGCCTTTACGATGAGAGATGGTAATACAGCATAAATAAGAATAGAGAAAATAGAACCTATCGTTTTAGAGATCAATCTCTCTATGATATATATTTTTTTATGAGGAATCAAACTCCAATGTTTTTTGGCAATTTCATATACACCCTTTATCATACAATCTCACCTTCTTGTTCTATGTCCACAACCTTAAATTCCGGATTTTTCGCAAGCATTTCTTGATAAGTACAATACGTATGAACCTTTCGATTCTTGATCATCAAAATTTGCTCCGAACGTTCCATCACAGCAACTTTATTTGTAACAATCAAAATTGTATGGTCTCTCTTTAAATCGTCTAATAGACGTGCTATATTTTCAACATTCGCTGGATCCAAAGAACTTGTAATGTCATCAAATAATAAAATTTCAGATTCCGTTAGTAGCGCGCGTGCTATACTGAGCATTTGTTTTTGTCCACCACTAAAGTTTCCTGCTTTTTCAGTTATGATTGTGTTATATCCTCTTGGTAAACTCATGATAAAGTCGTGAATTCCGGCACGTTTACAAGCAGCTTCTTGCTTTTCTCGATTGGTCGTTACCATATTGAGATTTTCCCGGATTGACATATGAAAGATAAATGGTGTTTGAGTAATAACTGTTATATTAGACAGATAAGCATCTTCACTATAGTCGTATATATTACTTCCGTCCAATAGAATCTCTCCTTCATCAATTTTCTGCTGGCGCATTAAAAGTCGAATTAAACTCGTTTTACCACTTCCCGAGAGTCCGATAATCGAATTAATCGTATTTGGTTTCATATGAAAAGAAGCTCTGTAAAACAATGTGTGTTCTTGATATCCAAACGATACTTTACGGAAAGTTAAATCACCATATACATTCTTGTTTACTAACTTCCCTTGTAGTACTTGCTTAGATACGACATACTCTAAAATAGTACGAATACGATCTATCGAAATTCGATATTGTCGTGCATAGCGTACATTATCTGTCATCCCATCAATATCGGCAATTAAACTCGTATAGTAACCTGTAAATAGTACAAGCACATCAACGCCCAATTGTTCCGACAATATTAAAATCGACATACAAACGTAAGTTAAAATACGAGTCGTATGCGTAATAATCCATGAAAGGTTTTCCGTCCTCGTATAATACTTACGTTTCATACGATATTCTCTCGTATAACGTTTTCTTTGTTTTTCATAGTGACCACGCAATCTTTTTTCGATATCTAACGTTTTCACCTCGTGTAATCCGCCTAAGGTTTCCAAAAAGACATCACTAATAGCATCGTTAATTTTCTTTTGTTTTCTAAAATAGCGGATAAATTGAATATCATTATAGTTAATATAAATATAGTAGATAAACCCTGAGAATGACAGCAATAATCCAATCCAAAAATTTACTCGCACCATGATAAACATAAGCACAATGATTTTTATGGAAGAATTGATCACCTCAAAAATAGCGTCAATATAAAGTGGAACATCTACAGTATCTGAATTGACCACATTGTAAAGCCGCCCATGCGATACTTTATCCGTAAAATGTTCATCGACGATTGCTAGTTTCTTTAAAAATTTTCGATATAAATTTTCACAAAAATATAACCCATTTTGCGTATAAGCTCGATAATTTTCCCACCAAAAAAGAGAGATGAAAAAATAATTCAAACCTAGAATACCACACCATAAAAAAGCTTCATCCGGCTGATTTTCAGTTGCGTATTTAATAATCATAGAAACTGCAAAAGGTACGACTAATTCTAGTAAGTGTGCCAAAATAGAACATACATATTCTATCGATAAAACACTCCATTTTACTTTTGATACTTTAAAAGGTGCAGTAAAAAAATCAATCACTTGATGTACCATCTCACACACCCCTATTCTATATAATATAGTATATCAAAACTCATATTGAAAAACAATAAAAAAGGATGATTTCTCACCCTTAGTCACCAGCTGCTGAACTATTTGTACTGAATTGTAAATCGAATGAAATGTTTCCACCAGATGCATTGTTTTCACAGTCTACATCCTGTCCTTCAATCCACATATAGATTCTAACTTTTGTAATACCTTTACTCAATGTAATCAATTGTTGATATTCAGCAAAACCATCATCAGTTTTAATTTTTGGTATTACTGTTTGGAATTTATCATTTGCCTGCGTTGCATTCGCATTTCCTAATGTAATATTAGCATCTGAATTAAACTCAGCTTTGATTCCATCATATGGTACTGGATCGTTTCCAGTTCCTGCAGTAATATCATCAATTCCATAAGTGTCACGTGCGTTTGCTACACCAAATGATGTATGTGAATCTGCATTTGGTTCCCAGATCGTCACAGCTGACCCTACACCGTTATTCAAACCTTGAATATTAGGGATTGTATCATCACTTGTCGTATTTCCTAATACTACGAATGCAACTCTCGTAGCATTTTTAATTCCGGTATCAGCGGCATCCTTGAAAGAAACTCCTGAATTCGTCGTTAAATAGATTGGTGCTTCAGATTCTGTACGTAAGAAAATATCGTATGCTACATAAGAACCATTTGCTCCATCCGCATCTATTTGTTTCGTTGAACTTAATACCCAGTCTCCAGTATCATTAGAAGTAACTTCTCCTAGATACATATTCATCGTACCACCGGCATCCATAACACCTGCACTTGATACTGGTTCTAGCATCGCAGGTAATTGGTTCTTTGCTGCTGTATAATTTCCCTTTGCTCCCGTGATATCTGTCGTCGTCAAAATAGATTTCCAATTTTGACCATCAGCAGAAATTTGTAGACCACTTTTTGCAGCTACGTTAACATCAATTGGATTTACTGAAACAGTCTTATTTGCTGTAAACCATGCGTAAGTTGCAGTACCTAAGAAAATTCCAGTTCCAACGAGTAGTAACAATGACAAAAGTAATCTTCTCTGTTTTCTTTGATTTCTCTTCTTTTTCTTATTACTATTCATAAATCAATCTCTCCCTATTCTTAACATCTTAATTTTATCAAAATTTTTTTCATAAAGCAACATGTTTTTGACACTAATTGACAAATTTTACACTTGCGTTGCAGTAATTGTTACTTCTACATGATCTATTAAATCTTGATACACTTCTTCATTATAATTAGTTGGAAAATTTACGATCAATTGATAGTGATTCGTCATCTCTTTTTCTTTTTCAAACCTCTGCTTTGGAGTTGAAAATTTAAAGAAATACATTCCGTCTTCATCCTGTATAATTTCTTTATTCTGAAAATCATTGACCGTGGCATCATTCAGATAGATTTTATAATCGACAGGAATATTCGTCGTAGTTTCCAATTCTAATGTATATTCCAAATCAACTTCGCTGACATTATCATCTTTAAAATTAGAAACATCTATATTGAAAATATAATCTTTTCCATCCGGTTTTACATCGAACATTTTTAATGTTTGCGATTCCGTCGTCGGATGAATGATGTAAAATGCGATATCTCCGACAGCTGTTCCCGAACCATCTGTAAAAAATCTCGCAAATACAACCCTCATTCCGAGTAATAATAATAGAATACCAACGATCGCAATCGTAATCTTTTGAAATTGCCAGAATTTCTTTTTATCAATCATCTTTACCACCATTTTTCATCTGAATACCAGAATAATAAATAGCAAAGTCGGCATTGTCTGGCAGATGCTTCTTCCCAGTATACGCAAAAGCAATAGAGAACAAAAACAAAGTCACGCAGATCATAGCGATAATTTTAGGTGTCGATAGCACCTTAAACCATACGCCAAACTGAGGCAATATCTTGACCACTTTTCCCACTACTTGTTCTTTTAAAATAACTTTATCTTGTTCCATATTTGCATCACCTTTAGTGACATATCCCGTTTGGGTTACCTGCTGTACACGGTGCGTAATGAGAGTATCTCCATCCTTGTAAGTAATAATATCTCCTACTTTAATATTTTCATCTGATAATTTTACGATAATTAAATCATTCGTCGTAATCGCAGGAGCCATACTGTTACTTCCAATCTGAAAAAACGTATAGGAAAAGAAATTAACATACTTATTGGAAAGTACTTTTATACTTACGAAAGAGTATAGACAAAGAACAAGCACGATTCCTAATATGACAAATAGGATATTGCTGATTACTTTCATAGATCTATACACGATCTCACTCTTCATGCGATCACCACCTTTGATTTTATTCTTTTATATACTGTTCAAACTGAATCGTTATTGGAATCAAAAACTGACTATCAGGATCTTGTCCTAGCTCAGAATCTGTCTCGTTATATTGATCATCCCACACCCAATGGAACGTCACCTGAATCGTATCTGTTTTACCAGCTTCGATATCATCTAATGTTACAACGCGACGATATACGCCATTTTCTTCTATTAACTGTGTACCGTTGACACCAACAACTTCATCTACTGTAATCTGATCATATTCTTGCTTTTCTAAGTCCAACTTCAATTGATATTGAAACGAAACCTCCGTATCCTTAGGATCGATTTCGATCAAAAACTTTCCTGTTACACCAGGCGCGAACTTCGAAACAGGATTTCCATTTCGATCGACATAGGAAATCTCATCGATGTAAAATGTTCGATCTGTCTGATTTAAATCGCTATCATTTACGGTAATATGCCATTTCGCAACTGTGAGTTCACTTTCGTCATCGATACTAGTTTCAAATAATCCAAAGCTTTTCGTTATTTGAAATATCGTAAGACAACAAAAGAGAATACTTATTACTATGAGTATTTTCTTCATTCATCCTCGTCTTCGATTGGCGCCTTAATCTCGATAATCACACGGTATAGTTCATATAAGAACAATAGTAAAGTTGGTAAAATAACTAAAATGAGAAATCCAAAACGAGATTCTAATATAGATAGGATTTGTCCAAGTTCTGGATAAACCTTCGCAGATTCCGTTCTTCCAATTAAACTAGAACTTGAAATGTCATGATTATCGTTAATCGTAAATGTACGTTCATCTTCATCTACTGGCAACACCTCTGTTACAGTTCCATAATGAATACTTGGTATTCCATTCGTTACCTCGTAGAAGAAAATCTCGTCGTTTTCTTTTACTTTTTCCATTTCTCCTTGGCGAAATAATACTAAATCACCATCGTTATATTTATCAGAATCATCATCGATGATAATAAAACTATAGCCTAACATCTCTGTTACTTTATAATCATTGTAGCAAAGTAAACATGATGTGACTAAAATAATCACTGCCAAATAACATACTCCGATGACTCCTAATATTCCTTTTAAAACTAATTTCATATCCCTACTCCTTCATGTTTCTATTTTATCACAAAAACAATTCATTACCTAGCGATTTCTTTTTTTTCCATGATTTTCTGAACTTTCTTTACTCTTATTAAATCATCGATAGATATATGAAGTTTTTGTAGTTGATAATATATAATTATCTTTTTTAAATCTGTCTTACACTGTTTTAACTGTTCTGTTGCTAACATATCTTCTTTTAGATCAACGCCTAGTAATCGATAGTTAGAAATCAACATAGAAGCGACATTTCCTTCTTCCGATATCGTCAAATTATTGATCATTGTATTGTTCGGATTTAAAACGAATTGATAAAGATTTTGATGTTCTTCATCTACTTTTTCATATGTCGTTTGTGGATCTTTTTCAAAACACATATCAGCTAAGAATGCATAATATTGACTCACGAGCAATAATGATTTAAAAATCGTTGAATTGTCTTTCATGTGCTCTTTGACAGTATAGTGAAACATCACCTGATCCACTTCGTGATATTGTGCTTCTATCTCGCTGATCACCTGATTGATTTCTGGTGTGATTTTGTCTACTTTTGTCTTAGAAAAAGTCCCCCGAGATTTTTTATTTAATTTTGTTAACTTCTTTTCTAATTCTTTGATCTTCTTAAAATGTTTTTGCAATACATTACGGTCTAAATCTTCTTTGTATAACGATCTGATTTTGGCAATCAACGCTTCATATTTCTGATAATTTTCGTATTCTTCTAACGAGTGTAATAATTTGAAAGCAACATTTTCTAACTCGGATTCTTTTCCTTCAAAAGAGTTTCCAAAATACGTATTTATTAAATTTTTAATTTTTTCTTCCGTATAATCATCTACATTATAAGCTCCTGACACAAAACAATATAATAGATGTTCCTTCTTCCCAAGCTTTTCCATCTCTAACTTATGACATAGATAACTATAGTCATCGATCAAACTTTTTTCTCCATGTTGAAAACGCGATAACATCTCTGCATTCGTACGAGTGATGTATTGTTCGAATTTCTTCTTGTGTTTTAAATATAGATGGCGAAGATTCAATTCAATTTCTAAAATTAAATATGGATCTTTCCAATAGAGTTCTTCAAATACTTTTTCTAACGTTCCACTATTGATATAGTTTTGATAGGAAAAGAAGGATTCCATATATTGGTGTGAGAACTTCGTATAGTTAAAATCGGATGCCTGCAAAGATATCCCTACTTTGTTAAATACAGATATCACTCTTTTTAAAACGTGATTATTATCGTTTAAACGATTCATCTTATAGCGTGAAAGTTGATACATATTTTTATCTAGTCTTAATTTTTCATACGCCGTTGCTAAATTATTCGTATAGGATAATGCTTTAGAAAGTTGCATCAGCGCATCATGGTATTCTTGAAAAGACTGTGGCTGTAAAGATAAATATGGTTTTTCACGGTTCACAAGTTCCGTATAAATCATATTTACCTTTTCTTGATAAGTTGCAATTTCACGCTCTATTTCATTTAAAAACTTCGTTTGGTTTTTTAAATTGTTCGTCGGTAAACTTTGAAATACTTCACGGCTTAATGCGATTTCTTTTTCAATTCTTTCCTTCATTTTCTACACTCTTTTCCACTTCTTTTTTCTTCGTTTCTAATTCTTTTAAATAATCATTTATCACTTGATAACACTCGATCAATTCATCTGTATTTACTGTTTCTAAATCCATATGGTTCCTCCTATTTTATTATAACATATTCTGTACAATCTCCTATCAAAGTATCTCCGTCGTATAATCGAAATACAAACCGATATGTACCACTTTTTAAATTTGATTTTAAATATAAATTCTTATCGCTTTCCGCAGCCGGCATTTCTGAAAGTAAATATTCATTTTCATTTTTCTGCTGCATATTGTTTGAAACATAATCTAACAAGTTGACTTGAGAGTATGTCGTATCGTAAATCTCATCGTAATTTCTTCTAAACAAGCTAACGCGTATATTTGGATTAGATAAATTAGAAGAGTACTTTACGTGGAAAATAAGGGCGTTATTTCCTAGTGTCGTATACCCTGTTTCTTTATCTACGATCGTCTGTCTCTCATCTAAAGAAACGTCTAATCCATAACGACTATTGATAATCTCAAATGGAATTGTAATCTGATCCGATGAATTCGTTCCAAAATAGATCCCATCTGGCGAACCAAACGATTCGATTTTCATCGTGTAATTTCCACTAGCCAAGTTAACGTTATTCGTATGAATTTTAATACGACTCAATACATTGGCAACCTTATCTGCAAGTGGAATACGAATACTTCCATCCATACGTGGATAATAAGTAACTCCATCCAACTCGTAAGTAAGTCCAAGTAAGCTACTATTGTTCAATTGATTTTGATTCGCATCAAAGATCGTAATGTAAACACCAAGACGCTTATCTAGATATGTCGTATCTACAACAGTTGCTCCACTTGCCGTCGATTGAGTGAAGTTCGTCGTCAATGTCAAATCGCTATCTTCACCGATATAAATTGGATTTTTACTTAAAGTTCCTTCGACATCGATCACTGCGTCTCGATTATCATATAAGTTATAAGTTAGGTTCGCATGTTGAATTCCGAGAACGCTAATCAAAGTTTGATCTTGCGCGTTTCGAAGTTCCATGAGTAAACTCTTTCCAATCTGATCCCCTTCGATCGTGGTATCTCCAAAATCGACGATAAAGATAAATTCTTCTTCGATAATTCCCATCTCTTCGTCATAGTAAAGTTCCATATTTTTTTGTTCGTTATAATTATTGTCTGCACTCGTCGATCCCATGGCAATAAAATCACTTAAATAATAAGAACTTTCTCCATATAACGCATGTTCTGCTGTTGCATTTCGATAATCTTCTTCATCGATGACATGATAATAGTATGTTGGCATCGTCGCAAAGTCGATCATCGTTATCTTTGTTCCAACTGGCAATACGTAACTAGATACAAGTGCATGCTGATATCCCGTTTGATAATATGGTTTATCTGTTTCCATATAAAGAGAATAATAAGCACTCAAGGATGATTTCGTTGTAATGTTCGTCTGTGTCGATGCGAATAAATCGTATTTTTCCCCTGTCGTCATCGCACCTTCATATTCGTTATTTGCATATAATGCAGAATTGATCGTTACGTTGATATTGACACGAGTTACCTCGTTATTTAATTCATCGATCGGTGTTATCTCCAAAAGGGAAATGACAACGGTACCAATTTCTCTTGCCTGTGTTAAATTTTTAGAATGGTACAAATAGAAGATGAAACTAGGTACAGCACTTGAATTCTCCGATTGATAATTGGTTGTCCCAACGACGGAAGATCCTTCTTCGGTTCTAAAGTTTGTAGATCCTTTCGTAACGAAACCTGTATTAGATGCCTCCATCGAAAGCCCCATGATGTCATCTGCTTTTCCATCTCGATTGACTCTTTCAATCGTATCTGGATCGACAAGTTCAAACCCTTCTTCGAGATTCTGATAGTTAAATCCTAAAATCTCAAACTGCGTATTCGCTCCACCAGATGTTACTAAAGGTAACTCGTACGTACCTAACGTCGCATACTTAGATGCCGTTAAAGTAAGTTCGTACGTTTCAACGGTCTCTCCAATTACCCACATATAATAACTAGCATCGCTCGGTGTAGGTTCAATATACTTCACTTCTACTGTTCCTTCGACATCTTCATTTTCATAGTTACTATAAAAACCATCTTTCGTAATATCGTGATTTGTATTGTGTAATCCTAAGACGTAGCTTCCTGATGTGAATGCATAGAACTCTCCAGAAGCAACAGTATCCCCTGCATCGTATTTTTGATGGTAAAATGCAGTTAATACGCGATCGTTACGATCTAATTGATACATTCCAAAGAACGTCATTCCACTCACTTCTCCATAGCTCGTGACGGCTTCGTTTGTCGCGATATTCATGTTTTTGCCTTCTAACATATAAACGCGATTATCGACATTTTTCGTGACACTTCCGCCTTCAGTAATCGTAACACTTGCCTCAGTCTCATTCTCTCCATCGATCTTTAAACTATTAAATTTTTGTAATAAGTTCGTTCCGTTATCTAAAAATAGAGTACTATTATTTGCTAACTTTAATTCCTTGACACGACTAATACTAAATTTTGTCGTCGAAAATTCATTCGTACGGTCTGTCGTTCCTTCTAATTTAATTGCAGAATTTTTAAGAGTTACAATATCTGCTCTTTGAATAGAAATATTTTCCTGGTACTGATCAAAAGTACCATAATTTGAAATATCGATATAACTATAACCTTCTGTACTAGATGCGTTTCCAGAACCAAAGATAGAACCTTTGATATAAAATTGATCATATCCATCTCCATCGATTGTAATTTGGATTCCTTCTGTTACACTGATAAAAGAATAGTCGTAGTTTGGATCTCCTTCGGCATTGGCTTCTCCTCCTCCAAAGACAGTTCCATCGATCATGATATCGCTCTTCGTTAAATTTTCATTCGATCCGATATTTAATTCTACCGTTCCATAAAGTACGGCTGTATTGGCTCCCCCATATACATTTCCATGGATCGCAGCTCCAGCTATATTGACGTGACTGACAGAACGATTGACTTCCTTCGTTCCCGTATTTGCGGCGTTTCCTCCACCAAAAACATGTTGATCCACTATCGTATTTTGATCTACGTTGAGTGTCGTCGAACCATGGACGATTGCACTTTGTCCATTGCCACCAGCGTAGATACTACTTTGGATATGAGAATTTGAAATGTTTACCTCGGTATCTCCCGATACAATTCCAAGATTTCCTCCACCAAACAAATCTCCAGCGATCGATGAATTTTTAAAAACTACTTTCGTATCATAATTAACGGCAGCTTGATTTCCTCCACCGAAGAATTCTCCGTTCATCGTAATAGAGTCTACTTGAACATTGGTCTGATCTGTCGGTGCCATATTTCCGCCACCATATAAATTGGTATAACTTCCTCCATTTAACGTAACATTAGCGTCTTTGGTAACACCACCTTGATTATTTCCACCATATACATTTCCGACAGTCAAATTAGATGGATTTTCAGCTTTCACATTTGAAGTTTCTACTGTTCCTGCTTGATTACTTCCACCAAATGCATAAGTAGCTTGTCCGGATTTCAAATCGACGTTCGTCGTCGTAACACCAGCTTGGTTTCCACCACCATAAATACTTCCGACGGTAGATCCAGATAGAGTCAGATTCGATGTCGTCGTAGAAGTTTTATTTCCTCCGCCATAGGCGTTCGTAATCGTTCCTCCGCTTAATAATATATTCGTCGTCGCAGTAATTCCACCTTGGTTATTTCCACCATATACGTTCGTTAAATTACCACCCGTAATACGAATATCTGACTGTGGAACATTTCCTAGGATGTTAGAACCACCATATAATTCTCCAATCGTCGCATTTTCTACCATAATCAAGGTAGATTGTGACATGTTCGCTTGTTCTCCGCCACCGTAGACGGTATCTACTGTTCCATTTTTGATCGTAAGTGTACTTGTATTGCTATCGGTTAGTTTTCCACCACCATACATCGTACCAACGGTACCACCAGTCATTGTAATATTCGTCGTAGTCGTTTTCCCACCGACATTATTTCCACCATATATGTTGGTTGCCGATCCTCCTGAAATAGTAATCTGGGCATTTTCAACATCGCCACTTTGATTACTTCCACCAAATAAATTCGTAACCTGACTACCATTTTGAAAAACATTTGTCTCCGATACTAAAGTGTTATTTCCACCACCGTAGGCATTTGTAATCGTTCCTCCGTTTAAGGTAACAACAACACTTCCGTTTGGCTCTCCTTTAGCGTCATTCCCGCCAAATAGATTGGTGATCACTCCTCCTGTCGTCGTAACAGAGACATCTCCTGCTACATATGGTGTAATCGTCTGATTTCCCTTTCCACCACCAAATACTTGATTGATAGTTCCTGCATTGACGATAACACTCGTAGAATATGCACTTTGTGTCGTCGTTTTCTGTCCCGAATTGACTACACCAAAGGCACTTCCTCCGTAAACTGAACCTGTTACGTTTAAATTTCTCGTACGAGCTGTACCTACAGTCATATCGATATTTTGAGTTACGTAAGTATCTTCTCCAAGTCCACCACCATAGGCGTCTTTTAAAGATCCATTTACAAGAGTAACTGCACTACTTCCATAAACTGTTCCTTCCTGATTACTTCCACCATAGATAGAATCTAATACGGATCCTCCATCCATCGTAATCTCGATCGTGGATGTAACTCTTCCACTTCTTCCAGAACCACTGTGGTTTCCACTTCCAAAAACGGATCCATTTACAGTCCCACCGACTAATTGGATGGATGTTGTAGAACTATTAGAAGCACTATAACCAACTGTACCATAGTTCCCACTACCATATACGTTCTTCTTTACGACTGCTTGATCGGCAATCACAATGTTAGAATGATTTACCGAACCGATGGTTGCATATCTTGAATTTCCGTTTCCACTTCCAAAGACAGAACCAGCTTCAGATCCCCATATCGTAGAACCATTATTGATATATGTATCATTTCCTATGGTTGCGGTTCCACCAATATAAACATAAGAGTCCCCCGTAAGCGTTCCATCACTACTACTACCATCATATCCATTACTTCCCCCAAAGATACTATAATTTACAGTACCTCCAGTAACTTGCAAAATACGATTTCCATATGTAGTTGAAGTTCCTGCTCCACCAGTGATCGTATCCGCTTCTCCACCTGTCATATAAATATAGGTATCGTTCGTAGACCCCTTCGAACTTGCTGTCAACGGACCCCCGATAAGATTTGCGATATACCCGCCTTCTATTTTAGCAAGACGTGGTGCATAATGTGTCCCACCTTGACGACCACCTACATAAATACCAGAAGTATGATCGATATCGTGCGTTCCAAAACGTCCGCTTTTTACAATCGTATTCAGTGCAGGTGTCAGATCGTTATTCGACGAGTAAATTCGTCCTCCCCAACTACCAGATGCACAAAAGTAAACAAGTAAGTTATCGTTATTGACAGTAACCCTATCATAATCATTTCCATATACTCCATACGTTTCTGTATATAACTGCGTCCCACTCGTTCCAGTCGATGATCCCATCGTTAAAGATACAGAATTATAATCACCAGATTCTATTACAAGTTCATATCGTTCCGGATTGGAAGATGACCCAAAGGTTCCTCCACCCCAAAAACTGTCGGAGTTTCTCCCACCTAAAATAGATGTAAAGTTAACATAATTTCCATTTTGTTTAATATTTCTTCCAAATTTTACGTTAAAATAATTACCATAAAACGTAGCGCTCGCACTATTTCTACTGGAAGGATCTACTTCCCTATGAGAAGTGGTTGTCGAAATAGTCATATTTTCTATTCTAAGATCCGAATAAGCTGTGACGCTTAAATTGTTAACATTCCATGTTGGATTATAATCAATACTATTATGTATACCAGTCAGCGTAAAAGGTTTCGTGCTTGATTCACTCCATCCCCTCGACATATTTCCATTCATAACTAAAATGTTCGTATCGCGCGTCGTCAGGTAGTAATAATCTGCGTCTGGATCGAGCTTTTCTTCTGTCCCGTCTGCTTTATAGAATTGAATTAGTTCATATACGTTACAACCATTTCGATTTCCACAATTACCGCTTTCGATCTCTCCTGCCTCACTATAATATCCAGTAATTGATTGTCCATAACCTACATGGCTTTGTCTATAATATCCCGACATATTACTCTCTGCATTAAATAGATCACTTTCTTCAGTACCAATAATTGTCGGTTGCAAATTTGCCTCGATGAAACCTCTTCCACTTCGTTCATAATAGGTTGTACCCATTTCATACTCATCATTTTCGTCCTGTAAAAAATAAACGTTACAAGTGTTCGTTTTCGTCCCTGTTTCTAAAAAGCCAAAAGATGGTGCCGGGCATTGATAAGAACTATGATAATTGGCACTATCATCGTAGCAATCTGTACATGATCCATATTCGACATCCGTTCCACCAAAAAGACTTTTCGTCGCTGTCGTCGTAATCGTACTTCCTTTATAATATCCAGCTACTTCTGGATATTCATAAATGTAATTGATCGTACTAATTTGATTCATTCCCTTTGATTTCAACTGCGACTGTGCACTATCGATCGTTACTCCACTATTTACATACGCAACCGTTGCATTTGTCCAAGAAGCATACATGTGAATTTCAATTTCACCTGCATTTCCAACTGGAACACTTACGTACCTTTTATAATAAGTATCATCATACGAAATCTCGGCACCTTGATAGTTGGTCATCCATCCATTGAATGCTAGATCGTTGGGGTGATCAGCAAATGGATTATCGATCAACTCTATCTCGATGGCACCGTTTTTCTTCGGATAATATTTATAGTAGACAAAAGTGTTTTGCCTTTCTGTAAGAGAGACATATCCCGTATGTTGTCCATCGTAGCTAGTACCATGATAGACAACTGTCGTCTTTACTAAATTATTATCACCATACAAGTTTTTGTTTGCGAGTGTCGGTAAAGCTCCATCACTACTATATGTATAATTCTGACCCAAATAATAATAATAATCACTATCGGAATCATCTATGTAAACTGTATTGCCAACAATCCCACGTGAAACTGTTGCTTTTGGATTTGCTGTTTTCCACGCTCCGTAGGAAAAGGCAATCGTCGTAATAGGGATAATACACGCTAAAAGAATCAAGAAATATACTTGACGATTCTTCTTGAACTTTTTTCTCATATGATCCCTCCTTTTCTCTACGATGGATTTGTCGTAAATTCTAATTTAAAACTAATATCTCCATAAGAAGCATTATCTTCGCAATCTACATCCTGACCTTCTAACCACATGTAAATTCTAACTTTTGTAATCGAAGGCTCTAAATCAAATATTTTAAAATTGTTCATACCACTTTTAGGAGTCGAACTATCCACATTGACTCTTCGAAATAACGATGGATAGGTAGCACTATTGGCATTTTGAATTAAAACGTTATTCGCGCTTCCAATCTCTGCAATTACCCCATCGTATGGTAATACCGCACCACCTACTTGCGAAGTTGTAATTCCATATACACTCTGTGCATTTTGAACGCCATACTGTGTATGAGTATCATAATTCGGTTCCCAAATAAATGCATTTCTCGCACCAGTTAATCCTTGTGCTAAAGAAGCATTATCTGCAGAAGTTCCTTCATTTAGAAAAGCAATTCTCGTTGCATTTTCGATTCCTTTACTCTCTTCTCCTAGATATGTTACAGATGAATTATTAGAAACATAAAGTTCTTTCGGAGCAGTCGTACGAAAAAATAAATCAAATGCGATAAAATTTCCTTCGCTATCTTCTCCAAAACTTTCCGTTTCTTCACTTTTTTCCGTCACCAATACAAAATCTGTCGAATCCGTATTCGTTGCATCTCCACGGAACAATTCCAATTTCCCTGCTCCATCCACTGTACCTCCTGTAGAAACCGGATAAAATTGAGCTGGTATCTGATTGACACTTCTTCCATAGTTGTCTCTTGCATTCATAATATCTTGCACTGTCACAACCTGTTTCCAGTTTACCGCATCCGTACTCACTTCGAGTCCTCCATCAGCCTGTACATGTACATCCAAAGCATCAATACTTACAACTCGATTGCTCGTAAACCAAGCATAAGATGTTGCGACGAATAGCAAGAAACTAAATAACAGTGGCAACAATAACATTTTTCTTCTCTTTTCCCTCTTTTTACTTCTTTCCATTGTCGACATGCTCCTCCATAATTTCCATATTTAATTTGATTTCTCCACCGATAATCGCATCGACACAATCCGGATCATCCCCCTCTAAATAGATGACGATCGTATATTTATCGATATCATTCGGTTTAAAATTCTTACGTTCTTTCAAAACAGCGACATCATCAGAATAAAATGGCGTCGTATTATATTCAATCTCGTTTGTCAAACTATTCCTCTTCGCGTAGATCGTCTGTTTGCCATTTTCATAAACCATAATTCTGATCGCTTCATCTACATTTTTTATGACATCTAATACATTGATCTGATACCAATAATGAATCGTACGCTCTCCTTCGTTTCCTACGTAAAACGTATAAGCAATATAATTATCCCCATTATGCGCTCCATCTTTTTCATCATTTAAATTATCCGGTAACCAATTGACAGAGATATTATCCATAAATTCTATTTCCTCTGCATATAATTTATTTCGCGTTACCTTGTTGTCTTTGCTTTCGTAAAGTACGATTCCACTATCTAAAGCAAAGTTCGGATCTAACGTCACAGTGAAGTTTCCACCTTGATATACGACCATCAATACAAAAAAAAGAGCAAGCAAAAAAAGGAAAAGAAAGATTGCTATTCTCTTCGCATACTTTAATCGTTTCTTGCGCCCTTGTAAATTTTTTGCAGTGACCTTTACCGTACTTACTGCCATACCACCACGATCCTTTATTATTACTTTAATTTTATCATATCTTGTCGCATTTTGTAAACCTAGAAAACACTTTTAAAACAAGTAAGATACGTTCAAAAAAAAGAAAGATCTAGTCTTTCTTTCTCTGTAAGCCAAAATCAAAATTCGGATCGTCCTTTAATACGTGTATCGACATCGTCTTAAATAGATCATCTAAATCCAGTGTATCATCACTGACGTTATCTTTTTTCTCTACCTGTGGAGTCGTTTCATCCAATTCGACAATTTCAATTTCTTCCTCTGGAATTTCCCTTCTATTTTGAGTCTTCCCCTTCTTATTCTGTCTCATCAAAAGTGCAAAGATCGCAATGAGAGCAATAACAAGTATCAATCCAGCAATCAACATAATCCACAACATTACGACCCCTCCTATCTTACTCTAATATTTTACCATATCTTTTCTATTACCTCAATCTATTTTTCTGAAATTGTTCTATTTATCACTTTACACCTATTGACATACGTCAAACCTTTTGTTTACATATCCTACTCTGTTTCATGATATAATGATCTCAAGATGGAAAGGTGTGATCTCAATTGATTAAAGTGAAAAAATGGAAATTATTGATCGCTATTTGTGCTTTGATCTTTTGCGTCACACAAATACAACAAACTTATGCGAAATATCTAGATACGAAAGAAGGCGATACAGATTTTACCATTGCTCAATGGAAAATCCTCGTCAACGATCAAGATATTACAGAAGCTGCAACAATGTCTTCTCTAGTTAACCCAGTATATCTCGAAAACGAGCATGTAAAAGACGGAGTCATCGCTCCTGGACAAAATGGATATTTTGATCTGACGATCGATTCAAGCAAGACGGAAGTATCCTTTTCCTATGCGATTCAAATCGCGACATCCGATCAAAGTTCTGTCTCTGATCTTGCAATTACTGGATATCAAGTGAACGATAGTGGTCTCGTATCTGTCGATCAAGCAGTCAATACAATTCAAAATAATATATATTACAATGATCCGACCAAAGAAAATAAAATTCGCGTATACTTCCAGTGGAAAGATGGTGTAGGAGAAACGATGGATAACGCTGCCGATACCAACGCATCGTTAAGTGGAGAGAGCGCTAAACTGAAAGTTAATATTACGTTTACACAAATTGCAAATTAAAACCACAGTTAATTCTGTGGTCTTTTTTGACTTGCTGTCAATTTAACGATAATTTCAATTTGTTTTTCTCCTGGATAGTCTTGCTTATAACTATAGCTCTTTTTTCCCCAATAAGTATCTAATTCATCATTTCCGGACTCATACGGCCAATCTAACCCTACTCGAAAGCTCGCTTTCGCACCGATATCAATTTCCGATTGATCGACTCCCAGAGTTAATTTAAAAGGATAGTTATTCTGTAACATTTCAATTAACTCATCACTTGTATAATCCGCATCCGTATATACTTCATCCATAATCTTGATCGATTTTACTTCGTATGTAATATAAGCCAACATCTCTCCAGAATTGCTAATTTCGATAAATTCCTCGAAAGATTCCATTCCCGGATAGATCGAATCAATCTCGAAAGTAACATCTTCCTCTAGATCATTTCCATCTTGTTCAAATGTTACCTTCCATGATTTTACCCCAGTAGTGATACTGTTGGATACTTTATTGCTATAGATAAACCATGCAAAAGAATTTGCCATAAAAGCAAAAATTAGAAAAAATAATGTACTTCTACGTATTCTTCGTTTCGTCTTTTTCATGAGTGTTTTCTTCTTCATCGGACAACTCACTTTCTTTCTCTTTGATATAATCGAGTATTTCTAAGAAAATTAAAATTGCAATCGGAACAAACACAAGAAAATATAATCCGTAGGAATTATTTAAAATATGACTTAACCAACTTAATACTTGCGGTCTATAAACGACAACTCCATACATTTGATCTTCTCGAATTTCCGGATCAGGTGTATTATTTGCTGTTCCTTGCGTCGTATAATAATAAGTTCCATTCTCTTCTCTTACTTTCTTTACTCTATGCGTAATGACCCTATCTTTATAATCTCCTGTTTTGCCAAGATAAGTTAAATCATCTCCCACCTGAATTTCATCTGGTTTTTTTTCTTTGATGATAATCACATCGTAAATATCGTATTCTGGCATCATACTACCTGTTACAACTGTAAACATGCGATAACTACCAATACTGACTTGATTGTTGAATAATCTTTGAATTCCAATAACTAATACGATCAAAATCACAAAAATCCAAATCATCACTTTTATAAACCCAAACAGAAACTTAAGAAAAGGATTATTCAGTATTTTTTTCATCATCTTCATTTTTTTTCACCTTCAAATGATCTGTCTTATCGATGTATTCACTCATCGCTTTTTTGTAGATCTTTTCAATTTCACTCGTATCTACAACCTTTTTATATTTTACTTTTACATATTCTTTTCCAATCAACTTCATCACTTCATCTAAAGATAGTTGATCACTGATATTCATAAGTTGATTGATAGACTGACTTACGACACGAGCCTGTAAATTTTCTTTTTCTTCCTCTGTTACCTCTTTTTTATGTAAGGTATCCATGATCAAGCAATTTAACAAAAATGATTCATCCATCATATCTTTCAACTTACCTTGATCTTTATAATCTTTATTCGAATGATCCTTTTTTACACTAGGTTCCATATGTGTTTGAAGATAATTCCATAAAGTTAAGGCATATTGGAAATTAACATTTTTCAAAATCAAATTTGTCTTTTTAATCGGAGATGTTACCATAGCTACGTGTAATTTAGCAATACTACGGTATACTTCTGAAGAACATAGATCACGAATCTGTTCTTCTACTTTCGTAATTCTTTCAGCAAGTGTTCCTTTATCTCCCTTTTTTTGATCGCTTTCAATCTTACCCGTCAGATGAACAGAGATCTCCACCCTTTCATTGTCGATCTTTCCCTTTCCCTGATATTTCAATTCTTTGAGCGAAGAAAAAGATTGCTCGACAAGTTCTTCTTGTTTTTTTCTCTCGATATACATCTTCATATGATTGATCAACGTATAGATAAAACGATTTTCATAGGTATTAAATGTCTCTTCTTTATTGATATTTAATATTTTAGATGGTTTTACTTCCCCAGTCTTAGGATCGATTTCTTGAATCAAATTCGTATTCTTTGACAAATGTTTAATACTATCCACAGTAATTCGACGTGCCAACTCAATTTTTACGATCTCTTCTTCGTTGATGATAAAACGATTAGGACTGCGCAAAATATTATCTAAATATCGGATTGTCTCTTCCATTTTTACGAGCCATTCGTCGTCGTACTCGGATTGATCCATTTTATCTTTCACCTGTAACTCGGAACTTAACGACTGTTTGAATTTCTCTTTCGTCCGATCCGTCGTTTTTCCGTAAAGTTCTATAATTCCATCCATACTCTCACCTACACTATGTTAATTTTTTCAATCTTAATAAGTACTCTTCACACTCTTTCATTTTCCCTTGACCAAACGTCTGGTCTAAAAATTCGATAAACCCGTCGATTTCATCGCGAATGTAAGATACGTTTAACTGTTCAAACTTACGAAGGATTTTACGTGCCACAAAGTAATCTACTCCACTGACTTCATCTCCACCACAAGCAATATAAACCGGAACAAATTTTCTCATATGTGCGACAATACGGTTACCAAACGCAATACGGAAATGTTTGATTACATAGTTATCCATCTCTTCTATTTTATTTAAAATGTCCGCACTCATTTCGTTTTGATTCATAGCTTCCGCAAAGATACGCTCTAAATAAGAATAATTGATATCCTGTGATGGGGTATCGATCGGTTCGAACACCTCACCTTTGTCATTGATGTCAATTGGCATCGCACGGTCATATACTTTATCTGTTACCATGAAAGTAGAGTCGTCATTATTGATCGTTCCGATATACCAAGTATTTGGACTAATCTTTAATTTCCCGTCGATCAATTTTTTAGGATCGTTCGGCCAACTACTAGAAACTAGTTCGACAATCCATTCATCTTTGTTTGGCATTTCCAAAATAGATAACATCTCTGCAAAGTAATACTCTACTCTGGCGATGTTCATCTCATCTAGAATCACGGTATATACATCGTCCGTATATCCAGCTTCATAGATCGTCTTTAACACTTCTGTCTCATTAAACTTCTTCGTAAATTCGTTAAAGTATCCAAATAATTCAGTACGATCACGCCATGATGGCTGAACAGATGCGATACAAGAATCATGCTTTAAAAATTTTCCCCAAGCATATGCTAGAGATGTTTTTCCGGTACCAGAAATACCTTGTAAAATAATGAGCTTCGTAGACGCTAAAGCAGCGATAAAAATACGAATCATCTCTGACTTATAATAAAGATGTAATTGACTTGCTGCAAAATTTCGAAACAACTCCACTAGTTCTTCCAAAGTAAACGTATTGTTGTAATTCTTTTTTGTATAGCTTTGATATGCGAGATCCACTTCGTTTAACTTAGCAAATCTAATTCCATCTGCATTTACATTCTCCTCTTCTGGATCAGTTGGTTCTTCTACTTCACTCTCATTCGGTTTCAACCCTAAATGCGATACCTTCATTGCCAAAATATCTTCTTTTTCTTTGACTAAACTAGATACCTCGTCATTTAATTTTGCAACTTCCTCCAAAAGCTCTTCTTGTTCTACTAAGGTCTTGCGAAAGCGAATATACTTTCGAACCAAGAAAACGATCAAGAATACAAATGCCACTACAATCAAGATTAAAAAGACAATGACAAGAGCGACAAAGATCCATTCCGGACCATTAAAATCTTCTTTGTAGAAATTTAAAATACGTAGATAAGCTTTGAAATCGAACATGTGCTTAATTCCCTCGATCGCAGCGAGCGCTATTTGTAATAAACTACCAAAAAACTGGCTTAAAAATTCATATAAAAATCGAAATACTGTATCCATTCATTCACCTCTATTTTGGAATATATAACACTTGAAAATAATCTTTTAAAGTATCATATAATTTTTCATCATCTGTAATAATATATGTAAATACACGAAGTAAAACATAAGCTTCTTCGTTCCATACAAAGTGGTCATCTAGACAAATAGCAATATGAAATCCTTCCCTCGTCAAGCGATAGACTTCCTCTTTGTTCTCTAGATACTCTGTATAAGAAATTTTAAATGCTAGTTTTTCTTTGGTAATATCATTATCGATTATATTTAAGAGTCTCTTTTGTTTCTTCGGTTTATCCTTTAATGCTAGAATATAATCCACTAAATAATATTTTTGATATATTCCCTTGATAATATCTTGTAAAATTTTAACACCGACGTAAGAATATAATATAAATAACTTTTGTTCTTCGATATCTTTATTGTGGAATACCTTTTGAATCGCATACTCACTATATAACTTTGAAAATTTTAAATTATGTTCTAATTCACAATCAAAGATTCGATCGTTATTTACCTTAATATAGTTAATGCTAAAGTTTTTATCTTTAAATTTATCTATAAATTCTTGTTTTGCAAGCAAATCATCTTTTAGCTGATTATAAAACTTCACCTCGAACTCGTCGTCTTGAAGTCCCAATTCATTCTCTCGAAACTTTGCTACTTTCGCGATAATAGCGCGTACAGAATCACACTCACAAACGCCATCAAAATACAAAATATATTGAAACATCGAAAACATGTACTTTGCTTTTTTCCGATATTTTGAATCATCTTTGACATTTTCAAGTGACTTTTTTAAATAGTAGACCAAGTTCTTTTCAAATCTTTGATCTACCATTGGATACATATGATAATATCTCGTATTGATATATGCATTGATCAAATCATCATAGATATCCTGATCGAAATAATGTCCCAGAATCATCTGCAAATATTTCTTGATTGCCTTTTGCGAAAACGAAACATATTCTTTTACAATATTACAGCTCACAATACCAACTCCTAGTAATTATATTCGACCGTTACAATTCCACTACCACTTCCATCGTTCGAATAATCTTTTGTTACATCCTTTTTATAAAATCTCATCACACTACTACTCGATGCGGGCATATCAAACGTAAATTGATTGATATAATCATACCCATTTATCTTTTCTGTTTGAATGTTATATCCCCGTAAAAATGTCGTACTATTATTATCTACATATACGATATTTGGATCGAAGGATAATGTGATGCTTGCAGAAACACATTTATTCTTCTCCTCTTGCGTCAACGCATTATATTGCGCGATCGACAATTGATCGCCTACTGCATGCGTTCCAAATGCTTCCTGGACTGTATAATATAATAGTGTATTTGTCACCTTCACCTCAAGATAAACATCGTTTTCATGATCGATAATCTCATGACTTAATCCATACGTACCTACCACTAATTTAAACTGTGCCGACAATTTTTTATGATAAGGACTTACAGATTCTGCGACAATTTCCGCAACGACACTATCTCCATCCTGAAACGTCTGTGTCGGAGTAATCGTAACGATAAATTGATCATTATTACTGTCGTGATAGATCGTTCCTTTTTCTTTTGTCGTATTACAGATTACTGTTTCAGAACAATTGAGAGAAACCTCATAATCGATGTCACTATTACTCTTCAAATGATTATTTTTAAAACTATTCAAGTTGATGACAATATTATATGGATCCACTCCGTTCCAATAATCAAGTGAATAACTCGCACCATCTTGCGTTAACTTGTCACTTTCAAAATAAAAGTTCTGCGTACGAAAATAGAAATTCAACACTTGATGATAAACAAACCGTCCCAACGTAAATCCGACTGTCATAAATGCAAAAATTGCAACTACTAATACAACTCCACGCTGAAACTTATTAAGACGTCGTACTCTAATTTTTGGCATAACTTAACGACTTTCTATATTTTCGTACCAGTATAATAAAAGCGATCATAATTGGTAACATCACAATTAGAAAATATCCTAATTGACTTGTCAAAACCCGATACGGATACCCTAACATCGGAATTTGTCGCACATCTTTTATATTTCCTATCAAATATTCGCTCGACAAAAATAAGCCATCTTGAATCACGTAAGTATACTCTTTCTCGTTTGTCTTCATGACGTCTTCTACTTTTGTTACGTCGATCTTTCTTTTTCCGTTTTTCGTATTGTAATAGATAATTTCATCCCCTTTTTGGATCGATGATATATCCTTCTTACTCACGATTAAATTACCTGCTTTCAACTCTTCCGAATTTTCAGTTATCCCAACGATCATCGTATCCCCAATGACGCTATCCGAAAATTGATTACAGGTAAACAAGAAAAAAGTTGCTACTAGTACTAATACTGTGTAACATATGATTCCAATATACTTTGCGATTCTCATCTACTATCACCATAATTATTGTATCATAAAACCCTTCCATTGCAAAGATACTAAAAAGAAGAACTTTCGTTCTTTTATAGTGTGTTATGATATTTATCACATTCCTCATAACAATCCACAAAAAAAAGAAAGCTAAAAATGAGCTTTCCTTTTTAATCCATCAATTCTTGTTCTAAAGCTTCCAATGGTTCTTCGTTAAGTAAATCATTTTCTAACGTGAACTCAGAGTTTCTATATTGTCTTGCTCCTGTTCCTGCAGGAATTAACTTACCAATGATAACATTTTCTTTTAATCCTGTTAAATGATCTACTTTACCATGAATTGCAGCATCCGTTAAGATTCTTGTCGTTTCTTGGAATGATGCAGCTGATAAGAAGGAATCAGTTTCCAAAGAAGCTTTTGTAATTCCTAGCAATACTGGTCGACCAGTTGCCGGCGTTTTTCCTTCTAAGATAAGTTCTTTGTTGACTTCTGTAAATTCATTGATGTTAACCATCGTACCTGGTAAGAATAAAGAACTTCCAGAATTGATGATCTTAATTTTAGAAATCATACGTTTTGCCATGATCTCTACGTGCTTATCAGAAATATCTACACCTTGACTACGGTAAACTTTTTGGATTTCCATCAAAATATATTGTTGTACTGTAATTGGATCTGTTACAACGAGTAACTCTTTTGGATTGATTGCTCCGAGTGTTAACCGTTGTCCAGCTTTTACTTCTTCGCCTTTTTCAACAGCAAGTTTTACTCCATAATTACTTGTGTGTTGTTTTGTCTCTACATCGTTTTTAACACTGATGATAAATTTACCATTCTCTTCTTCGATATTAGATACGACACCATTGATTTCAGAGATGGTTGCCTTTCCTTTTGGATTACGTGCTTCAAATACTTCTTCGACACGAGGAAGACCTTGTGTAATATCGTCTCCACCAGCAACTCCACCTGTGTTGAAGTTTCTCATTGTAAGCTGTGTTCCTGGCTCTCCGATAGATTGTGCTGCCATGATTCCAACCGCTTCCCCTGTTTCAACAACAGAACCAGTTGCAAGGTTACGTCCATAACATTTTTGACATACACCTTGATGTGTCTTACATGTAAGAACTGTACGAATTGGAACTTTCGTAATTCCTGCAGCCATGATCTTATCTGCAATTTGCTCAGTAATATACGTATTTCTGTCTACGATCATCTCTTTCGTCTCTGGGTGAATGACTTTCTTGCTCGTATAACGTCCTACGATACGGTCTTGTAATGATTCGATGACTGTACCATCGTTTTCATTGATGAATGCTTCTGCAAGGACACCATCTTCTGTACCACAGTCTTCTTCTTTTACGATGATATCTTGTACAACGTCAACTAAACGACGTGTTAAGTATCCAGCTTCAGCTGTTTTTAAAGCGGTATCTACGGCTCCTTTACGGGCACCATGTGTAGATAAGAAGAACTCAGAGATCTGCATTCCTTCACTGAAGGAAGAAGTAACTGGAATCTCTACTTGTCCTCCACTTGGTTTTGCGAAAAGTCCACGCATACCAACAAGCTGAGTATAACTTCCAAGATCTCCACGCGCTTTTGAACTAATCATCGTCGCAATAGAGTTATCTGGATGTTCTTTCAACCATTTTTCAAGTCCATCTTGTACTTTCAATTTTGCTTTTGTCCAGATATCTACAACTTTTTCATAACGTTCATTATCCGTAATTAAACCACGTTTAAATTGTTTATTTACTTGGTCTACCATCGCTTGGCTTTCCTCTAGAATTTCTTTTTTATCTTCGCTTTCTACAACGTCTGAAATAGAAATAGAAATACCAGATAATGTAGAATACTTAAATCCTAAGTCTTTTAATTTATCGAGCATTACTGATGTTTCAGTTGTTTGATAACGCTTGTAAATCTGTGCGATTACCTTACCAAGTGCACCTTTATTTAAAGGTGTAACCAGTGGCATTTCACTAATTGCTTTTTTAATGTCGGTTCCCATCGGTAAGAAATATTTACTTGGTGTAACTTTCTCAAAATTTTCTTGTGATCCATCGTTGATATATTGGAATGTATCAGGGAAAATCTCATTGAAAATTAGTTTACCTGGGGTTGTTACTAAATATTTATCTAGGCAGTTATCAGGGAAGATTTTATGTTTGAAACTACGTGCTGGAATCGCAACACGAGTATGAAGTGTAATCTCTCTTCTCTCGTACGCCATCAAGGCTTCGTTCTCGTCTTTGAAAACGCGTCCTTCTCCTTCTAATCCAGCTTTTTCCATCGTTAAATAATAATTTCCAAGTACCATATCCTGTCCAGGAGTTACGATCGGTTTTCCATCCTTAGGTGACAAGATATTGTTCGCACCAAGCATTAAGATTCTAGCTTCTGCTTGTGCTTCTTCTGTAATTGGAACGTGAACGGCCATTTGGTCTCCATCGAAGTCGGCGTTAAATGCCGCACATACAAGTGGATGCAAACGAATTGCGCGTCCATCGATTAGTTTTGGTTCGAATGCTTGAATACCAAGTCTGTGAAGTGTTGGAGCACGGTTTAACATAACTGGATGCTCTTTGATCACTTCTTCGACGATATCCCATACACGTTCATCTTGATTTTCAATCATGCGTTTTGCAGCTTTGATATTGCTTGCTATCTCTTTAGATACCAATCCGTGGATGACATGTGGTTTAAATAACTCAAGCGCCATCTCTTTTGGAATACCACATTGATACATCTTAAGCGTTGGTCCAACGACGATAACGGAACGTCCTGAATAATCGACACGCTTTCCAAGTAAGTTTTGACGGAAACGTCCTTGTTTTCCTTTTAACATACTAGAAAGTGATTTTAAAGGTCTATTTCCAGGTCCTGTGATATTACGTCCACGACGACCATTATCGAATAATGCATCGACAGCTTCCTGTAACATACGTTTTTCATTTTGAATGATGATGCTTGGTGCTCCAAGTTCCATCAATTTTTTCAAACGATTGTTACGATTGATTACACGACGGTATAAATCGTTTAAGTCACTTGTCGCAAAACGTCCTCCGTCTAATTGAATCATCGGACGAATTTCAGGTGGAATGACTGGAAGTGCATCCAAAATCATCCACTCTGGTTTATTTCCAGATGCGACGAATGCATTTAATACATCCAAACGTTTAATTAAACGAATACGTCTTTGACTTTGACTATCTTTAATCTCGTCGATTTCTTTTTTAAGAGCTGCAGCTTCCTCTTCGACATTGACATCGGCGAGTAATTCTTTAATTGCCTCTGCTCCCATTCCAACGCGGAATGTATTTCCATATTTTTCATAGTAAGCACGATATTCTTTATCGGAAATCGTCTGCTTTTTCTCTAGAGGTGCTGCTCCTGGATCAAGTACCACGTAAGATACGAAGTATAATACTTCCTCTAAATCACGTGGTGACATGTCAAGGACAAGCCCCATACGAGATGGTACTCCTTTAAAGAACCAAATGTGGCTTACTGGTGTTGCAAGTTCTATGTGTCCCATACGTTCACGACGTACTTTACTCTTCGTAACTTCGACACCACAGCGGTCACAAACGATGTTTTTATAACGTAAACGTTTGTATTTTCCACAGGCACATTCGTAATCTTTCGTCGGTCCGAAGATTCTCTCGCAGAATAATCCATCTCGCTCTGGCTTTAACGTACGATAGTTAATCGTCTCAGCTTTTTTCACTTCACCATAAGACCATGATCTGATTTTTTCAGGTGAGGCAATCGCAATTCTTAAACCTTCAAAGTTATCTACGTTCATTAATCCTCATCCTCCTCTATCATATCATTTTCTAAGGCATCGATTTCATCTTCTGTAGGTTCGATATCTTCATCGTCCATTTCATCTAATTGATCTTCAAATTCATTTTCTTCGTCATCTGTAGCTTCCGTATCCTCACTCGGTTCTTCCACTACTTCTTCCGTTTTATTTTTCTCGATCTCATCTGTTGATAAATATGGTTCGTCATCTTCTTCTTCGAGTTCTTTCAATTCTTTATAATTTCCGTCCTGGTCAAGAACTGTAATATCGAGTCCTAATGCTTGGAACTCTTTAATGAGTACTCGGAACGATTCTGGAATTCCTGATTTTGGAATCGGCGTTCCTTTTACTAATGCCTCATACACTTTGACACGTCCTACAACGTCGTCAGATTTAATTGTCATCATTTCTTTCAAGACGTGAGCTGCACCGTAAGCATAAAGTGCCCAAACTTCCATCTCTCCAAAACGTTGACCACCAAATTGTGCTTTTCCTCCAAGAGGTTGTTGTGTTACAAGTGAGTATGGTCCAGTAGAACGAGCATGTAATTTATCGTCAACCATGTGGTGAAGTTTAATCATGTACATAACTCCGACACTGATACGGTTGTCGAATAATTCTCCAGTACGTCCATCGTGCAACCATTCTTTTCCATCTTCTGGAAGTCCTGCTTCACGAAGTGCATCGATAATTTCTTCACGATTTGCTCCATCGAATACTGGTGTTGCCATATAACAATCTAACGTTTGTGCAGCATATCCTAGATGCATCTCTAGAATCTGACCAATGTTCATTCGCGATGGTACTCCAAGTGGATTTAATAAGATATCAACTGGTCTACCATCTGGCAAGTATGGCATGTCTTCCTCTGGTAAGATAAGTGAAATAACACCTTTGTTACCATGGCGTCCTGCCATTTTATCTCCAACGCTAATCTTACGTTTTTGAACAATGTATACACGGACGATCTTAGATACACCTGCTGGAAGTTCATCGCTATCTTCTTTCGTAAAGATCTTGATATCGTGAACGATTCCTTCTCCACCATGTGGTACACGTAGAGATGTATCACGTACTTCACGTGTCTTTTCTCCAAAGATTGCATGTAATAATTTCTCTTCGCTCGTAAGTTCTGCCATTCCTTTTGGCGTTACTTTACCAACTAAGATATCGTCATCTTTGACTTCTGTTCCGATACGGATAATACCATTTTCATCCAAGTTTTTACGTGCTTCCTCGCTTACGTTTGGAATATCTCTCGTAAACTCTTCTGGTCCTAACTTCGTATCGCGACATTCAATTTGATAATCTTGAATGTGAATAGATGTATAAACATCATCTTTTACTAAACGTTCATTTAAGATTACAGCATCCTCGTAGTTGTATCCATTGTAGTTCATGAATGCGACTGTAACGTTTTTACCAAGGGCAATTTCTCCTTTATCCGTACTTGGTCCATCGGCAATTACCATTCCCTTAGTTACTTTTTCTCCTGTTTTTACAATTGGTACTTGATGATAACAAGTTCCATTGTTAGAACGTTCAAATCCATTTAAATAATATGTATCTGTTCCACCCATCGTCTTTACGACAATTTTACGAGCATCTACATAGTCAACGACTCCGTCTGCTTTTGCCATAACGACAGCACCAGAGTCTCTTGCAGCAATCGCTTCTACTCCCGTACCTACACGAGGTGCTTCCGTTTTCAAAAGCGGAATTGCTTGACGTTGCATGTTAGATCCCATGAGGGCACGCTTTCCATCGTCGTGCTCCAAGAATGGAATCGCACTCGTCGTAATAGAGACAACTTGTTGTGGTGATACGTCCATGTAGTCTACTTCTTCTGCATTTACCATGATATTTTCACCACGGTAACGAACTGGAACTCGTTTTTCAACGATCTTTCCGTCCTCTACTTTGACTGTTGCGGTTGCAATATTATAATCCAACTCTTCATCTGCAGTCATATACACGATATCGTCTGTCAATGTTAAATGATCTACACGACGATATGGCGTCATGATAAATCCATATTCATTTACTTTCGCATAACTTGAAAGTGATGTAATTAGTCCAATGTTTGGTCCTTCTGGTGACTCGATTGGACAAAGACGTCCATAGTGAGATGGGTTAACGTCACGCACTTCCATTCCAGCACGATCTCGAGAAAGTCCACCAGGTCCTAAACTAGATAAACGACGTTTATTTGTAAGCTCTGCTACTGGGTTTGTTTGATCCATGAATTGTGATAACTGGCTACTACCAAAGAACTCTTTAATACTAGCAGTTAATGGTCGAATGTTAATCAAAGATTTCGGAGTTACCTCTTCGATATCTTGCGTTGACATTCTATCGCGGATCACTCTTTCAATACGACTAATTCCAATACGGAATTGGTTTTGTAAAAGTTCTCCTACTTGACGTACGCGACGATTTGACAAGTGGTCGATCTCATCAAAAGATCCAATACCTTCAAGTAAATTTAAATAGTATGACACAGATGCGTATACATCTGAAATTGTTAAACGTTTTACGTCGATCGTCTGATCATTACCGATGATACGAACGACCTTCTCTGGATTCTTCTTAGAGTAAACTTCTACGATTTGTACCTTATTATAAGTATCTAAATCTTCGTTGATTGTAACTTCTTTTACTCCATATCCAGCACTCATGATACCACGTAATTCAGCAAGTACTTCCTTTGTAACAAGTGTACCTTTTTCGAATTTCGTCTTTCCGTCTACGATGATATCTTGCGCTAATTTACATCCGAGTAAACGGTCGCATACATCTAACTTACGATTGAACTTATAACGTCCAACACGTGCTAAATCGTAACGGAAAGAATCGAAGAAACGACTGATCAATTGGTTCTTCGCACTATCTAATGTAGATGGCTCTCCTGGGCGTAATTTTGAGTGAATATCAAGTAACGCTTCGTCTTTATTCTTGTTTGCATCTTTTTCTAAAGTTCTTTCAAGATATGGATCTTCTCCATATAAAGCGATAATATCTTCGTCGTTTGAAAGTCCTAATGCACGAAGCAGCGTCGTGATCGGAACTTTTCTCGTACGGTCGATACGAACGTAGATGACATCTCTCGCATCTGTTTCGTACTCCAACCATGTTCCTCTCGTTGGAATAATCTGACTTGTAACGACAACGCGTTCGTTCTTGTCGATTTCACGTCCATAGTATGCACTTGGACTACGTACTAATTGAGAGACGATAACACGTTCTGCACCATTGATAATGAACGTACCACTCTCCGTCATAATCGGCATATCTCCCAAGTAGATTTCTTGTTCTTTGACCTCTCCTGTTTCCTGATTGAAAAGTCTTGCCTGTACCTTTAAAGGTGCAGCATAAGTTGCGTATCTTTCCTTGCAACCTTTCATTGAATATCTTGGTTCTTCGAAAGAATACTCTCCAAATTCAAGCGAAAGATTCCCAGTAAAACTCTCCACTGGAAAAATATCGTCGAATACTTCTTGAATTCCCTTCGTAATAAACCAATCATAAGATTTTTTTTGAATTTCTAGCAAATTACCGAGTTCAATTGCGTTTTTAGTTTTTGCGTAATTTCTTCTTTCACGGTGATCACCATATTTTTGTACTGTGTAAGCCATTTATTCACCCCTATACCTATCGTAAAACACAAATTACATATACTCTTCATAAGTACATGTCGCCAATTTATAATTTTAGCAGAACACGTGCAAATTGTCAACGCTTCACTGCCCGAATTATAAAAAAACCACGCGATTTATTTCTTATTTCCACTTCATATTCTTTTTCTAACGCTTTCGCGGTACTTTTCGCTCCTTGATCCTTATGAATCACGATCCATAACTCGCCACGTTCTTTCAGATGTTCCTTCGCTCCAAACAATAACTGATAAAGAATTTCTTTTCCTACCCGAATCGGTGGATTACTTACGATCACATCGTACTTCTTCTCAATGTTCTTATATCCATCGCTTTTAAAGATATTTACATCTACATCATTTGCTTGGGCATTTTCTAAAGCGAGCGATAAAGCTCTTTCATTCACATCCGACATATCCACTATAAAACTAGGTCGTTCTTTTTTGATGCAGATTCCGATTGGACCATATCCGCACCCCAAATCTAAAATATCCCCACTCCACTTTTCCAGTGGAATTGTATCTAGTAAAATATGTGTTCCTAAATCCAACCCTTTTTTAGCAAACACACCCGCATCTGTATAAAATGTATATTCTAGATTTCGAATTCGAATTTTCGTCTTTCGTTTGTCACTTTTCAAGGCTGCATCATTTTCAAAATAATGTCCCATATCATCCCTACTTATCATCTGATTCAAAGGCAAAAAAGCGGTCTATCGCCACATGACAATATCCCATTTAACACCCTTTCATAAACGGTGAAAGCCCATACTAAAAATCTTAGTACAGGCCTACCCATAAATATCATTATTGTAATTCTACAGTAGCTCCAGCTTCTTCGAATTTTGCTTTTAATTCGTTAGCTTCGTCAGTAGAAACATTTTCTTTAACAGCTCCACCATTATCAGCGATTGCTTTAGCTTCTTTTAATCCTAAACCAGTGATGTCACGAACAATCTTGATAACAGCAATTTTATTAGCACCAGCTGAAGTCAATACTACGTTAACTGTGCTTGGTCCTTCAGTTGCAGCTTCACCAGCAGCAGGAGCTGCAGCAACTGCTACCGCACTTGGATCTACACCAAATTCCTCTTTCATTGCATCTACTAATTCTTTTACTTCAAGAATTGTCATTTCTTTTAAGCTGTTAATAAAATCTTCTTTTGTAATTTTTGCCATTTTCTTTCCTCCTCTTTCTTAATTTACTCATTTATTATTTTTCTTCTAACTGTTGACTATATAAGTCTAAACAAATTGATAAATCGCGTACTGTTCCCATAAGACCACCTGCAAGCATTGTAAGTAATCCTTCTCTTGATGGGACAGAAGCAAGCTCTTTTAACATTGCAAGATCTGCGATTTCTCCATCGACGATTCCCACCTTTAATTGTAGTGCTTCGTTCGTCTTTGCAAAGTCATTTAAAACTTTAATTGGCGCTACTGCATCGCTACCAAACGCGATTGCTTTTGGACCAACTAATTCATCATCGATGTGGATATCTAACGTATCTAATGCTCTTTTTGTCAAAGTATTTTTATAAATCTTTAACTCAGAATCACATTCGCGCAATTTTCTACGAATCGCTTTCATATCTGCATCTGTTAATTTTGCATATTCAAAGAATACGACAGATGAAGCATTTTTTACATTTTCTGCGATTTCCTCAACGATCTTTTGTTTCTGCTCTAAAATCTTTTGATTTGCCATACTACACCTCTCTTTCTCAAGTGTAGCACCGTATAAAAACTCCCACGAGTTACCGCAGGAGTTCCAAAGACTTAATCTTAAGTTCCTCGGTAGGAAAATTTTAAGCTTTCGCTCCCACTGTCTACGGTACTAATATTTCTCACATGTATTCATTATAACAGATAATATCTTAGTTGTCAAAACTATTTAAATCAATTTTAATTCCAGGCCCCATTGTTGAAGATACACTAATGTTTTTAATGTATGTTCCTTTCACAGCAGCTGGTTTTAATTTTGTAATTAAAGATACAAAGCTTGTTAAATTTTCTAGTAATTGTTCATCTGTGAATGAAACCTTACCGATGATAACTGCAACATTTCCGAATGAATCAGCACGGTATTCTACACGTCCTTTTTTAACATCCTCTACAGCTTTTTTCGTATCCATCGTTACAGTTCCAGTCTTAGGGTTTGGCATTAAACCTTTTGGTCCTAACACCTTACCAATTTTACCTAAAGCAGGCATCATATCTGGAGTAGCAATCATCGTATCAAATTCAAACCAGTTTTCGTTTACGATCTTGTCTAAGTAATCTTGATCTCCAACGTAGTCAGCTCCAGCTTCTTTTGCAGCTTTCGCAGCTTCTCCTTTCGCAATTACTAATACTCTTTTTGTCTTACCAGTTCCATTTGGAAGCACTGTTGCTCCTCTTAACTGTTGATCAGCTTTCTTTGTATCGAGATTTAATCTCATTACTAATTCTACTGAAGCATCAAAACTTGTCGTAGAAGTTTCTTTGACTAATTTTACTGCTTCTTCTTTTGTGTAAGCTTTTCCTTTTTCAAGTTTTTTACAAGCTTCTACATACTTTTTACTTTTTTTCATTTTTTACCTCCTTATGTGGTGATTGACGGAAGAATGCGGACATTTTCCTCCCACTAGGTTCACCTATTTTTCTTAGTCTTCTACCTTGATTCCCATGTTACGAGCTGTACCTTCCACAATTTTCATTGCTTCTTCTACAGTGTATGCATTTAAATCAGGTAATTTAATCTCAGCAATTTCTCTCAATTGCTCTTTTGTAATTGTAGCAACGATTTCTTTTGATCCTTTTCCAGAACCAGATTTAATCTTAGCAACTTTCTTAAGTAAGAATGCTGCTGGTGGAGTTTTGATTACAAAGTCGAATGTTCTATCTTCGTAAATAGTGATTTCAACTGGTAATACATCTCCCATCTTATCTTTCGTTGCATCGTTATATTTTGTACAGAACTCCTGTAAGTTGATTCCAGCAGGTCCTAAAACCGTACCAACTGGTGGTGCTGGTGTTGCCTTTCCAGCAGGAATTTGTAATTTAATCTTTTTTGTTACTTGATTTGCCACGAAAAACACCTCCTATTATTTTTTTCGCGAGTGGTCCTAATGCATCCGCTTACATATGCTCCCACTTGTCAATTTCTATATATAAAATCAAATATATAGCTAGTACATAATAACATATTTCTCTTTATTTGTAAATATGTCTTTTCTAAGCTCTTTCGATCTCTGTTAATTTCAATTCGACAATCGTCTCTTGACCGAATAAATCGAGTGCAACTTCGACTTCTTGATTTTCCATATTGATCTTTTTCACTTTACCGAACATTCCAGAAAATGGTCCACTGATTACCTTTACCATATCATCGATATTTAATTCGTTTCCAATTTCAAGGCGACTCATTCCCATGCTTCCTAAAATCTTATCGACTTCTTGCGGTGTTAACGGGAAAGGTTTTGCCCCACGACCAGAAGATCCGATAAATCCTGTAACTCCCGGCGTATTACGAACGATAAACCATGCTTCATCACTCATTACCATCTCAACTAAGATGTAACCAGGAAACATCTTCTTTACTTTCTCTTTCTTCTCTCCATCTTTTACTTCTATTTCTTTTTGTTCTGGAACGACAACACGATAGATGTAGTCTTCCATCCCCATCGTGCTCGCACGCATCTCTAACTTTTCTTTTACCTTATTCTCATGTCCTGAATAAGTATTCACTACATACCATTCTTTTTGCATATTATCCCACCAACGTCCTAATTCCAGCTAAAATAAAATCAGTTAAAGAAAAGAAGATCCCAAAGAAGATGACATATCCAATTGTCGCCGTTGAATATGTAATCATCTCTTTCTTGTTTGGAAAGCGAACTTTTTTCATCTCACGTTTTACACTCATGAAAAATTTACCAATCTTTTTCATATTTTCACCTACGATTCATTTTATGTGTTTTCCAAAATAAAAACACTATCAACGTGTCTACATATAATGTAACACGAGCTAGTGCTTTTGTCAATTCATTCTGTTATCTTTTTCAAAAAAGATAGGTTTTAAGAAAAGCACATACAAATCACGTATATGCTTGATACTTCTTTGAGGTCATCGGTATCATTTTACTTCGTGTATTGTTTAGCTTTTTCTTCTGTATTCCTTAAACTGTCACTCTTAATACGTTCAATAATTTCAACGACATCTTCATCAGCAAACTCACTCTTTAACAAATCTTCCTTCGTCAAGTAAGTCGAAATCGGTTTTTTTTGTTCAACATCAATAGAAAAAACCCCAACTTCCGCAATACTACACTTCTCATCTTCCATCGTCTTTTCATGATAACAATTATTAGATAAAACATCTATATAGTGGTTAGCATGATTATCTTTATCTAAACGTGTTTCAAATTTGTAATCTCCATAAGTCACCGTAGGACGGACAATCAAAATATCATCATTCGAATCTGTAATCACATAAGCATCTTCTAAAACAGTCCCCTCTAATAAACTAGGCGTACTAACAACTTCTTCACTATTATTAGAAGAACATCCAACGATACCACTACTAGCTAAAACTACTGCACTTCCAAATAATACTCTTTTCATTCCACGATATAAATTTAATTTCATAAATAACTCCTTAAAAAAATTTTTATCTATAATAGCACAAAAAAATAAAAAGTCAACTTCTGATCATAACGTGTTTTTGCATTATTGTACGTTGCGACAAGGCGACCTCATTCATATAGAAAAAGAAGCTTATGCTTATGCCCAGCTTCCTTATTTCCTTATTTCCTTACTTCCTTGCTTCTTTCATGTTTTTAACTCAATACCCTATAATTTGATTTCCACTTCCGAGTGACGATGTCCAAGCCGCCTGATAATTTGCAAGCGATTCTTGTGGTACGCGAATCGTAACATCTGATTTTAAGTTTTTAAAGGTTCCATTCGTCCCCTCGATAATCGTCGGAACTTCCGTAGACGTAAATGTGATCGTCTGCAGAGCAGTCGCTCCTTCAAAAACCCAATTATCCAATATCACGACAGATGGTGGGAATGTAATAAAGTTTAGTTGCGTCTCATCTTTGAATGCATACGTATTGATCTTTTGAATTCCATCTGGCATATAGATCGTCGCAAGTGGTAGTGGCGTTCCATCTGGTTTGGAAACAAAACTATATTCCCATAAAGGTGTTCCTGCGATGCTAGACGGTAAAATCAAATCTTGGCTAGTTCCATTATAAATAATTCCTGACGTAGTCTCATCTAACGCTAATGTCACATCGGTTTCTAACTGCCTTGTTCCATCGATTAACGCCTGTTGAATATCTGGAACATATGCATACTCTGGATATGTTAAATCCGCACTCGTCGAACATTCTCCGTCTTGAATCGATACTTTAGAATCATCATATTCTTTCGAAATACACCAATCTTCCGTTTGGACCAATACTTTAATTTGACCTTTCGCATTCACGACGATCGTTCCATCTCCTTCGAGTTCTCCGTCATAATCAACGTCCGGACTCAAAGTACCTTCTCGTACGACGTACATCTTAGAAAAATTGATCGTATCATACGATTTATTCATATCGATCGCCTTTAATAAACTTTGATAACTATTTCGCATCGTACTCTTCCTACTCTCATTTACCGAATCCATCACGATTGGAACGGCAATCAAGCTGATGATGGCAAGCACTATCATAACGCCCAATAGTTCTAACAACGTAAATCCTTTATTTGATCTCATTCTACACTCTCCTAACCCCTAAGAACAAGTTCCATCTTCTACTATGATCTTTTTATCATCTTTTCCTTTTTTGGCACAATATTTTCCATTCGTGATAGAAATTGTAATTTCTCCTTCTTCTGTCACTGCGATCGTACCTTCTCCTTCGATCTTTCCTTTTACGGATAGTGCTGGTGTCACTTTGCCATCTTTCACAGTATAAGTCTGCGCAACACCATATTCCCTTTCTACGTTAACTGCTCTTAATAATCCATTCACACTCGAACCAAAAGACTCTTTTCGTGCCTTTTCAATACTACTATACACAATTGGTGTCACCATCACTGCAATAAGTGCCAGCAAAATAACAACTACTAATAATTCTATCAGCGTAAAACCATTTTTTCTTTTCATATTATCCCTACTTTACTATTTCTAATCTATCATAATTTCTATTATTTTTCAATCATTCGTTTCTTTTTTTCAAAACAAAAAGCGATTTTAGATCGCTTTTACGTTTCATTGATACGTCTCGTTTCCATTCAAAGGAGATATTACCAAAATTGTATACTTACTAGTTCACAGTTAAACTATTCACCTACACAGTAGCCTGTAACCAATACATATTGGTAATCGATATGTATCATTCCTTAGTCTTCTCAAGCTCTTCCGTATTATCCGGACCACTTTTTTCCATCGCTTGATAATACTCTGTATTGATTGCTATTCCAATTACGATACCATATGCCAAAATGTAGATCCAAATCATCATGACAATCAAACTAGACATACCGCCATAAAAAATATCATAATTGACGAAATGGCTGACATAATATGAATAGATTGCCGTTGCTAGCACCCAACTTAATGTCGTAAACCATGCTCCACGATTTACATATTTACTTGGAACATGATGCGATGGTGCCATCGTATATAATAGCTTAATCATAAAGAAAATCACAACGATGGAAATCGGCCACTTAGCGAGACGGAAAATCGAATATAAATTATACCCAATATCTTGAAAGATACCAAGATCTAAAATAGATTTTACAATCACATTACCAAACGCTAAAACAATAATGATAAAGAAAAATAACATCACTAAATTTACAGTTAGAAATAACGCTTTTACTCTTCCGTATAAATAACTTTTTTGCTTCATCTCATATAACGTATCTGATGCGACTGTAATCGAATAAGCACCATTACTTGCGATTAAAAAACCGATAATAATGAAAAACCAAACATTAGAGTCGATCGTTCTTCCATTGACAAATGGCAATAACAATTCCGTCACTTCGGATGGCAACGTATTTTCCATCGCTTCCATGATCGTATGTAAATCAAACGAAAAAAGAGATGCGATGAATCCGATAATCGTAATAATTGGTACGACTGAAAGTACCAAGAAGAACGCTAAATGTCCTGGTAATATCGTCATCGACGGTCTTCTAATAATTGCGATTAACTTTTTCATGATCTCTTTTATTCTGTTCATATTATCCCTCTTTATACTACATTTATCACTAATTTGAAATTTCTTCTTTATTGCTTCTCATATCAAGTGTCGCTTCGTTGACTGCATCATCGATCGTTTTAATAGCATCGTGAATCATGCTATAACCAATCGCTGCTCCAAATCCGTGAGATAAATCTTTCAATTCCTTATTTAATTTTCGAATGTAAGATACAACTTGTTTTTCGTCGTAACCTACCATGTAGATCAAAAATTCATTTCCATTGGTACGAACAATATCCGTATTTTCAATCTGCGTCGTAATCAATTTGTTAGCCGCTTCTTTGATGACTTTATCTCCCTCTTCATGTCCATAATTATCGTTGATATAAGCAATATTGTTTAAATCGATGATGATAATTGTCTGCGGATATACTTCTGATTCATCCCAAATAGAAATATTATCATTCAAATAATTTCGATTTTTTAAAGATGTCAACATGTCGATATATTTGATCTTTTCTCCCTTTGGAATTGTAATCTTTTTCTTCGTATCTCTTGTCTTCCACTTATTGAAACCATAAATAACGGCAAGTACGATTAAAACAGCTCCAATGAGAACACTTATGATTCCTGTTAAAATTGGTTTTGTTCGAAGCGCTAATAGATCTTCATATCCTACATACAAACTATTTTGTTCTTGAATGAATGACAAATAGAAATTGAAGAAATCATAAAATATTTTATTAGCCTTAATATCTCGTACAACGTATGTATACGGCGTTTCTAAGTAAAATTGATAATTTACTTTATAGTCTGATAATTGATCATTCTTATAGTACTGATAAGCATCTGAATCGATCACGACAACGCCATTTGCGATTGGATGTTCTAATAAACTAGTTATGTTTTCATACTCTTCACATTCGATTCCTTTTTCTTTTAAATATGATGCAATTTTCGTTCCCTCTACTACCTGTACTTTACGATTTTTTAAAGATGCAAGTGAGGTAATCACTGTATGATCACTTGCAGGTGTTGCAACTGTTACCTGTTCTGAACCGATAGAAACAGTATTCAATACATCCATCTTATAGTTTGTATCTTGGTTTGTTCCATAGAAGAAATCTAAATTATTCGCATTGAAATCTTCTAATAGATTTCCAAGATTTTCATAAGATTTGTATGTGATTTCAATTCCTGTCATATTGGAAAATGATTTTAAAATCTGAGCATTCATTCCATACAATCGACCACTAGATAATTGATCGTATGGTGCTTGTTCGATAAAACCATATAAATATCTTTTACCAACAAAAGTAGCTTTTTCTTTTTCCCCTACTTCTGCAGCAGTATAATATGCATTGGTAAAATTTTCGTTATAAGAATCTTGAAAACGATCGTCCATCCATTTTTTCGTATATTTTTTCAAAATCGTATTTAATTTTCCAGTATCTCCTAAACGCAAAACGTAATTTTGTTCTAAATCACTAAACGTATATGCGATATTCATCTCGTCACTTTCGACAATTTCAGACATGTAAGCCACTTTCGGAATGACGATCGCATCAATCGTCGTCTGTGTTCCTGTCGCTGTGATCGCCTTAATTAACTCGTCGTTCGATTGGAACGTCTGATATTTAATATTACTTGCACCTTCTAACACCGTTCCAATCTTCTCTAGATCACTTGTCAATACACCGATCGTCAAATCTTTAATATCGTGTAGATCGTAATATTTTACAGCCGCTTTCGTCACGAGAGCATAAGCATCTTGATAAAACAAAATATCGTTTTTCCCTACTTTATCTACCACTTGGAAAGAATAATCGCTCGTATTGTTATTAGCATTTTCATAAGGTGATCGATTAAATTCTAATCCCGTATCATTTTCTAAGTCATTCAAATAATCGAAGAAAACACCTGTTCCATCAGAAGAGAAAATTGGGGTGTAATTCATCACTCCAAAATCGATCAACTTATTTTTATTATTCTCAATCCATTGCTTTTCTATTAACGTCAAAGTAGAGTTTTTTTCCTCGCGGAAAAATACAAAATACACTCCATAGAAAACGAAAAGAAAAGCGATGGCAATTACGATCCCAACGATCCATTGTTTCTTTTTCATCTTTTACCACCTTACTGATTGTTCGTCCAGAAAAAATCACTTTCCGTACGATGTTTATATCCTATATATGGATAGCTTGATTCACTATTACCTTCATTTGTCAAATATACTTGCGTATCGTAAAAGGCAAGTTCATCTTCCGAAAAATTACTTTTTACAACTTCGGTAAGAGCTTTTGCGGAAGCAACATCCGTCCCATCATTGACATCGATCATTACATTGATAATGCGTCCTGTAATATAGGCATCCGCACTTTTTACGAAATCATGACCTTCTAATTCAGTTTCTAATTTTTTTAACTTGTCATCGGAAATTTTCACCTTTTCGATTCCATCCAAGCGATTTCCATACTCGCTCTTACTTCCATCTGGAAATAAAAACCCCCAAACAAAGATACATAGAATAACAAATATCAACAAAATGATACCTGCAATCGCAAGACCTTTTTTATGACTCATGATAAATCCCTTCATATTCAATCTCCTTCTCAATCGTCATTCATTATACTATAATTTTGACGTTTTCGCAAATTACATCTGTTTTAAAAGCTCTGTTAATAACTCCGTTACAAGCTTTGGATTTGCTTGCCCCTTTGATGCTTTCATGATCTGTCCCATCAAATACTTTTGAGCTCGATCTTTCCCAGCTTTGTAATCATTTACTGATTCTGGATTTTCAGAAAGCACTTTTTGAATCATTTCCGTAAGCTCTTTCGTATCACTAATCTGCTCCATTCCAAGCGTCTTCATCCATTCTAAAGCACTACCACCATTCTCCAAAAGAACAGATAAAATTTGTTTCCCCTGCTTTGAAGAAATCTTCTCGCTTTCCAAAAGCTCGACAAGTTCTGTAAAATTCTCTGCATCGATCTTTAACTCGTCTAAACTTAATTTTTCTTTATTCATGTAAGAAAGTACATCCCCAGTTAATAAATTAGCTGCAATCACTGGATTACACTCTTCCAAAATAGATTGTAAAAACATACAAATTTCCTTGTTAGCAAGAAGTGTCTTAATATTATTTTCATTGATTCCAAGTTCTACAAACTTTTCCTTCATCTCGTCCGGCATCATTGGCATCGAATTTTTTACTTCTTCAATCCATGCATCGCTAATTGTTACAAACGGTAAATCCGGCTCTGGAAAATAACGGTAATCATTTCCTGTTTCCTTTTCTCTCATGAGGACTGTCGTATTCGTATTTTCATCGAAACGCCTCGTCTGTTCTCTTTCGATCTTATCTCCTCGTTCTAAGATTTCTGTCTGACGTTTGATTTCGTACTCTAAACTAACTCCTACGCATCGAATCGATCCAATATTTTTAATCTCACATTTTGTCCCAAATGGTTTTCCTTCCTCGTGCATCGAAATATTCGCATCGCAACGCATACTTCCCTCTTCGATCTTTACGTCGCTAATTCCAAGATATAGTAACGTTTCACGAAGTTTTTCCAGATAGAGCATCGCCTCTTTTGGTGATTCAATCACAGGTTTAGAAACGATCTCGATCAAAGGAACTCCGGCACGATTAAAGTTTAATAACGTTCCTCTTTCTCCGTGAATACTCTTGCAAGTATCCTCTTCGATGTGCATGCGTTCGATCTCGATTTTCTTCTTCTTTCCATCCACTTCGATTTCTAAATATCCATCGTACCCAATCGGCGTATCTTGCTGTGTAATCTGATACCCCTTTGGTAAATCTGGGTAAAAATAATTCTTACGGTCGAAGTGCATATGCTTATTGATGTGAAAATGCATCGCATGACATGCTTTCAACGCCATGTGGATGACTTCTTGATTCAATTTTGGAAGTGTTCCTGGATATCCTAAATCGATCAAAGTCATATTGGTGTTCGCAGGAGATTTGAAATCATTTTTTCCTGTAGAATACACCTTCGCATTACTCTTTAATTCGACGTGTACTTCGATTCCTATCGTTGGCTTTAACATGAAGCACCTCCTTTAGGTGTTAAATCTAAATTTAATTTTGCTTCGATAAAACTTGCCAATTGGTAAATTTTCTTCTCCTCAAAATAATTTCCAATGATATGCATTCCTATTGGAAGACTATCACAATTAAAACCAACTGGTAAGCTCATCGCAGGAAGTCCTGACATATTTACTGGAATCGTTAAAATATCATCGTAGAAGCATTTAAGAGCATCATCTTGTCTTGTCCCAAACGGATAGGCGACATTCGTATTTGTAGGTCCTAACATTAAATCATATGTTTCAAACTGCTTTTTAAATTCCTCTACCATCGCATGACGAATTTGAAGTGCTTTACGATAATATATATTGGCATTTTCTCCAGATAGTACATAAGAGCCAATCATAATACGACGTTTTACTTCATCTCCAAATCCCTCTGCTCTCGTATTTTTATATAGTTCCTCAATATTGTGATAATCATCTGTTCTATGTCCATATCGAATTCCATCGAAACGAGCTAAATTACTACTAGCCTCTCCTAGAGCGATAACTTGATAAAGAGGTATCGCATATTTTAGGTAATCCATCTCGACGAGATCCACTTGACAACCATGTGCTTTCAACATATCCATAACATCAGAGACTTTTTCTCTTACATCCGTGTCAATTTGATCGCTCATATAATAAGTTGGAACAGCAATCTTAAGGCTACTTACATCGGTACCAATTAAACTTGTATAATCATCTACAGTTTTTTTACTTGAGGTGTAATCATTATCGTCATACCCAGCTAAAATATTTAAAAGAAGTGCATTATCGTAGACATTTTTCGTCATCGGTCCAATCGCATCCAAACTAGACGCAAATGCGATGAGTCCATGTCTCGATACACGACCATACGTTGGTTTTAATCCGACAATTCCGCAAAAGCTAGATGGTTGGCGAATACTTCCTCCAGTATCACTACCTAGGGCACATGAGACAAGTCTAGCAGAAACACTGCAAGCACTTCCACTGCTACTTCCTCCTGTTACCATCGAATGATCCCATGGATTCAACGTATTTCCAAAATAACTCGTCTCTCCCGTTGATCCCATTGCAAACTCATCCATATTCGTCTTTCCAATGATAATCATATTTGCCTTTTTGATTCTCTCTACCACAGTTGCATCGTAGATCGGATTAAAATCAGCAAGCATTTTAGAAGCACAAGTCGTCGTTAAATTTTTAGTTACAATATTATCTTTAACAGCAATCGGAATTCCAAACAAAACATTATCCGGTTCGATTTCTTCTAACTCTTTTGCTCTTTTGATCGCCCCTTCCTTATCTAGGGTAATAAAAGCATTTAAATCGCTATTTTCAATTTTTGAAAAAGCTTCCTCTACCAAATCGATCGGTTTAATTTGACGCGTTTTCAATAGTTCATGAAGTCTTGTAATCGGTAAATTAAGATAATTATTCATTGACTACCTTCGGTACAACAATGTACATTCCATTTGAATTTTTACTATTTGAAAATGCGTCTTCTCTTGTGATCATATCTTTTACCTCATCGCTATTATAAAAATTTTCATTTGTCGTAGGACAAATTAACATCTCTTCGTCCTCGCTCACTTCTGCCTGATTGATCTTTTCGATCTCCGTCAAAATCTGCCCTAACTCCTTTTGATATTTCATAACCTCTTCTTCTTTTAACGTAAGTCGAGCTAGGTGTGCTACATCTCTTACTTGGTTTATACTTAACTTTTTCATACGCTATCCTTTCATTATGTAGATTCTCGCACTAGAGCTTGTTTTCTCCTTGCTGATAAAACCTACCATATCATTATTTTCCTTTAAATAAACTTTTATTTGAATTCCTCCCGGAAATGTATTAGAAAGTTCCGTGCTAATCAGTTGACTCACTTTTAATAACTCACTTTTGTTCATATACGTACTATGAACATCGATTTCTAAATTTTGCAGCCTTCCACTGACGTAAAGACCCTCTGCTACCATGTACGTTGTCGGAAACAATTCAGTCAACTTCTTTTTTAAATTTTGAAATGCTGTATACGAATTCATATCTTTCTCTTGTACCCAACTAGATTCTAAGAGTTGATACTGATAGTCGACACTTTGAAAACTAATATCCTGTGAAGAAGTGATGCCTACCTGTTTAAAACTTCCAGGTAATACCTCATCCGGACTATTTTGAACATATAATCCCATCAAAACTTTTACGTCCTTTAAATCTTTTTCTTCTCGTAAATACGTTAGTAACTCTTGCGCTCGCTTCTTTCCAAATTCCAGTACCGTCGTCTCGTCAACCTTTTTATATTGATAAGCTCCATACTGGTTTTGATATTGTTGATACGGATTTAAAACGACCGCAATACTAATTCCTTTTAGTTTTCCCTCGCTAGATAAATAATTCTGTTCATAAATGTAAGAAATATATTCTGGAGAAATTGAAATTCCATCGATCGTTACATTGTCTGCCTGATTTAATTTTTCTCTCGATAATAGGCTTGTCAAATCTTTTTCACTCAGATACTGTCCAGCCTGATAATAGGTATTATCAGTCGGAAAATAAGAGGTGGAAATATCCATAAGCGAGCTTTCCACTTCTTCGCGATCATAGTGATTCAAAATGTGACTGACAACATAATCGTTCGAAACTCCACTTTTGTATGGTTCATAAATAGAATAACTATCTTCGTCGAACTTCAAATCTGTCTTTACTTCCTCCTCTTTTTTATCGCATCCACACAATAATAAAAGAGTACATAGCACTAATACATACTTTTTCATACACATCACCTGGATAAAATAATTATACCACGATTACATATTAGAAAAAAGAAAAAACATGGCAAAACCATGTTTTTCTACAATTACCTATTGATAGAATATTCTACTGCTGTTGCTCCTACAAGCTCTTGATCCCAACTACTCGTAATCGTTCTCGATGTTCCATTTGGAATCACTTCACCTACATATCCAAAATTCTCAGCAATGATATTTCCATCTTTATCTTTGATGTATATGTTGAATGAAAGTAAATATTCATCTTTTCCTGTATCATTACTTACCTCTGTTACAAGTGTCGCCATTCCATTTTGACTAGATAGTGACGTATTTGTAAGTTTCAATCCTTCCACTACTTGATCTTTCACGATATCCTCACTTGTATTTACTTTTACTTCATCCTCTTTTTTCTCTACTTTTTCTTCTTTCTTATCACAGCCACATCCTGTTGCAAACATTGCTAAACAAGCAACTAATATTATTCCTATTTTCTTTTTCATATATTTCCTCCTATAATTTATCCTATCATTTATGACTCTCTAACAAAAATTACGATACAGGAATTTTTCTCGTTTAATCAAAATCCAAAGGATTTGACGGATCATAATACCCCTTTTTAATTGCGTCTTGATAAATTTGTTCTAGTCTTATATTGCTTTGATTAATGAATGCCTGTCCGTATGTACTTTGCCCAGGCTCGACAACTCGAGGGCTATTCATCCCTATGAGCTCATTATAAACAGAATCTCCATTCACAATCTCTCCATTTTTCTTTATGATAGTAATATCTCGCTCTTCTTCTTCCTTATATTGATCAGCATAGTGTAATATAACATCTATCGCTTTCATATAACATCTTCCAAAATAGTCAATCATCTGCTCCTTATTTAATGTGTTAATATCTAGAGTAGCAGCGATTTCGTTTTGAATTTTAGCTGATAAATTACCAACATCAAACTGGAACATAAATAAATTGACTCCTTTATATTTGTAAATTATAACTTCCTCTCCGACAGTTCCTAGCGATTCACTTTCTAAAACGAACTCATCATCGCTTGCCAACGACGTTTCCATTCGGTTACTTAACTCTGTTTTCAACTCAGAATATTGTTCCCCAGGAATTAAATTTAACTGCCATGCTTGATCACTTAAAGGATATTGATCTTCATATAATGTTGTTCCTTCTGTATTCTTTTTAAATTCTGAAATACTAAAATCAGATGTCCCATAATCTTCTAATGCGGGTTCTATTTTCTGTTCTTTTGGTTTTGTATCTTTCTTCCATGGATGGATAACCAAAAGCAAAATAGCCAATATAAGAACAACCAAAACAACAAATAATATTATTAATCTTTTTTTGCTCGATTTATTTTCCATTTTGCTTTCCTCCTATTATCCCCATCCGGTTGTATTTCCGGCTCTATCTTGATCGTAGTACTGCATATACAGGAATGCGTGTTGCCCACCACATAGTGTTGAATGTTTACAATGTACATACCACGTATCTACGCCATAATCTCCCCAACGAATACTATAGTTAGCAAATTGTCCATTCTGTTGACCATAATATGCATAGTAAAGAGTCCCTGACATGTTTGAATTCCATGAAGCTCTAATTCCTTGAGTTCTAACTCCTGCATATCCTTGGAATGCATCGTTACCACGATAAATTAAGTATCTAGCATCATAACTACTTGCTCCCCAAGATCCTGCTCCAGGAGACCAAACTTGGAAATTCACATAACGTTTTACTGGTGCAACATTATCGGCTCCAACCCATGCAGCTTTTGCTACCGAACAACGATTAGATCCATCGTAATTTTTCGTATTCGTACAAACTTTATAACAAATATATTTAGAAGCAGTGCGAGTTGATGTTCGACCGCCACCATGGTTTTCTAAGTATCCAGTTGGCCATTGATTTGCACCAGCATAAGAACAACTTGTATCCGTATCATCTAACGTATAATATTTTACTCCACTTGCGGCAGAAGCATTTACGGAGAATGTTCTCGTCTTTGCCCAACCACTAAATGAGGTTGCTCCTGGGTTCACAAGCGTCCAATTTGAACGAATCGTAACCGTTCCTATTGCTTTTGCAGTAATCGTATTACCACTGACTGTTGCTAAGCTTGTATTTGTCGACGACCAACTCTTTCTCGTATAACCGCTTGCTGTCATATTTGGTGCGGTTGTAGACTTTCCAACATCCACAGTTACTTTTTGTTGTGCCCCAGTAATATCATTATTAAATACTACTGTTGTAACAGCTTGCCAGTGTGCATAAATTGTTACGTTCGATGCTGGCATTACGGTTGAGCTTGATACTTTCGTTCCTCCACTTGCAGCGGTATACCATCCTAAGAATCTATAATTTGCCTTTGTTGGTGTTGGTAAAGTCCCATAAGTTGAACCCGCTGTTACCTTTTTACTTGTTGGACTAACACTTCCTCCGTTTGCATTGTAAGTAAGTGTAAATTGATTTTGAATTAACTTACTTACCGCAGCAGATTGAGTTTGTAATCCAACTCCGTTCGTACACCTTGCACGGAAATTGTATGTTCCGGTTGCTAAACTTCCAAACGTATATGTTGTTTTTGTACCATTTGCTACATAGCTTGCTCCATTGTCTTTGCTAAATTCAACCTTCGTAATTCCAGATTGTGCATCTGTACAGGTTGCTTTTAATGTTGCACTATTATATGTTGTTGAACTTACTGCAACTGTTGCTGATGGTGCGGAAGTATCAATTTGTGTTACTGAGAATGAGCTTGCCGTTACATAGTTCGTACCGTCTGTAATTCTTGCAATAATCGTTCCATTTGCTGTAAATGTTACTTGTTTTGTCGTCGCTGGACTTGCAACTGTCGTCCAAGACTTTCCACCATCTAAACTATACTGATATGTAAAGTTAGATTGTCTTGCTGGATATGTAATCGTTACGACTTTCTTCGTTTGCCATCCCGTTTTATCTACTGCATACGTTGGCGTTCCGATTGAGTTTGTCGTTCCACTTACTGCAGTTGACGCTGTTTTCACTCCTGCTCCATTCGTACATCTTATTTTAAAGTTATACGTTCCTGTCTTTAAACTACCGAAAGTATAAGTTGTACTCGTTCCACCAGAAACATATGTGCTTCCATTATCCTTACTGTACTCTATTTTTGTAATTCCCGATTGTGCATCCGTACATGTCGCTTTTATAGCAATGGAATTGGTCGTCTTTGTAGATACCGCTGCAATTGCTGTTGGTCCAGTCGAATCGACTTGTGTTACCGCAAAACTACTTGCTGTTACATAGTTTGTTCCATCATGTACTCTTGCAATGACTGTTCCATTTGATGTAAATGTCACTTGTTGTGTCGTTGCCGGACTTGCGACAGTCTTCCAAGATTTTCCACCATCTGTACTATATTGATATGTAAAGTTAGACTGTCTTGTTGGATACGTAATCGTAACAATTTTCTTCGTCTGCCATCCTGTTTTATCTACTTTATAGGTTGGTGCGGAAATTGCATTTGTCGTTGCACTTACCGCACTTGAAGTTCCTACCGTTCCAGATCCACTCGTACATCTTACTTTGAAGTTATACGTTCCTGTCTTTAGTCCACTAAACGTGTAAGTTTTGCTCGTTCCTGCATCGACAAATGATCCTCCATTATCTTTACTGTATGCGTATTTTGCAATTCCGGAATCACCAGTCGTACACGTTGCTGAAAGTGTGACACTATTACTCGTTTTTCCCGTTACCGCAAGTGCTGCTGATACTTTCGTCGTATCAATTTGTGTTACCGCAAAACTACTTGCCGTCACATAGTTCGTTCCGTCGGTCACTCTTGCAATGACTGTTCCAGTTGCCGTAAATGTAAGTTGTTTTGTCGTTGCTGGCGCAGCAACTGTCGTCCAAGATCTTCCACCATCTAAACTATATTGATATGTGAAATTAGATTGACGAGCTGGATACGTAATCGTAACTACTTTACTTGTTGCCCATCCTGTTTTATTGACTGCATATGTTGGCGTACCAATCGTATTTGTCGCCCCTCCAACAGAAGCAGATACTGTTTTTAATCCTGATCCGTTCGTACATCTTACCTTGAAGTTGTAATTTCCAGTTTTTAATCCACCAAATGTGTAAGTCGTACTCGTATTTCCATTTTCATAACTTGAACCGTTATCTTTACTATATTCAATTTTCGTAATTCCAGATTCATTATCTGTACATGTTGCTTTCAATGTTACGCTATTACTTGTCTTTGATGCGATACTTGCCACTGCACTTGGTCCAGTCGGATCGACTTGTGTAACTGCAAATGAACTTGCCGTTACATAGTTCGTTCCATCGTAAATTCGTGCAATAACTGTTCCATTTGCTGTAAATGTAACATTTTGCGTCGTAGCTGGACTCGCAACAGTTTTCCAACTAGAGCCACCGTCTAAACTATATTGATATACAAATTGACTCTCTCGCTCAGGATATGTAATCGTTACAACTTTCTTTGATTGCCATCCTGTTTTATCTACTTTATACGTTGGTGGATTTATCACATTTGTTGCAACACTTAATGTACTTGTCGTCGTCTGCAGTCCTGATCCATTTGTACACCTTGCTTTAAAATTGTATGTACCAGCTTTTAATCCACTAAATGTATAATTTGCGTTGACTCCACTACTTACATAACTTGAACCGTTATCTTTACTAAATTCAATTTTTGTAATTCCTGATTGTGCATCTGTACATGTTGCCTTTAATGACACAGAATTGCTTTTCTTAGATGTACTTGCGAGTGTCGCTGTTGGTGCAGTCGTATCAATTTGTGTCACCGCAAAGCTACTTGCCGTTACATAGTTTGTTCCATCCGTTACTCTTGCGATAACTGTTCCATTTGCTGTAAAAGTTAGTTGTTTTGTCGTTGCCGGAGCTGCAACCGTCGTCCAACTTCTTCCTCCATCTAAACTATATTGATATGTGAAATTAGACTGACGTGCCGGGTATGTAATCGTCACAACCTTCTTCGTTTGCCATCCTGTTTTATCTACTGCATATGTTGGTGTACCTATTGCATTTGTTGCACTATTAACTGTCGTAGACACTGTTTGAAGTCCCGAACCATTCGTACATCTTACCTTGAAATTGTATGTTCCTGTTTTCAAACCCGTAAAACTATACGTCGTTTTCGTTCCCCCAGAAACATAGCTACTTCCATTATCTTTGCTATATTCTATCTTCGTGATACCCGATTCGTTATCTACACACGATGCCGATAGGTTAGCTGAATTACTTGTCTTGCTAGCTACTGACACAGTTGCACTCGGCGCTGATGAATCGACTTGTGTGATAGATAAACTGCTCGCTGTCTTATAGTTGACACCATCTGTTACCCTTGCAATTAACGTTCCATTGGTTGTAAATGTTACTTGTTGTTGTGTAAGCGGTGCAGGTACCGTCGTCCAACTTCTTCCTCCATCCAAACTATATTGATATACATAATTAGATTCTCTTGCTTGGAATGTAATCGTTACAACCTTCTTTGGCTGCCATCCTGTTTTATCGATTGCATAAGTTGGTGTAATCAACTCTAGTGGATTTCCTGACAATGTTGCACTCTCACTCTTTAACCCTGCTCCGTTAGTACATCTCGCCTTAAAGTAATATGATCCTTCCGATAAATTATTGAAAGTATAAGTGTCTTTTGTGCCTCCATTGACATATGTCTTTCCGTTATCTTTGCTGTATTCTATCTTGCTAATACCAGACTTATCATCCGTACAAGTCGCTTTTAATGTAATTGAATTACTCGTTCGACCACCCATTGCAATTACTGATGTCGGTGGTGTCGTATCGATTTGTGTAACTGCAAAGCTACTTGCTGTCTTATAGTTGACACCATCTGTAATTCTTGCAATGACTGTTCCGTTTGCTGTAAATGTAATTTGTTGTTTTGTTCCAGGGCTTGCGACTTCTTTCCAAGATTTACCACCATCTAAGCTATACTGATATACAAAATCTTCTTCTCTTGCTGGATATGTAATCGTTACAATCTTCTTTGGTTGCCATCCTGTCTTATCTACTGCGTATGTTGGTGGAATAATATCATTTGTCGTAGCACTAACTACATTACTTGCCGTCTCTAAGCCGGCACCATTTACAACCCGTGCTTTTAATTGGTAACTACCAGTTTTTAATTTTTTAAAAGTATACGTCTTACCAGCGCCAGCATTTTCCCAAGTTTTTCCGTTATCTTTACTATAATAAATGGTTCCAATTCCACTTTCTTTGTCCTCTCCTGTTGTAGTCACAGTAATACTATTAGTTGTTTTTTTCGTTACTGCTATAGCAACGTCTTCTGGTGGAGTTGAATCAATTTGCGTTACTGAGAACGTACTTGCTGTCTGATAAGACAAGCCATCATAAACTCTCGCCACAATTGTACCAGGTTGTGTAAATTCTATTTTCTTTTCATTTCCTGTTTTGACGACAATCCATGTTTTTCCACCATCTAAACTATAATCAAAAATTAGCCCTTCTTCTCGTTCTGGATATGTAATTGTCACTGTCTTCTTTGGTGCCCATCCTACTTTGTCAATTTTATATGTCGGCAATAATGGATTAGCAACTTCGCTACATTTTCCTTTTTCAATCCGATAGTTTTTATTCGTTCCAAAGACACACCAAGTATTATTTTCTACTTGTAATCTAACAAGTCCAGATTTATTTAAAGATATCAGCCCACTTCCATCAAATTCTCCTTTTACCGGAATCATTTTTGTATCGAACTCTCTATCTTCTATATATTGAATATCGGTTTGATTGACTACGTATTGTCCTATCGCTTTCATATCATGTTCACTATTATATTGCTCTACTGAAGCAACAACTGACTTAACATTTTCTAAAAAGCGATCCTTCCTCGTCTCCTCGATAATTCCCATCACAATAGGAATCGTAATTACGGCAAGTACCGCCAAAATAACAATTACCGCTAATATTTCTATTAACGTAAACCCTCTTTTATTTACTTTCATCGCAATCACTCCGTACTAGTCTATCATATTTCAAGTATACTATATGGTAGAAGTTTCGTCAATAAAATCGATTTGATTTCAAATAAAAAGTCCCTCACGGGACTATTTTTCGTAATCGCAATTGCTACATTTAATTTTATCTTTCTTCTCCGTCAACATACTTCCACACTCTGGACATTTCTCTCCTGTAGGACGATCCCAATAGGCAGTTTTACATTTCGGAAAATTGTTACAACCATAGAAAAGTTTACCACGTTTGCTTTTACGTTCGATAATTTTTCCATCGCAATTTGGACAATCACAAACGACAACTTCTTCTTTTGGCTGTGCCTTGATATATTTACATTCTGGGTAATTACTACAAGCTACAAACTCTCCATAACGTCCTTTACGTACGACTAAATCACTTCCACATTCTGGACAAACTTCTCCCGTTTTTTCAGGGGCTTTCTTCTCCATTTGATCAAACGCTTCTTTTACGGCAGGTTCAAAATCTTTGTAAAATTCTTCCAACGTTTGATACCAAACTTTTTTACCTTCTGCAATTTCATCTAAATCTTCTTCCATTGCAGCAGTATATTTTACATTAATAATATGCGAGAAGTGTTCTTGTAATCGATCCGTTACTTCAAAACCAATCTCTGTCGGTTTAAATTTTTTCTCTTCTAAAACGACATACCCTCTCGTTTTAATGTTATCCATAATCGTCGCATAAGTACTTGGACGACCAATTCCTAATTCTTCCATCGCTTTTACTAGCTTGGCTTCCGTATAGCGAGCTGGTGGTTTTGTAAAGTGTTGTTCTTTCGTAATATCGTTTGATACGATCACATTTGATTGATATTCGTCTAATGGTGGCAACGTATTTTCTTTCGTATCTTCATAGTCTTGATATACCTTTAAATATCCGTCGAAGACAATCACTTGACCGGTTGCCTTAAATTGATAATCATTGTTGTCTAAAATTACAGTCGTATTTTCCGTTTTTGCATCTTTCATGAGGGATGCTAAAGCACGATAATAAATCATACGATATAATTTAAATTCATCATCAGATAGGTATGGTCTTACATTTTCTGGTGTTCTTTCGATGCTCGTTGGTCGAATCGCTTCGTGTGCATCCTGAACGTTTTCCGTCTTCTTTGCCATTTTGACATATCCTAAATATTCTTTTCCATACTTCGCTTCAATCCACTGATAAGTACTACCGATAAATTCGTTCGATAAACGAGTTGAATCTGTACGCATATAAGTAATGAGTCCGACTGTCTCATCGGCTAGTTCTATTCCCTCGTATAACTTCTGTGCAACACTCATCGTCTTTTTTGCACTCATATTTAATTTATTTGAAGCATCTTGTTGGAGCGTACTTGTCGTAAAAGGTAATTTTGACTTCTTATTCTTTACTTTTTTATCGACTGATTCTATCTTAAATGCATTGGAAAGTTGATCCAACACCTCGTTTGCTTCTACCTCGTTATGAATTTCAAAGTCTTTGTGGTTCTTTTGAAATAAATCCGCATCAAATTCTTTAAAGTGTGCATGAATCGTCCAGTATTCTTCCGCTTGGAATGCCTCGATTTCACGTTCGCGATCGACGATTAGTTTAAGTGCGACAGACTGTACTCTTCCTGCTGACTTTCCACCAGTTTTCGCCTGCATTAACTTACTCAAACGAAATCCGATGATACGGTCTAAAATACGACGTGTCTCTTGTGAATTTACAAGATTTTGATCGATTTTACGTGCATGTTGAAATGCATCTAATACCGCATTTTTCGTAATCTCGTGAAATACGACACGATCGTAATTGTTCTCTTTTAATCCCAACGTGTCATATAAATGCCAACTGATCGCTTCTCCCTCGCGGTCGGGGTCGGTTGCAAGATATACAAAACTTGCATTTTTTACATCTTTCTTTAATTCATCAATCGTCTTTTTCTTTCCTTTGATCGTCGTATACTTCGGTTTAAAATGGTCTTCGATATCGACACCTAATCCATATTTTCCACTCGTTGAAAGATCTCTAATATGACCTTTACTCGATACGACTTTATAATCTTTTCCTAAGTATTTTTCAATTGTCTTAGACTTACTAGGAGACTCCACAATCACTAAATTCTTTGCCACCTAATCACTTCCTTTTTTTATACCACTCATTTATACACTATAAATTTTGCTTTGTCAACTCTATTATTATGATTCTACAATCTTCTTTTCTTTCCTTTTATTCTCTCAATCCGGCCTCACATTTATTTCCCCACGTATCGACGAGTGTATGATTTTTATAGATATTTAAAACTTCACAATGGTTTGGACATTTCTTACACTCACGTCCAATCGTTTCGAATGAAACATCGCGCATATCTAAAGAAAATACTTGGTCACTTTTCTCTCTCATCGCAAGTTCCGCAATACCAATCGCTCCCATGAGATGACTATCTGAATCGACGATCACAGGCATACCTAAAATTTCTTCAAATTGTTTTACAACGCCTATATTTTTAGAAACTCCTCCCTGAAAGATAACAGGTCCTACAATCTTTTTTCCTTTTCCGACATTGTTCAGATAATTTAAGACGATACTCCGACATAAGCCAGCAACGATATCTTCTTTCGCATATCCGATCTGCGCTTTATGAATCAGGTCCGACTCAGCGAACACTGTACACCTTGCAGCAATCTTGACAGGATTTTTCGAACGTAATGCCATCTTGCCAAATTCGTTAATATCGATACCGAGTCTTTTCGCTTGGCTCGATAAAAAGGATCCTGTCCCTGCTGCACATAACGTATTCATAGCATAGTCGACAAGCCTTCCATTCGACAACAAGATAATCTTAGAATCCTGCCCACCAATTTCTAAAATCGTCCGTGCATCTGGATATCGTGATAACGTTCCCTTCGCATGGGCTGTAATTTCGTTTTTCACGACGTTCGCATTCATCAAAAGACCGATCAATTTTCGTGCGCTCCCTGTCGTTCCAATTCCATGAATCTCATAATCTTTTGGCAATTCATTTTGAATCAACTTCATCAGCTTTCTAACTGCTTCTGTAGGATTTCCCTCCGTCCATATATAGGAAGATGCAACAACTTTATGATTTTCATCGATTACGACAGCTTTCGTAGAAATGCTTCCAATATCTATCCCTAAATATCCCTTTCTCATTTTTCCTTCCTCTTTTCTTTCAACATGTCATAAAAAGCTTCTAACCTCGTTTCAATTCCTACTTCCGTCGTTCCCGCATCAAAGGTAAAAAAGATGACAGGTACATCGTAATCATGACATACTTTCTGAATAATCGGCATCGCACCAATCTCTGGTGTACAAAACGATGACTTAATATGTATGATTCCATCGTACCCTTCTTCACATAGATACTTTGTCCACGCGATATTATCTGCGGCATCTGCTCCCATCTTATATTTAATATATCGAGATACATAACGTAACAAATATTTTATATGGTGTTTCTTTTGAAACAATAAGTAATTTACATTCGTAAATCGTTTGATAGAAATATGATACTGCGCTAATGCTTTTTCTAAATAATAATTAGAGAATGGTTCCATCAAAGTATAAAGTTCTCCGATCACACCAACACGAATCGGATGTTGTTCTTCTTTTAATGGAAGTGCATACATCTTCTTCATATATTCTTTATATCTTTGTTTTAATTGTGTCATATTTTTTACCTTCATGAATTTATGCAGCATCTCTCGCTCTAAATTTTCAAAACTTCCCTCTTCTCTTTCAAACCCGATTCTCTTGCGTACCTCATCTTCAAAGTGGTCCATATATGCAACCATACGTTTTGTAATCCGCGCATACTTCAAAAACTTACGGATCTGAAACTTGGGATCGATCTCTTTTACCATACGATACATGCGGCTTATATTCATCTTTCCCTTGCTTACTAAATTTACATACTCAAATTGATATCCTAAACTTTTTAATATTTCAATCTGTAATTCACTATAGTAACCATACTTACAACCACCACCTGCTTGCAACAAAATATTAGCCCCATTTTCTAAGCTTTCGATTAAAGTTCCTAAAGTATATTTAAATGGAGTGCAAACAAAGTCTGGACTATATTTCGTACCTAACTCAATCGTACGACTCGTAATTTTAGGAGCGACTAAAATCTTACAATGGAATACATGTGAAAGTAAGTACTTCACAGGAACATAATAATTTCCCATATGTGGAAATGAAATCACTTTTTTCTTATCTTTCATACAACATATCCATAAAACTTTCTATTCTAGTTTCTATTCCTGCTGTCGCATCCATATCATCGATCACTAAATTTAAATGTGGCAAATGAATTTTTCGCATGACAAGTTCATTCACCAATGAGTCTGGTCCACATGGAAAAGTTGAAATAAATATCACCCCATCAATCTGATTTTCTAATAGTGCGATCGATCCAATCGCCTCTTTTTGATATTTCCAATAAAGTTCTCGACTATATTTTTTTGAAGCTTTTCTCGTAACACTTTCATCAAACTCATCACTATAAATCAGTACACCACTATTTTTTTCAATTTGATCAGCTATTGGTTTCATGAAATAATCATCGTGAATCGTATAAGAATGTCCAACGACTAACACTTTAAATCCACTGCTACTCATACGATTATAATTCTTAGAAATTTGTTTATTCCGAATCATCTCATCCATTTTACAAGCAAGAGAATATGCCTTTCTGATTTCAGAATAACTTTTAGATAGCTGTCTTCCCATTTTGAAAAATCCTTTTTTCTCCGTTTCGTGATTTTCATAATCTATATTGTAATTTAACAAAGGAACGTCAATTAGATTCTTAACAATATCGTAGGCTGCTAAAAAATTCGTACACGTCTGTAAATCAGTGCCATAATTATCGATTCGTGGAACGATGATATAATCTACCTTTCCTTTTAATGTGGCTACATGTCCTAGGTAAGTTTGAAAAGATAGACACATTTCATCATTTGCAAGTCGTTTGCCATTTTTGATCACTTGTTGATTGGTCTTTTCACTCTCTATCACTTCACACCCGAGATGCTCGAAGAAATATCGCCATTTCGTATGAAACTCTTGATAGAATAATCCTCTTGGGATGCCAACTCGAATCTTGTCCATATCATCACCTATCATGATCCTATGAATACAAAAAACAATTTATGTATATTTTTTTGAAACTCTCTCACAATAAAAATGGGAGGTTCTTATGAAACAAGATACAAATAAACATATTCACTGTGATGTACAAGATTGTAAATACAATCATTGTGACAGTAACTATTGCAAATTAAATGAAATTAAAGTTTGCAGTTGCGCTCCACAAGAGGAAAAAGAAGCTACGATGTGTGATAGTTACGTAAGAAAAGAAGACGAGCAATAACTCGTCTTCTTTTTAAAAGTATAAATTTTCTCGTTTTTCACTTCCTAATAAAGTTCTAGGTCCGTGGCCTGGATATAACGTAATATCATCTGGATATTGTTTTAATCTTTCGATACTCTTTTGCATCTCTTTCATACTACCTGTTTCTAAATCTGTTCTACCGATACTTCTATAAAATACGAAATCTCCTACCATCATCACTTTTTCTTCTTCGAAATAATACGTAACAGAATCACTAGAATGTCCAGGTGTAAACATTACTTGAAACTTAAATGGCCCAATCTGGTACTGTTTTTCTTCTAAAGATGCCCGATCATATACTGGAACATGATATTTTGATACAAGATCCTCCAATGCACCTACGTGATCGAAATGGCGATGTGTAATGAGAATCGCATGTACATTCCTCTTTCCAATCGCATCGATAATCTTACCTGCTTCATCTCCAGGATCGACGATCAAAAGATCCTCACCCTGTTCTAATAGATAACAATTTTCCTCTAAAATTCCAACGACAACAGAATTAATTTTCATCATTCTCTTTTAACCTCTCTATCTTTTCAATACCTGGGAAAGTTTTTTCTAGTAATGATATTCTAGCTAATTCTGGTACTTCACACCCACTCGCACGTTTGTGTCCGCCACCACCATATTTTTTAGCTAATTTTCCTAGATCTACTTTATCGTTACAACTGCGGAAACTTACTCCTCCACCTGCATTTACAATTGCGATAAAATCAACTTCTTTTTCATACTGTAATGCAAGTTCATTACCTAATTCACTGCGATATTTTTCGGCAAAGACGATACCAACTGGATGTCCATCGATCGTTGCCTTCCACATTTCTTTTGCCTTTTTTGCCACGTAGTTCTGAATCCGTAACTCTTCTATTTCTAAAAGTTGCTCTTCAAACTCACTGAAGTAGAAATGATGTACTTGTTTTAATCTTTCCGTGTAGCATTCGATATATTTTTCCTTCCCATATAAATCGAATAATTGTCCTAACTGTTTTGCTCTAACTTCTCCATTTTTAAACCAACACCACGTATCTAACTGTCTTACCAGTTCAACGTATTCTTCTAGCGCTGTATTATGTAAAAAAGCATCTGGAAACTTTCTTTTCAAATATTGATAGAATAAAGTCGTTCCACACTGCTCTACTCCATTTGCATCCGTCACAACAACAGTTGCAAAATCATATTCTCCAACGAACAAGTTACTCGCATGATGGTCAAACACGCGTACTTTATGTTTCCACTCTTTATGATTTTGTAATAACTCGCAAGTCTCTTTTGGAAGCCCTAAATCAGTAATATACAACATATCGTACTGTTGACTTTCCGGGTTTTCTAAAAAAGACTTCACACATTCAGCAACTTCCGATACTTCTACTAATGCATGATCCACATGTCCAAACACCATATTACATAATATGACAGGACTTGCTCCATCGATATCTCCTCCGTGCGATATGATAAAAGGTTTCATTTTCCCCCTCCTTCCAATATTTTCTTTACTGGTCCATATGTCTTTCTATATCCTTCGATTAACCCATATGTTTCAATTGCTTCTAAGTGTTGTTTCGTCGGGTATCCTTTGTGCTTTCCAAACCCATACATCGGATATTTATGGTCTAGTTCTATCATCATGCGATCCCGTGTCACTTTGGCTATGACACTTGCTGCAGCAATCGTAATACTTTTCGCATCTCCTTTGATGATCGATGTGGTATCGATATCGATATCCAGTGGCATCGCATCGACTAAGACATGTTCTAAAGGTATTTCTCTTGCAACTTTTTCAATCGCCTCGATCATCGCTTCTTTGCTTGCCTGATAAATGTTGATCTCATCAATTCTCTCTGGAGAACACATGCCAATTTTAACACATACTGCATGTTCCATAATATAATCGTAAAATTGTTCTCTTTTTTTCTCTGTTAATTTTTTAGAATCGGTAAGTCCTTCTAATTCGAAATCATGTGTTAGCACAACACACGCTGTAACTACTGGTCCAATCAATGGACCTCTTCCTACTTCATCAACTCCACCTACATATTCAATTCCCTTGTTCCACAATTCTTTTTCATACGCATATAAATCTATTTTGTCCATGCTATTTCTCCTTGCTTTTTCTCTTCTTTTTGTTTCAAATATACGGGAATATATGCAATCAACACCATGACAATTCCGGTAATTTCTAATATCAAAAGTGGATAGTTAAAATACTTTAAAAACGGATATAACTGAAATACGTGCGAAGGAATTTCACTCGAGAAAATATAATTTGTTTTAAAGATCATATTAAATCCAGTTGCAAATAATAATATTATGTTCGCTACGATCAATACTTTCCATAAATCCTTCTTCTCTATGTGAAAATCATATGCGTAATATAAAAAGAAACTACCAAGTAAAAAAACATGATGACTAATAATCCATTGATAAAAGATAAACGAATCAAAACTACTCACCATCTTAGGCCAAATAATTGCTGGCAATGGTCCTATAAAAGCTAAAAAATAAATCACATGATACCAACTTCTCTTTCGTAGCAAGCAAGCGATCATAAAAGAAAAACTTGCGATATAACAAAAGTGAATTGGCAGATGATTTTTCCAAGTATAAATGCCATAATAAGCAAATCCATTATAGTAGATTAACATATTGAGATAAAGGATGATTACCAAGGTATACTTGATCACTTCCTTCGTTCGGTCACTCAAATGATAAATTTGATGTCTATAATGATAAATGAGCCCAAGCCCAATTATGACAAGTAAGATTAACATAATATGAAGTGGTCCAAATAACGTAAATGTAGTTCCAGCCACCTCATCTACAAAAAATTCCCTCATATATATACTCCTTACTTTTTTACATTATATCATAGATCGATCTTTATCTACAAAAACAAAAAGCTAAGTTATTGAAAACTTAGCGTATGACCCTTATCATTATGATAGTAGTAATTAAAAAATGACACTCTCTCATCTCTGATTGAGTGTCAACACTAAATTTTTTAGAGGCGACATTCACTTGCAGAATCGAATGTTCCTCTTTTTTATTTTATGCAAGTTCTCTTGCTTACATACTAATAATCGCATAAATTATATATATAGTCAAATTATATATATATATATATCTTAAATTCGAGTAATTATTAAAATGGTGGGTGATATAGGACTCGAACCTATGACCTCTTGCACGTCAAGCAAGCGCTCTAACCAACTGAGCTAATCACCCGTGGTGTTCATGGCGGGAGTCGAACCCACGACCTCTTCCTTCGGAGGGAAGCACTCTATCCAGCTGAGCTACATGAACATAATCTCATTATACCCTACTATTTCTCTTTTGACAATTTTTTTCACAACAAAAAAAGTAAGCAAACGAATTGCTTACTTTACAACTATATTGACAAGTTTCTTAGGAACGACAATCGTCTTTACGATCTCTTTTCCTTCGATATGTGCTTTTACATTTTCGATTTCTCGAGCCAGTTGTTCCATCTCTTCTTTCGACGTTTCAGATTTTGTCTCAATCTTTCCACGTACTTTTCCATTCACTTGTACAACCATCGTAAATGTTTCAGATTCACATTTTGCTTCATCGTAAGTTGGCCAAGAACTTTCGCATAATGGAGTTCCTAGCTTACAAATTTCATTCATCTCTTCTGTGATATGTGGTGCGATTGGATTTAACAAATGAATCAATGTACGTAAATCACTTCTCGTAATCGTCTTTGCTTCTTCAAAGCGATTCACTAAGATCATCAAAGCAGATACAGCTGTATTATACTTCATCGTCTCTAAATCATTTGTCACTTTACGAATCGTTTGATTGATCAATACTTCATCCGTATAACCATCTTTATCATTAAGACAATCTTGTAATTTCCATACGCGGTCTAAGAAACGTTTACATCCTTTTAATCCATTGGTACTCCAAGCAGCTTCTTTCTCGTAATCACCGATAAACATCTCGTAAGTACGAAGGGCATCCGCACCATAATTCTCGACGATCTCGTTTGGATTTACTACATTTCCTTTCGATTTACTCATCTTTTCTCCATTATCTCCTAAGATCATACCATGAGAAGTACGAATTTCGAATGGTTCCTTATTAGGAACAAGTCCGATATTATATAAGAATTGATTCCAGAAACGAGCATATAATAAGTGTCTCGTCGCATGTTCCATTCCACCATTATACCAATCTACTTTTCCCCAATACTTCATCGCATCCATAGATACGAACTCTTTATCGTTGTGAGCATCCATATAGCGAAGCCAATACCAACTAGAACCAGCCCAGTTTGGCATCGTATCTGTCTCTCTTCTCGCCATCTTACCACAATGTGGACATGGTGTATTTACCCAATCTGTAATCGCTGCAAGTGGACTTTCACCATTATCCGTCGGTTCATAATTTGCAACGTCTGGAAGTAATACAGGTAAATCTTTTTCCGGTACTGGTACCCATCCACAGTCTTCACAATAGATCATTGGAATTGGTTCCCCCCAGAAACGTTGACGAGAAAAAATCCAGTCTTGTAATTTATAATTTACTTTCTTACGACCAATTTTTGTCTCTTCCAAGTATGCAATCATCTTGTCGATAGAGTCTTTTTTATTTGTCATGCCATTCAAAACTCCAGAGTTGACCATCTCACCATCTCCAGTATAGGCAGCTTCTTCAATGTTCCCACCTTTGATGACTTCGATAATTGGAATATCAAATTTACGAGCAAAGGCATAGTCGCGATCATCGTGCGCTGGAACTGCCATAATTGCACCCGTTCCATATCCCATCATAACATAGTCTGAAATATAGATTGGAATCTCCGTATCGTTTAATGGATTGATTGCTTTTAATCCTTCTAAGCAAACACCTGTCTTATCTTTTACAAGTTCTGTACGTTCAAACGCGCTCTTATGACGAGCTTCTTCTTGATAAGCACGTACTGCATCCATATTTTGAATTCTATCTTTCAACGTTTCGATCATCGGATGTTCAGGAGCAACAACCATAAATGTAACTCCATATAACGTATCTGGACGAGTCGTAAATACTGTTAAAGTTTCATCTGTGTCTGCAACTTTAAAATCCACTTCTGCCCCTGTACTCTTTCCAATCCAGTTGCGTTGTGCGATCTTCGTACGCTCTTGGAACTTCGTATCATCAAGCCCATCCAATAATTGTTCTGCATAATCACTCATGCGAAGCATCCACTGTTCTTTTTCCTTTTGTACGACAGGCGTTCCACAACGTTCACAAACACCTCCACTAGAGTCCTCATTCGAAAGACCAGTCTTACACTTTGGACACCAGTTAATTGGTTTTTTTGCTTTATAAGCAAGACCATGTTCATAGAATTTCAAAAATTGCCACTGTGTCCATTTATAGTAATCGGCATCAGTTGTTGCAAATTCACGATTCCAATCAAATGAAATTCCAATCGTTTGAATCTGTCCTTTAAATGTTTTAATATTCTCTTGTACGGCATCTTTTGGATGAATATGATTTGCGATCGCATACTGTTCTGCAGGTGCTCCAAATGCATCCCATCCCATTGGAAATAACACATTATACCCTTCCATACGTCTTTTACGTGCGAGTGCATCGAGTGCTGTATAACTACGAACGTGTCCTACGTGAAGTCCTGCTCCCGATGGATATGGAAATTCCACTAAGATATAATATTTTTTCTTTTCACTTCCGTTCTTAGCCTCGAACGTATTATGTTCTTTCCAATAAGTTTGCCATTTCTGTTCTATTCTTTTAAAATCATACATATTTTTCATCCTCCTATTTTTTCTCTCCCAATTTTTTCTGATAATATTTTCCAACAAAGTGATATCCTATTAAGATCAATATAATCAATAAGATAAACCCTACGACTAACTGTAATATCAAATTAGGGAGCAAGCTAGCAATCCATGCAGTTAAACTGATAATCACTGCATTCGTAAATGCGAGCGTTCTCGCTAACTTTTGAATTGGAACTTCTTTTAAATCGACATGATATCGCATCTCTAAATAGCGTACTTCCGTACTTTGATAGTACTGCTTTAATTTCTTTTTACGAGATATGACAAATAAATAATACATACCATATACCAGTAGAAAGAACAAAATAAATATAATAACTTCTTCCATAAACCCTCCTAAAATAAAAAAGTATCATGTTTAAGGGCGCAAAAGCACGGTACCACCTTAATTCCATAATACTTTATGATCTCTTTCACTTAACGCGTTCTAACGGCCATAAGGCAACTCCAAAGCGAGTTCATCAAATGGATATGTGATGTTTTCACCAGCCACATCATCTCTACGCATTCCAATTTAACTACTACTCTTCTTCCTCGTTTTTCAAAACTAGTATTATTATAATATAGATTTATGTAAGTTTCAAGCCTTTATTTCTGTGATTTTTGATAAACTTTCTGTTTTTCTAGTTCGATTGGCGTTCCAAACCGTGAGTAATCATAATCCTCAATTTCCTCATTATAAACCGCTGTCACTTCAACCGGCACTGTATTTTGATACCAGACATCAAATGCAGCAGTAACTTCGTGACAGTTTATTACGTTTTCAATATCAAAGACTTCATATCCATCAGGAATCTCTATCGATCCTCCTATATCCTCATAAGCATCTGGATGAGTATAGCGAACATAAAACATATGCTTTCCAACATCAAATTGTTTCGTCTCTCCTTCTTGCTCTACCCCATTTTCCATTTCATAAGATGAGCTTTCTTTTGAATCTACCACATCTGCTTCTGGGATCACTAAGCAATTGCTGTTGACAGTAAAGCAAACGCCAATAAGCTTTTTGGTTTCATACTTTCCTCCCATGCATATTTCATTTCATAATTCAGATACTGTCAATATTTATTTTTTCTTCTTTAACTTTTGTATTCCTTCCACCATTTTTTCTTCCGTTAATCCAGTTTTTATACTTGTTAATATAAGGTGGGGCATCAATTCTTCCATATCGCCATCATCATCTAAAATAATATAGGAAGTTTCTACGTTTAACGTTTGTAAAAATGTTTTAATTTCTTCTCCTCTTTTCTTATTCAAAACCGGTGTATAACCAATGACACGATCTGCAAGATCATATTGTTTCAAAACATCTTGTAATACTTTTTTCCCTTCTTCTGTTTTTCTCCAAGTAGATGTAACTACAATGTTCGCATTCGTTTGTACCACTAGTTTTTTTAAGTATTCTAAGCATTGAGGATCAAATGGATACTCGTATTCAGAATGGGGCTTTCGTGTTTCTTCATACACTTTTTTCGCATAATCGATAGAATTCAAAACACCATCAACATCTAAAAAGATAATATTCACTTTTTTCACCTCCTACTTAATATATAATTTTAAACAAAATAGACACGAATTACTTAAGCAATCCATGTCTAATTTATCTTTCTAAACTTCACTTACATATTCTAATAATTTCAAGAATAATTTAATATGTCGCTTTTCTAATCCATGTTTTCCTAGTTTTCTAACCGCGATTCTCTTCTTCTTAATTGGTTGATCGCCAAATAAAATCGCATCAATTCTCTCCTTCATGTCTGTTTCGATTTGAAGATCGCTAATAATCTCTGCGATATCTTCGTTGATCAGACGAACCGCATCTATTTCGATATCGTTTCCTTTACAATTGAAAGTAAGTTGTCCAATTGTTGGAACATTTTCAACTTCGACAATAAAATCAGGTCCTTCTACATAAGCACTATATTGAATTTTTTGATCGTTGAAATATACGATAACGTCGTTTGCTTGTTTTGTATTACGGAATCGTATCTTATAGTTTCTACGTTCAGGAATAATCCCACTTTTTCCCTCTACAGACCTAATAATCACAGTATAATTATTTGGTAGATAATTATATTCGATCGATGTTAATAAGTAGTAACCTTTGCGATATAAATCACTTACACCATCGTCTTCATATAAGTTGTATTGATTATCTTTTCCAGGAAAGATATGGATTTCCATATTTTTAGGTGGTGTTGTATCATTCAAATCGTCCTGATTTCCAAGCGGAATAATTGCCCCTGTTTTTGCAAAGACTGGATAATCTTGGTCCTTAAAAAAGGATACATAGTTCTTTCCACCTGGAAACTTTTTCCCGGTAAAGAAATCATACCAAGTTCCATCAGGCATATAAAATTTATGTATGACTCGATTCATATCATAGTCTTTCTTAGAAATGATAGGACAAACAAATAATTCCGTTCCTAGATAATACTCATTTCGATAGTTATTATCATCATACATCTCTGGATACTTATAGAAAACCGGTTGTAAAAGTGGCATTCCATATTTATGATATTTATATCCCTCTGCATATAAATATGGAATCATACGATGTCTTAATTCCAGGTAATCTTTTACAATTTTATATGTTTTAACACTCCATCTCCATGGTTCTCTCTTATAATACTTTCCTTTTTCACTTCCGAATTTCAAAATTGGGCTAAAAGCACCTAATTGCACAAATCTCGTATATAATTCGTTATCTTCCACTCCTTTATGGAATCCACCAATATCATGACTCCAATAGTTTACTCCTATATTGGTAGCACTAGAGTTGTAGAAAGGAATTTGTTTTAATGTCTCCCAACTTACAATCGTCTGTCCTGAATATAAGACAGGATAACGATGTGCCGCTACAAGTGGGTTTCTCGTTAAAATCATAGGACGACGCTTATAATCTCTCTTCATATCATTAAAATGATAATGATCTAAGACCCATAGTTTATTCCATGATTCCCTATTTTGGTAATCAATCCAATAAAAGTCAACTCCAAGTGCATCGAGCGGATGAATAAATAATTTTAAATACACATCGATAAACTTAGGGTTATAGACATCAAATGGAATAACGCCATGTTCATCGGCTGGTAAATACGTCAGTGCCTTCTGATAATATTCTTCTGTATCGAATATACCTTGCTCTGGATTGACGTTTAATCCTAAACGAATTCCCTTAGAGTGTAAATATTGGATCATGTTATAAGGTGCGGCAAATAAATTTTTATTAAATGTAAAACCACTATGTATTTCTTTTTTCTTAATTTCTTTTTTCAAATGCCAATCTTCATTTAAAACTAATACAGACAGTGGAATTTCCTTCTCTCGAAACATATCCACTAATTCTTTTAATGACCGATCATTGTACGTAATATTACGACTCCACCAATTTCCAAACGCATATCTTGGAAGCAATGCTGGAGAACCCGTTAATTGATAATAGTCTTTGAGACAAGTTGCAAAATCATTATGATACAAAAACACATAGAGATCTATCTCAGGATTTCTCGCAACCAAGTCTCCACCAGCATCGATTGCTAGACTATTTGAATCATCTACTGAAGCAAATCCATCTGGTGAGAATAATCCTTTACGAAATTTATTTTTACTTGTCTCTAAATCAAACCCCATCCCTGGTGCTCCAAAATTACGAATTTCTGGATGATGGAAATACCATGCTCTATCCGTTCCAACCAATTCTATTTTTAAATTAGAAGTAGGATTCATGGCACTCCCTAAAAATGGAGCTTCCTTTTTATATGTTAATTTAAAATGCGAAGTTGTAATCTCCAAGTGTGTACTTGATTCTTTTACTTGATATTGTGGCGATGGAAAATTACGTTTCCACGCGAATGTCGTCGGTCGATCTTCAAATGTACCATTTTCACTATATTCCAAACGTACTAAAACATCGGAAAGTACAGTAATACGGTATTTTGTTCCTTTTAAAACAGCTTTACTATTCGCAATTCCATCTGCTTGCTGTAATTGAAATTGTTCCCCTAATTGGTACACGTTTATCCCCTCTTTTCCTTTTATGATTCAATTTGTTCTATTTTCATAAAATTTGTATGTTTTACTTGATGGAATGGATACCCTCCAGTAACGACAATTTTATCTCCCGGTTGCATGTCTACGTATTGTCGAGCAGTCTTTACAGAAATATCCATAAGTTTATCAAAATTATTAAAGTCTTTAATGTATACAGGCTGTACACCAAAATATAATGCCAATGATTTCACTGTATCACGATCTGGACTCATCGCTATAATTGGACAACTCGGTCGAAACCTACTCATCTTTCTAGCAGTATATCCGCTCATCGTCGGAGCTAAAATCGCTTTACATTTTAATCTGTTTGCACATTCCGTTACACTATAGGCAATCGATCCTGTAATATCCTGTTTTTCTGTACGCATTGCTTTATCGAGTAGATCGTAATAACTGATATCTTCCTCTGCAGACACGATAATTTTTTCCATCATTCCCAATGTTTCCACCGGATAAATACCAATCGTCGTCTCTCCAGATAACATTACCGCATCGACGCCATCTAAAACAGCATTGGCAACATCGGAAACTTCCGCCCTCGTCGGTCTCATAGAACTTTCCATCGAAGACAACATCTCCGTTGCTACGATACTAATTTTTCCTGCAATATGACACTTGCTGATAATGGATTTTTGTATTCCCGGAATACGCTCCATTGGTATCGATACCCCTAGATCACCACGTGCAATCATAACTCCATCACTGACGCGAATAATCTCATCTATCTCATCTAAAGCTTGCTGTGCTTCTATCTTAGCTATAATTCCCATGTGGTTATTTTCAAAATCAATCAACATATCATTGACTTCCAACACATCTTCAGCACTTGTCACAAATGAAAGCGCTACATAATCGATATTGTTCTCATTCGCATATGCGAGATCCTCTTTATCCTTTTCACTTAAAAAAGGAATATTGAGCGCTGTATCGATCACGTTTAAAGTTTTATGGGGACTAATGATTCCACCTTGTATAATACGACATACTAAAGCATCATCTTCTTTGTCGATGACTTCTAGTTCGATCTTTCCGTCATCGATCTTTATCATCGTATTATATTTTACTTCCTGTAATAATTTATGATAGTTGATAGAAAACCCTTTCGCATTTCCAACTCTATCATCCATGTAAATACGGACGATGTCTCCGTCTACTAATTCAGCTTCTCCATCCTCTATCTGATTGACACAAACATCTGGTCCCTGTAGATCCATTAAAATTGCTACATTCGTATCTAACTCTTTATTTAATTCGTTTATCTTGCGTATAATGTCATCGCAAAATGAATGTGTAGCATGCGCCATATTCAGCCTTACTACATCCATTCCGCTATAAATCATTTCCTTTAAAGTATCCTTCTCGGTACTTGAAGGGCCAACCGTCGCAACTATCTTAGTCTTACTCATAGTATCACCTTATTATATTATACCAACTTTTACAAGGAATAAAAAGATATTTTCATGAAAAAACATATATAGAACGTAAAATCTATATATGTTTTTCTTACTATTTACTCATCCGTACGATCTTCAAATTTATATTGATATTGATTTCCTACATTTGTAATAATCACTGCTTTGTTCTTATCCAAAACTTTGTTATATCTAGGATCCTTCAGGTCCTCTGCAATATATCCTCCATCCTCTAAAGTTTTGATCGTTACTTTGATACTATTGTCTTCGTCAGGAAGTTCTGTAATGTGATCAGCTGCCCAATTCTTTGCGCCTTCTTCTATTTCGCTGATCTGCGTTTCATAACTCTGATTTCTAGATTTAATCAAAGCACTTTCAATCGGTGGATAAATAATCAATGTTAATAATGCTAACACGACAATAACTGCCATTAACTCTAATAATGTAAATCCATTTTTTTCTCTCATAGTATCACCTATCATTAGTATATCACAAATTAAAAAGAAAACAAAAGAAACTATGTACATCAAACGTAACATAGTCTCTTTTGTTAATTTTCATAATATGCTATCGTCTTGCTTGTTGGATTTACAACATAATAACATAAGATATGCACTTCATCATAATTTGTCACCGCAACTGTATAAGTTCCATCTTTATTTTTTGTCTTAATATAATATTCGCATTTCTCTTGATTGTGTTTTTTCTCTACCATATTCAATATTTGCTGTTCTGTTTTCGAATATGTACTCTCCTTTACTACATCTGATTGAAATGCGCGATACGTAGAAAAAGTTAATGCTAGAATCCAAACAATTACAATTCCGCCAATAGCAAAATAAAGATTCGTCTGTTTTTTCATTTCTTCATATTTTTTCTTTGATATCTTTCTTGCCATACTACTCAGCCAACCTTTCTTTTTCTTTGTTTGCATTCGATTGCACTTCTAAATTAAACATTGTTTCCTTCGTATCTGGATCAACCGTATAATAGAAACTTGTTTTTTCTCCATCCTGTATCATTCGAACATCATATGTTCCATCACTATTATATCTTTCTATTTCAAGCTGATACATATCTGTAGAATATCCTAAATTAGTCATCTCTTCGGTTGCAATTTCCAACACAGTTTCTCTTTCCTTTTCTCGATCGACATCATTTTTTGTTTTTGGTTTCGCACGGAATGCAAATGCAAGTATAAAGATAAGAGCAATAAAGACGAGGAGAACTGCTATATATAAGATAATTTGTTTCTGTTCTTTTTTCACTTTCTCCCCTCCTTACTATGTACACCAATTAATTGTAATACTCAATGTTCCTGAAGTATTTCCTGCACGATCTCGTGAACGATATGACGTCGTACCGTGAGAAGCACCAATGTATTTACTTCCTCCAACACAACTTTTCGTTCCTGCAGATCCAGCAAAAGTATAATTAGGTTCATAGACAATATCTGTCCATGAAGGAATTTGATCCCCCGGTCTTACATTACTACAACCAGCTGTGCTGCTAGAAGTCCAATCGACACTTGAAGTAAATTTAAACTCGTCGAAACGACCAGATGGCCCCTCATCCTTGTAGGAAACAACTGCGTAGTAATCTCCTGTACACATTGCCGTCCAACGACCGATACCGACGGTATATGTTTTATTACTATTTTTCCATGATGTATCTAATGATGGAGGGTTCATTGTAATTAAGCCAGATCCGACCAGATTTTGTCCTGCACCATTTTTAATAGATGATTGTATTGGTGTATATGGCGGATACTGGTCTACTTTAATCGTTCCACTCGTACATTTTGTTTCATTTCCTACTTTATCTCTTAGCGTAAATGACTTGGTTCCCTCAAAACTTTTAGAAGTTACATTTTGTGAAGTGCTTGTTTGCGCACATCCACTTCCACCGTCACTACATGCAGCAGTTACGACAATTGGATCTGACGCAGTTACAGCCTTCTGAGAAGCGTTGACCCATCCAGCCTCTACTTTCCCGGATGCTGTCGTAAGTGATCTTCCACCATAATTGATGCTAATATTACATCCTGGTGCTGTCTTATCTATGTGAACTTCTCCTGTTGCTGCACAGGCAGTTACATTTCCTGCAACGTCGCTAACATTTCCCGGAGAGAACTTTCCATCCGTGTCTGTCGAATAAGTTTTTGTCGCATTTCCAGTACATCCAGAAATACTATCACTACATTTTCCTGTAAGTGTAACATTCTTGTTCGTCCATCCCGTAGTTGAAGATGATACGGTACAAGTAGGATTTGACTGGTCAATTTTAAAATTCTTCGTTGCACATTTTGTTGTATTTCCTGCATGGTCTCTTACTGTACCAGGCGATACGTCGCTACTTTTTGTTTCACCTGTTACATTCGCACTAACATTTCCTACACACTGACTTCCTCCTTGGTCACTACATGTTCCCTTTACTACAATCGGATTAGATGCCGTAACTTTAGTCTGACTTGCATTGATCCAACCGTTCGACGTCAATGTTCTTCCACCATAATCTACGGTTGTTTGGCACGTAGGTGGTATCTTATCGATATTCGTAATCGTATATGATTTTGATTCAGAGATATTTCCGCTTGAATCTTTTACTCTCGCAGTAACCGTCTGGTTACTTGTAAATGTCTTTTTATCACTATCTTGCCATGTCTTTCCATCATCGAATGAATACTGTAATTTTTCATCGTTATCTTCTGGAATGATCGTAAGTGTAACGTTCTTATTCGTCCATTCAGTGATATCTGGAACAATCTCTTTGATTGCTGGAATTGTTAAATCTACGACTTTTACTGTTAATATATAGACTGTCGTGTTTGGATTTGGTCCAGACATATCTTCTCCATCATCTGTCGCTGTATATGTTACATTGTAAGTTCCTACGACCTTCGGATTGACATTAGATGTTACTTCCCAATGACATTTACTATTTGGATCATTCTTACACTCTAGTTTACTGTTATCTGTAACCGTTGGTGTTGGCACTGTGAAAGCTTTTCCGATTTCATGTGTAATCGTATGGCTAGACTTTCTTCCATTTACCTCGATTACTGGGGCGATCGTATCGATAACTTTAACGTTGATATTCTTCTCTACTTCTTTTCCACTCGCTTTATCCATCGCACGATATGTCAGTTTAAACGTATCTCTTATTTTCTCTGTACTTACTTTTTCTACTACTTTGTTATTCTTATCTCGGATAATTGGTCCTTCTACTTTTAGAGGAGTTCCATTATTCGATGTTGCTGTTACTTCAGGTAATACGTAAGTTGTGTTTACTTCTACTCCTTGTGGATTTCCTCCTTTTGCTACAATCGTTGGAAGTCCTCCTGGATTTAATTCACTACATGGTTTTTCTTTATATTTATATATATTTTGATGATATAATTCACTATAGGAAATAACGACGCAACCATTCATTCGAGATCCATCTCGTGGATCTTTGACGTTGTCACGATCGATATATCCCCCTTCATTTAATTCATCAATACTGAGGTATACAAATTCTTCTGCTGTCCCCGGGAGCAAATTCCCGTTTTCATTCCCCCAACTCTGTGATGCTTTTTCAATTAAATCTACTTGTTTTAGATACAAATTGTTTTTCGATGACGTTACTTGTTTAATTACGATTGGTACAACAATGATGGTCAATACAGCAAGCACGACAATAACTGCAATTAGTTCTATCAACGTAAAACCTTTGTCTCTTCTTTTCATCTCCACACCTCTACTATTCTATACATTAGTATAACATGAACACATTAAAAAGAAAACATTTTTTTATTATTTTGTCCATAGGTCTATGACTTTCTCAAAGATCATACAATACGACTAGGAAGTGATTTATGTTTTTAGATTTTTTAAGGAAACTATTTTCTCAACTTTCCATTGGAACAGCGGCTTATTCCAACCAAATTTTTCCCGAGCCACTTTCCAAAGAAGAAGAAGAGGCCTGCGTAGAAAAAATGCGCTTAGGAGATCAAAATGCAAGGAATCAACTGATCGAACATAATCTTCGACTCGTTGCACATATCGTTAAAAAATACGATCATAGACGCGAAGATGCCGATGATCTTATCAGCATTGGGACCATTGGTTTAATCAAAGGAATCGATAGCTATTCTTACAAACACAACACGAGAATTACTACTTACTGTGCAAGATGTATCGAAAACGAAATACTTATGTATTTTAGAGGAGATAAAAAAAATAATAAGAATATTAGCATCAATGAAAGTGTAGGTTTTGACAAAGATGGAAACGAAATTACATTTTTAGATATTTTAAAGACACCAAAGCCTGATTTTGCAATGGAATTACACCAACAGAACAATATCGAAAATTTAAAAAAATACATTCACATCTTGACACATCGAGAACGTGAGATCATCGAAAAACGTTATGGTTTAAAAGATGATAAAGAAATTACTCAAAAAGAGATAGCAAAACAATTGGGTATTTCTAGAAGTTATGTTTCGCGTATCGAAAAAAGAGCACTTACCAAACTACTACGCGAATTTATGAAAAATAAAAGTCACGATTAGATGTGATATTATGATTTCTGTGTTATAATATATAAACGAGGGATTCAATATGAAAGAGAAAGAAACAATTTTTATCATGTGTAAACCGCAAGATTATGCTTATATCGCATCCGACCAATTTAATAATTGGCTAATGGAGAATAGAATTGATCCTGAAAAACACAATTTATGGTTACCTTATGCTTTCTGCATCGTACATCCGCTGGCAGATATCGTTAAAACGTGGAATGAGACAGATAAAATAAATTGGTTTCGACAACACTATCCGATCCTTTCGAAATTCTATTCGCTAAGCGATTTAGAAAATATGCTGACGACAACCAGAAAAGAATTTACATTAGAAGAAAAATTAAACGATGCGAAAGAAAAACTGAATTGGATTAAAAATGCTCAACTTGTAAATGAATCCTATGAAACGACACCAGATGTCTCTGATTTCGTCTCACGCAACATAGTAGAATATATTGCGACAGAAAGTTTCGAACCTAATTTAAATGAGTATGAAATTATTTTAAGACATAATTTAAAAAAACAAAATCTTGATTGGCTAACACCATATCTAGTGAAGTTCCACGCACCAGAATATCAGACATTTCTCCATCAATTACATCATATGATATTAGATTTTACTCCAAGAGAGCTTCACGATGAAAAAGAAGAATTAAATGCCGAAATACAATATGCAGTAGAAAACCACGCTATTGTACATTACGATTTATCATATGAAGAAAAAAGGCTATCACCTTATCGATAGCCTTTTTTATATTCTTTTTACATCTAAGAAAACTTCGTGACCATTGATATCAAATGAATCTTTCAAGTCTTTCTTTTCTACTAATTTTAAAGCAAGTGTCTCTTCTTTTACAAAATCTTCAAAATGTTCTAACGCGTTTTTAAATTCTGTATCTCCCTTATAATATAACTCGATACGATCCGCAACATCGAAATCTTTCGTCTTTCTCAAGTTTTGTACTTTCGATACAAGTTCACGAGCAATTCCTTCCTCAATTAACTCTTGTGTTAACTCAGTATCTAAAATAATAAACTGATTATTTTCCATCTGAACATTGAATCCATCCTTCGCTTGAATACGAATTACAACCATATCAGCGGAAATATTATATGGGATATCTCCTACTTCAATATCGATATTATCTTCGTTTTGTAGCGCTAAGATCTGATCTATTGAGAGGTTCTTTAAAGCTTCTGCATACAATTTGATATCTGGCCCAAAAATTGGTCCTGCAATCTTATAGTTTGGAAGAACTGTAAAATTCATAAACTCACTTAAATCAGATTTATATACGACATTCTTTACATTTAACTCTTCTTTAATTAAATCAGTTAAGCCTCCAATTGTCTTTTCATTTTTCCCATCTAATAATACTTCGCTTATTGGTTGACGCACTTTGATCTTCGCTTCTTCACGTGCATTTCTTCCTAGAGAAATCAAGCTTCTTACTAAGTCCATTCTCTCTTCGATTTTCTCATTGATCAACGATGTATTTGCAACAGGAAAATCACTAAGGTGAACAGATTCTTCTCCAGTGAGGCTTGTATAAATCTCTTCTGCTGTATAAGATGCGATTGGTGCAATCATCTGACAAAGGCCTACTAATACCTCGTAAGTTGTCTTATAAACTGCCTTTTTGCTATCGTTCAATTCACTTTCCCAGAATCTACGACGATTTCTTCTAATATACCAGTTAGATAGATCTTCATTTACGAAATCAGTAATGCTTCTAACTACTTTGTTTAAATCGTATTCTTCGTATGATTTTGTAACATAATCTAATAACTTATGATATTTAGACAGTAACCAGCGATCGATTTCTTCCCTTTTCTCATAAGGAACATCGAACGTTCTCGGATCGACATGATCTGTATTTGCATAAAGAGCAAAGAAAGAATATGTATTTCTAAATGTATTAAAGAACTTAGAATAAACTTCTTTGACCCCATTTTCATCAAACTTAAGTGGCGTCCATACAGGAGAAGCATAAAGCATATACCATCTCACTGGATCCGCACCGTATTTGGTCATAATTTCAATTGGATCGATGATATTTCCAGTCGACTTACTCATCTTCTTTCCGTGTGCATCTAACATCATATCGTTTACAACAACATTTTTAAATGAAGACTCTCCAGAAATAATTGTTGAAATAACTAACAACACATAGAACCACCCACGTGTTTGATCAAGTCCCTCTGCAATAAAGTCAGCTGGAAATTGACTTTCAAACAATTCTTTGTTTTCAAATGGATAGTGAAATTGTGCATACGGCATCGCTCCAGAATCGAACCAAACATCCAAGACATCTTTGACACGAGACATCGTCTTACCACATTTTTCACACTTGATATGTAGATCATCTACGTAAGGTCTGTGTAACTCCATCTTTCTTACATCGACATCTTCCATAACCATTTTTTGTAACTCATCTAGAGAACCAATCACGTGTTTATGACCACATTCACAAGTCCACACAGGAAGTGGGCATCCCCAATAACGATTTCTAGAAATTCCCCAATCTACCATGTTTTCAAGCCAGTTACCAAATCTTTTTTCTCCTACATAAGAAGGATACCAATTGATCTTCTTATTCGCTTCGATAATTTTATCTTTATATTCCGTCGTTTTGATATACCAAGCTGGCTTTGGATAGTTGATCAAAGGAGAATGACATCTCCAACAATGTGGATAGTCATGCGTAATCTTCTGCTTTTTAAACAATTTATCGTTTTCTTTTAACCATCCTACAATTTCTAGTTCTAAATCCTTATCTGTTACCAGTGTACCTTTCCATGGTCCAGTCGTATAACATCCATCTAACCCAACAGGGTTTACAACGACAATTCCATGTTCCATACAAACTCGATTATCATCTGCTCCATACGCTGGCGCAATATGAACAACTCCTGTTCCATCTTCTGCAGTAACATATTCATCAGCGATCACTTCGAACGCTTTTCCTTTTACTTCGACAAATGGCATTAACTGCTCATACTTAATTCCTACTAAGTCAGTACCTTTATAAGTTTCCAATACTTCGTAATCTTCCCCTAATACAGTATCAGCTAAAGAAGATGCCAAGATAAACGTATATCCCTTAGAATTTACTTTGACATATTCCATATTTGGGTTGACACATAGTGCAACATTTGCCATCAATGTCCAAGGAGTTGTCGTCCATACCAAGAAATATTCATCGCGATCTTTTATCTTGAATGGGACGATAACTGTATTGACTGCATCTTGTTCATACCCTTGTGATACTTCGTTAGCAGAAAGTTCTGTTCCGCATCTTGGACAGTACCATAATACACGATCTCCATGGTATAAAAGACCTTTTTTATCCATCTCTTTAATGATCCACCATTCAGATTCGATATAGTCATTTTCACAAGTAACATAAGGATGCTCACAATCGATGAATTGCCCCATTGTATCCGTTACATAGTTAATCTCATCGATATTGACTGCTGTTGCTTGATTACATTCCTTACAAAAGTTTTCTACCCCAAACTTCTCGATATCTGCTTTTGTTTTAAATCCAAGTTTCTTCTCTACGTTTACTTCGATTGGAAGTCCATGCGTATCAAGTCCGATTTTTCTTAATACATAATATCCTTGCATCGTCTTATATTTACAAAAAGCATCTTTGATCGTCTTGGCAAAGACATGATGAATCCCAGGTTTCGCATTCGCATAAATTGGTCCATCATAAAAGACAAAAGAATCGTTGTCTTTTCTATTTTCGATCGTCAAGTTTAAAATATCTTTCTTTTTCCAATCTTTAAGAATTCTCTTTTCGACTTCACTTGCATTTCCCTTTTCCAATTCTTTAAATTCTTTCATACTCTTTCCTCCTATCAAACAAAAAAACTCATCCTGCTAAGGACGAGTTTTACCCGCGGTACCACCTTAATTTATATGTATACACTCAAAACTATAACGCGTTACCGTTCTTTTCTTATCCAAAAGAAACATCCAGAGTGATCTTTATAAAACTTTCATATCTATTTCCACCAACCATAGACTCTCTATCAATTCCGTTTTATAACGTCTCTTTCACATGTTCTTTAAAAATCAATCTTTTCTATATCTTCCACAACCTCGAGTTGTGCCTCTACGATATCTCTTAAACGACGTTTAAAAATAGTGACATTACGTTTTAACATATCGGCTTCATCCTGTGCTCTTTCCGCTTTTAATAAAGCATCGTTCACAATACGATTCGCATTTTGCCTAGCTTCATTGATCATCGCTTCACTCTCCTGACGAGCGCTCATCCGCATCTGATCAGAAGTCTTCTGCGCCATAATAATCGCTCTATTGAGCGTTTCTTCTGTCCTTTCGTACTGTTCAATCTTCTGTCGTAATCGTCTATTTTCTTGCTCGATTGCTTCTAATTCAGCGATGCGTGTATTCTTGACTTTTAATTCTTTAATTAACCCCTCTACCTGGCTAATTACTTGATCGAGAAAGCGATTTACTTCAACAGGATCGTAACCACGAAGTGTTCGATTAAATTTTTCCACTCTCATCACCTCTCGGTGTTACGCCATATTGTAACACACTATTTTCCTCATTTCAATCTTTTTTTACCAGTCTGTATTGATATCGTCATTATCGTATATATCTTTTCCATCCGTCTCTTCTGTAATCTTACCTTGAACATTTACATTGTTTGGCGTACAGAGGAAAATTCCACCACCAATTTTTTGCAAATCTCCACCGATCGCATAAATCGTCCCACTTAAAAAATCGACAATACGTTTTGCTTGATCACTCGTAACTCTCTTTAAATTCACAACGACAGTATTTCTATTTTTCAAATGATCGACAATTTGTTGAGACTCAGAATAAGCACGTGGTTCTAATAAAATCATTTTTGTTCCACCATCGTTCTCACTTAATGCCTCTTCTGGTTTTAGGTTGTAGTATTCATCTCCACTCCCATTATTTGTATATGCATCATCACCATCATTTAACCATTTTTTTAAATTTAGTCCCACTTTTTTTCCTCCTTTGTGCGCTACCCAGCACTTTACTATACTTCATTTTACCACAAAAAAAAGAAAAAAGAAATCTTTTTTTATATTTTTCCTCTTTTCCTTTAGTCCACCACTTCATATTTTATTTTTCCATCATCATTTGTGATCTTAATTTGTAAATCATCCGGAAACTTTTCCTTCGTTTTAGGGTTTGTAATATCTTTATCTACCAACCCAGCCTGCTTTAAATCTAATAATGTAATATAGAGATCTTCTCCAACTGCCGGTAACTCCGGTATATGTTCTGCTCCCCAATTCTTTGCAGCTGTTTTAATATTGTTAATTTGCTCTTCATATCCATCTTCACGAATTTGCTTCATCGTCTTATCGATCGCCGGAACGACGAACAATGCCAAAACGCCAAGAACGATTACGACAGCCATAAGTTCTATTAGTGTAAATCCTTTTTTCATAAGCTCACCTATCCTAATTTCATTATAAAGGAAAATGAAAAAGATTTCAACCGAAACCTTTTTTACTTTTTACAATTAGGTTCAATCATAAATACGTTACAATGATTGAAATTTGCGTTCTCTAAATATTTTTTCATTTCCTTCAAATTGAGATTCTTAATTTCACTATAATCATCATCGATAATATATCCGTACGTGTTGATGTTTCCCATTACTTTCCCATTGATCGCTCGTATATTATCCGTCATATAAACATAGGAACTCCAATAAACTCGTTTTTTACGTTCCAAATCCTCTTTTTCTATCTCGAGACTTTCTAACTCTTCTTTTATCGCATTCAATAGTAAATCCGGATATTTCGTTTCGGCAGACATCATATAAACGATATGTTGATCTGTCCGTACACTTGCAACATCCAATTCCTCGGTTAAGATCCCCTCTTTTAACATTCTCTCATGGAATCGTGAGGTCGTTCCAAATTTTACGTTAAATAAAATATCCATGTAAATTAAAAACTTGCGTAGATCTAAATCCTTCATACGTGATATATTCATTTTATAATTTAATGAAATCTTTGGAATTGTAATATCCATTTTGATCTTTCCAAATTCTTTTTTACATTGATCTGGCTCACTATATTTTTTATAAGTAATTTTTGGAGCTTCTTTTTGTTCTTTTCCATCCTGATTGTTCATGATGATCGCAATCGTCTCTTTCGGATCGACATTGCCTGAGACGACGACAAACATATTCGTCGGATGATAAAACGTATGATAGCAACGATATAAATCATCCCGTGTCGTTTTCTTTACAGACTCTACTGTACCACCGATATTATATCGAACCGGATGTTTTACAAAAGTCTGCAATAAACTACCACTTCGTAATTTAAAATATGGATTATTTTCATACATTCCCAATTCTTGAATAATAATTCCTTTTTCCTTTTCGACAGTTTCATCCGTCATATATGGATTTTGTACAAAATCTAATAGATAGTTGATGTTTTCTTTAAAGTGATCTGGTCCAGAAAATAAATACGTCGTTTTCGTATTAGATGTGTATGCATTTGTCATTGCACCTCGATCCTCGAAAAACTTCATCGGATCAATTCCATCTTCTTGCTCGAACATTTGATGTTCCAAGAAATGAGCAACTCCCAACGGAACTTTACACATCTTCTTTTTCCCATTCACACCAAATTCTTCTACATTCGAACCAAAATTCGTAGAAAATGTCGCGTAAATTCCATTCCCATTCTCTTTAGGAATTACATAGACTCCAAGTCCATTAGGAAGTGTCTCTTCGTAAACTGTCAAATCTAAATTATTGAGCGTTCGCTTCTTCATGAGACATCTCTCCTTCCAATAGATAAATGGTGTCTAGTTTTACTTTTGAAGCAAATTCCACGACCATCTCTTTCGTCAGCTTCAACACTTCTTTTTCTTTGACTTCCAAAGGATCGTTATGTAAGTATTCCTGTGCCATCACAAGAGAAATCAAATCGTTTGGAGAATCTTCTATCTCCTTACAACTAGCTAGATACATGGTGATATATTTTTCGATCTCTTCTTCTTTCACATCTCCAAGTGCTATTTTTTTCATTTCCTTGCGAATCAATTCTGTTGTTTTTTTGAAACGATCTTTATCGATTCCAGCTTGAATATAAAGTAAGTTGTCTACTCCACTCGCAGAAGAATATATACTATAGCATAAAGAATTCTTCTCGCGAACTGTCTGATATAACCTCGAATCTCCTCCACCACCTAAAAGATGATTATAAAGTCCCATAACGTACTTACGCTCGTACTCAGTCGGATGATCAATCTTGCACCCAATCATTAAAATACTCTGCGTAATATTCCTAGATTCTTTCGTAATTTTACATCTTTTGCGATACTTATCATGCGTAATCATATGACTCTTTCCCGGCTTCTTAATCGTCTTGATGTGAAACTCAGACAACAGCATATTTTTTAGTTCTTCCCCATTCACATTTCCACATACAAATATGTCAACCAAGTCACTTTTCATAACACTTTCATAGTATTCATATAAACTTTGTGGCGTGATCTTCTCTAAATCTTCTAGAGTTCCGCAAGGCATACAAGCATACGTTGCATTTTCATCCATCGATTGCAACAACCTGCGTTTCGCATATCTCGTTGGATTTTCATCGTATGATTCAATTGCCGCCTTTAAACCTTCCTTACATATATCGAAAGAATGTTGATCAAATGCTCCTTTTTGTACATTTGGACAACTTAAAATCTCAATTAAAAATTGAATTGACTTTTTTAACATCCCAGGTTCTGTATACTTCTCATCTAAAAAACTAGCAGATAACGTCGTCATCATATACTTTCCGGAACGATAGGTATCCATCTGACAAGAAAAGCCATATAAATTTTCCGTCATCATTCCCATATATCTTCTAGACGGATGTTTTTCCGTAGATTCCAAAAGAACGTTTCCAAGTAAATTTCGGATTGTAATCTCCTCTGAAACGAGGGGGCGTTTCAAACAAACTTTGATCGTTACTGTCTTAAATTTTTCAGTATGAATCACGTGTAAGTGATATGGTAAAAGCTCATATTTTTTGTATTCCATAAGTCACCTCTTTACATAGTCTATCCATTTTCTATTCTTTTATGTAATCTTCATATCGCGCTATCTTTTGATATAGTGTTTCCTTTTGCAACGAATTTAAAAAGGCTGCTTCAATCGCATTCTTTTGAAAAGATAACAAATCTACTTCCGTCATTTGAAATACATTTACTAATTTTTGATACTCTTCTGTCAAAGTAATATTAGAAACTGTACGGTTATCCGTACTAATCGAAATCTTACATCCAGATTGCATCAATCGTTTGATCGGATGATCTTCATATCGCTTTACTACATGCGTCTGTACATTGCTCGTTGGACAAATTTCTAGTAACACTTGATTTTGTTTCACAAAGTCCAACAGCTTCGGATAATGACATACTTGAATCCCATGCCCTAATCTCTTTGCTCCGAAAGAAAGTGCACTTTCGATGCTATCTTCTATATCTACTTCTCCTGCATGAATTGTAAATGGAACATGGTTAGCTTTCGCATATGTAAACAATTCGCGATAATCCCTTGTTGGATATCCCGCTTCATCTCCAGCCAAATCAATCGCGCATACACCTTTATCGAGATGTTTTTTAGCGCAATCAATTACGGCATAATTATGTTCTAACGAATCTCCTCGCATCATACATAGGATGAACTGCACTGTCATATTTGCGTTCTTTCTTCCTTCTAATACTGCTTCCATTACTTCATCGATCGTAAGATTTCCCTCCATCAATTTGATAGGTGAAAAACGAATTTCTGCGTAAATTACATTTTCCCTTTCTAAATCTTCAATCAGCTCTTTCGTGACACGAGTGATATGTTCCTTCGTTTGAAGATAAGCAACAGGTAGGCTAAAACGATTTAAATAATCTTTTAAATCAGCACACTGATCTGGAGCGACAACATCGTTTCTAATATTTCGATCTTGACCCTCTTGCAATGTACGAATACGAACAGATCCATCCAAGTGGACGTGTAACTCTACTTTGGGTAACTCTTTTAAATTCATTTTCTCACCTATTTTTCCAATACACTTTCAAGTGCTAATGTTATCATGTCGTTCAATCCTTTTTCTCTTTCTGTGCTTGATGTTTCTTCTCCTGTTACTAAACTATTAGATATCGTAAGTAGGCAAGCAGCTTGCTTTTTACATACATTGGCATTATGAAATAAAGCAAAAGATTCCATTTCTCCAGACACACAATTCTCTTTTTCGTAATAATCTATATAATTTTCATGTTCTTTGTATAATGCTTCACCACAGTGTACCTTTCCTAAATACAAATGCATCTTTAGTCTAGCTGCTGTACTTTCTATTCTCTTGTTTAAATCTTCCGATGAATGCATCACATGATAATTTGTCCCATTTTGTTCTCTTGCATAATTAGATTCCGAAAAACTATCTGTAACCAGTAATACATCTGAAACGCGAAGAGATGGACAATAAGAACCAGCTGTTCCAATACGTATAATACGATCTACATCGTAGACATGATATAATTCATAAGAATAAATTCCCATACTAGGAATTCCCATTCCACTCGCCATGACAGTTACTTTTTCTCCTTTGTAAGTTCCTGTATACGCATACATCCCTCGCACTTGATTGACAAGTACCGCATCCTTTAAATAGTGTTCCGCGATAAATTGAGCGCGAAGGGGATCTCCGGGCATAATCACAGTTTTTGCAATATCTTCTTTTTTTGCTTCGTTATGTGGTGTCATATTTCACTCTCCTTATATTAAGTATTATATCATGAATTTGAAAGATGCCAAATGTTTCCAATTCATTTTCACATTCTCACACAATGAAAAATAGAAGTTATACAACTCCTACTTTCCCTCTTTTTTTCTTCTTTCTTTCTCTTTTTTCCAATATTTTTGAATCGTCTCAACAACTTTGTCGTACTCTTTCCTATCTTTGAAATTAGCTCTACGATAGCGTACTGTAATACCACTGCGCGTCGTATAAACTAAAACCATATAATGAGCATTGACAACTTTCGTCACTTGATCCCAATGTGTCATAGATTCTTCGCCATTCAAAATTTCCAAAATTCCATCTTTATCGATCGTACACTCAAAGGTTCCATAGCGTTTGCTAGATTGTTTATCACTCTTAGCCATATGCATTTTCATAAATATTTTACTAAAGATAATGAGACAAACCAATAAAATGACAAATCCAATTAAATATAGTAAAAATGCCATACCTAAATTATATTTAATTAAATTCATACTAATCGTTAAATAAAGAATTGTATATACGCATAGATAGAATGTATTCATGCGGACATATGATTCTTTCATCAATCTCTCTACAATATCTCTCGTCATAATATACTTAAATTTCATACCTCTCACCCTTTCAATAATGGCCTTAAATATTGACCTGTATAACTTTCTTTTACTTTTGCAACTTCTTCCGGTGTTCCAGTTGCTACGATTTCTCCACCCATATTTCCTCCTTCTGGACCTAGATCGATAATATAATCGGAAACCTTAATGACATCTAAGTTGTGTTCTATGACTACTACTGTATCTCCATTATCCACTATTCTTTGTAAAATTACAAGTAGTTTTTTAATATCTTCTGAATGTAATCCTGTTGTAGGCTCATCCAAAATGAATAAACTTTTCCCTGTAGGTTTCTTTTGAAGCTCTTTCGCAAGCTTTACTCTTCCTGCTTCTCCTCCAGATAAAGTAGGTGCACTTTGACCAAGTTTCATATAGGATAATCCCACATCTGCAAGCATTTGTAATTTCGATTTTACCTTCGGAATGTTTTCAAAAAACTCAATTGCCTCTTCGACACGCATCTCTAAAACATCGTAAATGCTCTTTCCTTTGTATTTGATTTCTAGTGTCTCTCGATTATACCTCGTTCCACCACAAACTTCACAAGGAACGTAAACATCAGGTAAGAAGTGCATTTCAATTTTCTTGACGCCATCTCCCCAACATGCTTCACAACGTCCACCTTTAACATTGAACGAGAATCTTCCTTTATCGTATCCCCTCATCTTAGCTTCTTTCGTCTGAGTAAATACCTCACGAATATCATCGAATACTCCTGTATACGTCGCAGGATTACTTCGCGGTGTTCTTCCTATTGGCGTTTGTGATATATCGATCACTTTATCGACGTTTTCTAATCCCTTAATCGCTCTAAATTTTCCAGGTTTTTCTTTTGATTTATATAGATTAGATGCGACTGCTTTATATAAGATTTCGTTAATCAAACTACTCTTTCCACTACCAGATACTCCCGTTACGCAAGTAAACGTACCTAGTGGAATCTTCACGTTGATATTCTTAAGATTATTTTCTTTTGCTCCCTTAATTTCGATAAATTTCTTATTTCCTTTACGTCGCTTTCCCGGAACTTCGATCTTTCTTTTTCCAGATAGATACATTCCCGTTAAACTATTCGGGTTTTTCATTACCTCTTCTGGAGTTCCTTGAGCGACAATTTGTCCGCCATGTTCTCCTGCTGCAGGTCCGATATCGACTAGATAATCACAAGCTAACATCGTATCGGTATCGTGTTCTACGACGATCAATGTATTTCCAAGATCGCGCATTTCTAACATAGAATTGATCAAACGATTATTGTCTCTCTGGTGAAGTCCGATACTTGGTTCATCTAGTACGTATAATACACCTGTTAAACGTGATCCAATCTGCGTTGCCAAACGAATTCTCTGTGCTTCCCCACCGGATAACGTTCCAGCGCTACGATCGAGTGTAAGATATTCTAACCCAACGTTAATTAAAAAACTTAACCTAGATTCGATCTCTTTTAAAATCAAACGAGAAATTTCCGCTTTTTCTTTACTCAATTTTAAATTTGTCAAGTAATCGTATAGATCTCGGATGCTTAATTGCGTCATCTCGTAGATATTTTTCTTTCCTACCAATACGGATAAAACAGAAGCATCCAGTCTAGCTCCATGACACGTCGGGCAAGGAAGCTCGGTCATAAAGTTTTCAATCCAATCGCGAATCCAACTACTTTTCGTCTCCATATAACGCCGTTCTAAGTTTGTAATGACTCCCTCATAAGGGCGTGTTGTCTTTCTCGTGTTTCCAGATTTTGACACATAGTGAAACTCAATCGGATCCGGAGAACCATACAGAATAATATCTAAGTCTTTTTTCTTTAATTCACGTACTGGGACATTCATATCGATTCCATAAAATGCACAAGTTGTTGACAATTCCGTATAGTTGATATTACTCTCGTCTTTAATATTTAAAGCGATAATCGCTCCTTCACTAATACTTAAATCTTTATTTGGTACAACGAAATCCGGGTCGATTTTCAATTTAATTCCAAGTCCTTTACAATCCGGACAAGCACCGTATGGAGCATTGAATGAAAAAATTCGAGGTTCTAACTCTGGTAGAGAAAAGTCGCAATCCGGACAAGCATAGCTCTCACTCATCAAAATTGGCTCTCCACCAACGACGTCGATTAAAACCTTTCCGTGCGCTAATTTACACGCTGTTTCGATCGACTCATACAATCTACTGCGAATATCTTCTTTCATAATCAAACGATCGATTACAATTTCGATATTGTGTTTCTTATTTTTCTCTAGTTCGATCTCTTCCGATAAATCATGCTCGATATCATCGGCGATTACACGAACATATCCATCCTTGCGAAGTCGATCAAACAAATCTTTATGCGTTCCTTTTTCTCCGTGTACAACAGGAGCTAGGACGCGAATCTTCGTACGTTCTTCCAATTTCAAGATTTGATTTACCATCTCTTCGATACTTTGACTCGTAATCGGACGATGATGTATTGGACAGTAAGGAACACCAATACGAGCGTATAACAAACGTAAATAATCGTAAATCTCTGTTACCGTCCCTACCGTACTACGCGGATTCTTATTCGTCGTCTTTTGATCGATACTAATTGCTGGAGATAACCCTTCAATACTATCGACATCTGGTTTTTCCGTTCCACCTAAAAACTGACGTGCATAAGCACTTAAACTCTCGACATAACGACGTTGTCCTTCCGCATAAATCGTATCGAATGCAAGGGAACTTTTTCCACTACCTGATACACCTGTCATGACGATCAATTTATCTTTTGGGAGCTCGATACTTATGTTTTTTAGATTGTTTTCTCGTGCGCCTTTTACTATGATTTTATCCATGCTCTCACCTGTTTTCTTTTTCTCGTTTTCACAGATATTATAACATAAAATCTAATGTTTTCCTATCTGTCAACATAGGGAAGGCATATATTTTTTAAAATCTCTAATGCCTTATATATTTAGTTAAAACATATTAAAAATGTAGGGCTACATCTGCTCTACATTAAAAACTCATAAATTCGATTAACAATCAATATGGTGCCGTTGAGGAAGTTATCTACAACTTTTGCCAAAGGTAATTGATGTATGAATCAATCACTACATAC